>NZ_VMSH01000029.1:0-30566 GCF_007713445.1 Pseudomonas sp. RGB | reverse complement strand
CCGCCGACCCTCTGCTTGTAAGGCAGATGCTCTCCCAGCTGAGCTAATCACCCTTTGCTTCGTTGAGGCCGCGAAATTTACGCAGGTAGCGGACCTAAGTCAATAGCCTGCTTGAAGTTTTTCTGAAAAAGACAAAATTGCTTCAAGACAGCGATCTGCCCTACTCGCTGTAAATCATCTTCTTGCTCATGCCACCGTCCACCACAAACTCTTGCCCGGTGACAAACCCCGCCTGGCGCGACAGCAACCACGCCACCATCGCCGCCACGTCTTCAACCGTGCCCACTCTGCCCGCCGGATGCTGGGCATGGTCGGCATCCGTCAAAGGCTCGGCACGTCGGGCCGCCGGATCACGCGCATCGATCCAGCCAGGGCTGACGGCATTGACCCGCACCTCCGGCCCCAGGCTCATGGCCAAGGCATGCGTCAGGGCCAGCAGGCCGCCCTTGCTCGCCGCATAGGCCTCGGTGTCCGGCTCCGACTGACGCGCCCGGGTCGACGCCAGGTTGACGATGGCACCGCCATGGGCACGCAGGTACGGCGCGCAGTGCTTGGCCAACAGCATCGGCCCACTGAGATTCACCGCCAACACGCGGTTCCAATACGCCAGGTCGAGGCTTTCCAGGGTGATATTGCGCGGGTCGGCCACGGCCGCGTTGCACACCAACGCGTCCAGCCGCCCGAACTGCCCCAGCACTTCTGCGACACCTTGGGCCACTTGTTTCTCGTCGGCGACGTCCATGGTGATAAACCAGGCATTGTCGCCCAGCACCTTGGACACCTTTGAGCCGCGCTCGCGGTCCAGGTCGGTCAACACCACTTGCCAGCCTTCGCTGATCAGCCACGCCGCGATCCCGAGACCAATGCCCCGCGCCGCGCCCGTCACCAGTGCGACGCGGCCGTTACCGACCGCCGCAGCATCCATGGACCACTCGATCACAAGGCCGCCAGCCCGCGGGCCAGGTCTGCCTGCAAGTCGGCCACATCTTCCAGGCCCACTGCGATGCGGATCAGGCTGTCGCGGATGCCGGCCGCTTCACGCTCTTGCGGCGCCAGGCGACCATGGGAGGTGGTGCTCGGGTGCGTGATGGTGGTCTTGCTGTCGCCCAGGTTGGCGGTGATCGAAATCAAGCGAGTGGCGTCGATAAAGCGCCAGGCACCCTCTTTGCCGCCCTTCACTTCGAAGCTGACCACGGCGCCGAAACCACGCTGCTGGCGCTGGGCCAATTCGTGTTGCGGGTGGCTCTTGAGGCCTGCGTAGTGCACTTTCTCGATGCCATCCTGCTGCTCCAGCCACTCGGCCAGGGCCTGGGCATTGGCGCAATGGGCCTTCATGCGCAGACTGAGGGTTTCCAGGCCCTTGAGGAAGATCCAGGCGTTGAACGGGCTCAGCGTCGGGCCAGCAGTGCGCAAGAAACCCACCACTTCTTTCATCTGCTCGCCACGCCCAGCCACCACGCCGCCCATGCAACGGCCCTGGCCGTCGATGAACTTGGTGGCCGAGTGCACGACGATGTCTGCGCCCAGCTTCAACGGCTGCTGCAATGCAGGCGTGCAGAAGCAGTTGTCGACCACCAGCATCGCGCCCTTGGCGTGCGCCACTTCGGACAATGCGGCGATGTCCACCAACTCGGCCAGCGGGTTGGACGGCGACTCGACGAACAGCAATTTGGTGTTGGACTTGATCGCCGCGTCCCAACCGGACAGGTCTGCCAGTGGTACGTAGTCCACTTCAATACCGAAGCGCTTGAAGTACTTCTCGAACAGGCTGATGGTCGAACCGAACACGCTGCGTGAAACCAATACATGGTCACCAGCGCTGCACAAGCTCATCACAACGGCGAGGATGGCCGCCATGCCAGTCGCCGTGGCCACCGCCTGCTCAGCGCCTTCAAGGGCCGCAATACGCTCCTCGAACGCACGAACGGTCGGGTTGGTGTAACGCGAGTAGACGTTGCCCGGCACTTCACCGGCAAAACGCGCGGCGGCGTCGGCGGCGGTGCGGAACACATAGCTGGAGGTGAAGAACATCGGGTCGCCGTGCTCACCTTCCGGGGTACGGTGCTGGCCGGCGCGCACAGCCAGGGTATCGAAAGCTACGCCATCGAGGTCGCTGTCCAACCGACCGGCATCCCATTCCTGACTCATGCTGCGACTCCTTACTCAATTCTTTATTTAAGATACAAAACCGGCCCCTCAGGGCCGGTGTTTACTCAGTTGTTATACAGATCGATGATCGCGCTGACCGCCTGGGTCTTGATCTTCGACGAGTCGTTGCGCGCCTGTTCGATCTTGTTCAGGTAAGCCTCGTCGACATCGCCGGTCACGTACTTGCCGTCGAACACGGCGCAATCGAACTGCTCGATCTTGATCTTGCCGCCGCCAACCGCTTCGATCAGGTCCGGCAGGTCCTGATAGATCAGCCAGTCGGCGCCGATCAGGTCGGCCACATCCTGGGTCGAACGGTTGTGGGCAATCAGCTCGTGGGCGCTCGGCATGTCGATACCGTACACGTTCGGGTAACGCACAGCTGGCGCAGCAGAACAGAAGTACACGTTCTTGGCACCCGCTTCACGGGCCATCTGAATAATCTGCTTGCAGGTGGTGCCGCGTACGATGGAGTCGTCCACCAGCATCACGTTCTTGCCGCGAAATTCCAGCTCGATTGCGTTGAGCTTCTGGCGAACCGACTTCTTGCGCGCCGCCTGGCCCGGCATGATGAAGGTACGGCCGATGTAGCGGTTCTTGACGAAACCTTCGCGGAACTTGACGCCCAAATGGTTGGCCAGCTCCAGCGCAGCGGTACGGCTGGTGTCCGGAATCGGGATTACCACGTCGATGTCGTGCTCAGGACGCTCGCGCAGGATTTTCTCGGCCAGCTTCTCGCCCATGCGCAGACGCGCTTTGTATACCGAAACGCCGTCGATGATCGAATCCGGACGCGCCAGGTAGACGTGTTCGAAAATACACGGGGTCAGTTTCGGCGCAACAGCGCACTGACGGGTGTGCAGCTTGCCATCTTCGGTGATGTACACCGCTTCGCCCGGGGCCAGGTCGCGGATCAGGGTGAAGCCCAACACGTCCAGGGACACGCTTTCGGAGGCGATCATGTACTCGACGCCTTCGTCGGTGTGACGCTGGCCGAACACGATCGGACGGATGCCATGCGGGTCGCGGAAACCGACGATGCCGTAACCGGTGACCATGGCCACGACCGCGTAGCCACCGACGCAACGGTTGTGCACGTCAGTCACGGCGGCGAACACGTCTTCTTCGGTTGGCTGCAGCTTGCCCCGCTGGGCCAACTCGTGGGCGAACACGTTGAGCAGCACTTCCGAGTCGGAACTGGTGTTGACGTGGCGCAGGTCAGATTCGTAAATCTCCTTGGCCAGTTGTTCAACGTTGGTCAGGTTACCGTTGTGCGCCAGGGTAATGCCGTAAGGCGAGTTGACGTAAAACGGTTGAGCCTCGGCCGAGGTCGAGCTGCCCGCAGTCGGGTAACGCACATGGCCAATGCCCATGTGCCCGACGAGGCGCTGCATGTGACGCTGATGGAACACGTCACGCACCAGGCCATTGTCCTTGCGCAGGAATAACCGGCCGTCGTGGCTGGTCACAATACCGGCAGCGTCCTGGCCGCGGTGCTGGAGGACGGTTAGCGCGTCATACAGCGCCTGATTCACGTTCGACTTACCGACGATACCGACGATGCCACACATGCGACGCAACCCCTACTTAATGAATCTTGACTGAACACTGCTTACTGAGGCGTTTTGGCCGGCAAGAGGTGTTCCTTGAACGGAAGATCAGCGGGTACGCTGATTCCGCTGGCCAGCCACTGACTGCTCCACCCCAGAATGAGGTTCTTGGACCAATCTGCAACCAATAGAAATTTTGGCACGAGTACCGACTCCTGCCACCACGAATCCTGCTGTACCGGCCCCAGGCTCAACAGCCCGACCGCCACGACCACCAGCAACGCGCCACGCGCAGCGCCGAAGGCCATGCCAAGAAATCGATCGGTCCCGGAGAGGCCGGTGACACGTATCAACTCGCCAATAAGATAATTGACCATTGCCCCCACCAGCAGCGTGGCGATGAACATGATGGCGCAGCCCGCGATGACGCGAGCCGAAGGTGTCTCGATGTAACCGGCCAGGTAAACCGACAATGAACCACCGAACATCCAGGCTACGACTCCTGCGATGATCCAGGTCAGCAACGACAGTGCTTCTTTTACGAAGCCGCGGCTTAGACTGATCAAAGCGGAGATGGCGACGATTGCAACGATCGCCCAATCAACCCAGGTAAATGGCACAGTGCAGCCTACGTACGGATAAGGCGGCGCATTTTAGCAGAGCGCCGGGCTGTCGGTAAGCTGTGATTGCGGGTGCGTTGCAAATCAATGGGTTGAGTAGGGCGAAGGCCTCCTCAGGACCACCAAATACAATGTGGGAGGGGGCTTGCCCCCGATAGCGATGGGTCATTATCAGAGAGGCTGACTGACCTACCGCCATCGGGGGCAAGCCCCCCCACATTGAGTGCATTCCAAGCTGAAACGGGGGTGAAATCAGCCGCGCTCAGGCTGAAAACGCACCACAAAGCCATTCAGGTTCTGCTGGCGACCCAGCAAGTCGCGCAGACGATCGGCCTCGGCGCGCTCGATCAGCGGCCCGATAAACACGCGGTTCTTGCCATCGGCACTGCGGATATAGGCGTTGTAGCCCTGAGCACGCAGCTTTTTCTGCAAGGCCTCGGCGCTCTCGCGATTGGCCAGGCTGGCGAGCTGGATCGACCAAGTGATCGGCAGGCCATTGGGATCGATGCGGCTTTGACCAACGTCCGGCTTGCCAGGCGCAGCAGGTTGCGGAGCTACCGGCTTGGGCGCTGGTGCCGGCGCGGCCGGCTTGGCGGCAACCGCAGGCGCTGCCGGAGCGGGCGCAGCTGCGGGTGCGGGCTTGACCACTGGCACGCTCGGCTGCACCGGCATGCTCGGCGCCTGCTGCGCAGCCACATCCGCATCACTCGGCACAGACTCCTCAGGCAACGCCTGCGGCTCGGGCACCACCACCGGCTCGACCTGAACTTGCGGTACCGTCGGCGTCTGGGGCGCAGCCGGCGCCTCAACGACTACCTGGCGCTGCTCGTCCTGACGCGAAAACAGCATCGGCAGAAAAATCACCGCCAACGCCACCAGCACCAGGGCTCCAACCATTCGCTGCTTGTATGCGCTATCCAGTAATGCCATGTGCAGCTTCCTCCGTGGAGCGCCGGGCCAACCACTCTAGCGCCTCGGCAACACAATAAAATGATCCGAACAACAGAATCTCGTCCTCGGCCGTTGCCACCGCACACTGCGCTTCAAGCGCGGCGGTGACGCTTGCATACGACGCCACTGGCGCACCAAGGTTCTGCAAGGCCGCTTCCAATTCGGCGGCCGGCCGACTGCGTGGCGTATCCAGCGGCGCAACCGCCCAAGCCTGGACATCACCCAGCAACGGCGCAACCACGCCGCCCAGGTCTTTGTCAGCCAACAGCCCGAACACCGCCAGGCGGCGACCCACCGGCGGTGTACGCGACAGGCGTTGTGCCAGGTACTCGGCGGCATGCGGGTTGTGCCCCACATCCAGCAGCAGGTTCAGGCGCTTGCCCTCCCACTCGAAGGTGCGACGATCCAGGCGCCCGACCACCCGAGTGGCCAGCAATGTCGCGGCAATCTGCTCGGTATGCCAAGGCAGATCCAGCAGCAGGTAAGCCTGCAACGCCAACGCAGCGTTTTCCATCGGCAGGTTCAGCAGCGGCAGATCACGCAGCTCTACCACCTGGCCGCGCGCATCACGCCCACGCCATTGCCAATGTTGAGCACCGATGTCGAGATTGAATTCGCGGCCGCGCAGGTAAAACGGGCAATCCAGCTCGCGCACCTTGTCGAGCAAGGGTTGCGGCGGGTCCAGATCACCACACAGCGCAGGCTTGCCCTGGCGGAAGATCCCGGCCTTTTCATAGGCGACCGACTCGCGGGTATTGCCCAAGTAGTCGGCATGGTCGACGCCAATGCTGGTGACCAGCGCCAGGTCGGCATCCACCACGTTGACCGTGTCCAGACGCCCACCCAGGCCGACTTCGAGAACCACCACATCCAATTGCGCACGCTCGAACAGCCAGAACGCCGCCAGGGTGCCCATTTCGAAGTAGGTCAAGGAAATTTCGCCGCGCCCGGCATCCAGTGCGGCAAAGGCCTCGCAGAGCTGCTCATCAGTGGCTTCTACACCATTGAGCTGCACCCGCTCGTTGTAACGCAGCAGGTGCGGGGAATTGTAGACGCCAACTTTCAGCCCTTGGGCTTGCAGCAGCGCCGCGACAAAGGCACAGGTAGAGCCTTTGCCGTTGGTGCCGGTCACCGTGATAACACGCGGTGCCGGCCGGCCCAACCCGAGGCGGGCCGCTACCTGTTGCGAGCGCTCCAGGCCCATGTCGATGGCTGACGGATGCAACTGCTCAAGGTAGGCGAGCCATTCGCCCAGGGTACGTTGGGTCATAGGTTTGCAGGCACCGGCGGTACAACGATCGGTTCGACTTTAGGCGCGACGTACACAGGCGTCGGCAGGCCCATCATTTGCGCCAACAGGTTACCCAGCCGTGGACGCAGCTCGCCACGGGCAATGATCATGTCAATCGCGCCGTGCTCCAGCAGGAACTCGCTGCGCTGGAAACCTTCCGGCAGTTTTTCGCGAACGGTCTGCTCGATCACGCGCGGGCCGGCAAAGCCGATCAGGGCCTTGGGTTCGCCGACAATCACGTCACCCAGCATCGCCAGGCTGGCGGAAACACCACCATAAACCGGGTCAGTCAGCACAGAGATGAACGGAATGCCTTCTTCACGCAGACGCGCCAGTACCGCGGAGGTCTTGGCCATTTGCATCAGGGAAATCAGCGCTTCCTGCATGCGCGCGCCACCGGAGGCGGCGAAGCAGATCATCGGGCAACGGTTTTCCAGGGCGTAGTTGGCGGCACGTACGAAACGCTCACCGACGATGGCGCCCATGGAGCCGCCCATGAAGGAAAACTCAAACGCCGACACCACGACCGGCATGCCCAGCAACTTGCCGCTGACGGAAATCAGCGCGTCCTTTTCACCAGTCTGCTTTTGCGCGGCGGTCAGGCGATCCTTGTACTTCTTGCCGTCGCGGAACTTGAGACGGTCAACCGGCTCCAGGTCAGCGCCCAGCTCGGCACGGCCATCGGCGTCGAGGAAAATGTCGATGCGGGCGCGGGCGCCGATACGCATGTGGTGGTTGCACTTGGGGCAAACGTCCAGGGTCTTTTCCAGCTCCGGGCGATACAGCACCGCGTCGCAGGATGGGCACTTGTGCCACAGACCTTCAGGAACCGAGCTTTTCTTCACCTCGGAACGCATGATCGAAGGGATCAGTTTGTCTACTAACCAGTTGCTCATGCTTTCTTTCTCCAGTACCGGTGGCTTGAACACAGCCCCGCGTATGCCCTTGAGCTAAATTCATATGTGGCGATGACACAGGCTGGACGGGGTCAGACGTTCGACCAGCCACTTCCTGCCTGTATCCTCAGCCTTCCAGACAACCTGCAGCGCGGGTTGCCACTACATTTCCGGGCCTCCCGCAGGCGGCGCCGATGCTGTTTTACACAGTGGTAGTTATGGACGGCGGCAGACTGCGAGCCGTCACATCACACCATTGCTGTTGCGCACCGCTTGCATGAATGCGCGAATCTTGTGGTGATCCTTGATGCCCTTGCCCTGCTCCACCCCACCGCTGACGTCGACGGCGTACGGCCGAACCTGCTCGATGGCGGCCCCGACATTCGCGGGGTTTAGCCCGCCGGCCAGGATAATCGGCTTGCTCAGCCCCTCGGGAATCAGCGTCCAGTCGAATGCTTCGCCCGTACCGCCCGGCACGCCTTCGACATAGGTATCCAACAGAATGCCACGAGCGCCAGTATAGGCAGCGCACGCGGCGGCGATGTCATCCCCGGCCTTGACGCGCAGCGCCTTGATATACGGACGCTGGTAGCTTTCACACTCGTCGGGGCTTTCGTCGCCGTGAAACTGCAGCATGTCCAGCTGCACGGCATCCAGGGTTTCGTTGAGCTCGCAGCGACTGGCGTTGACGAACAAGCCAACGGTGGTCACGAACGGCGGCAACGCGGCGATGATTGCACGCGCCTGCAACACATTCACCGCCCGTGGGCTCCTGGCATAAAACACGAAACCGATGGCATCCGCCCCCGCCTCGACTGCCGCCAGCGCGTCTTCTATGCGGGTGATCCCGCAAATCTTGCTGCGAACGGCTGACATGTCGTAGAAACCTCAGGGGTTGAACCGAGAAAGTCCCGGATGGTAACAAAAGCTATTCCGGGCGTCAGCCGCCAAGTTCGCTGAAACCTGTGAGGAAGTGTGGCCCGATGAAACGATCCGGCAATTCGAACTCGTCGCGGTACTCCACGTCCACCAGATACAGGCCAAAAGGATGCGCCGTCACCCCACCTGTGCGGCGGATACGACTTTCCAACACTTCTTTGGCCCACTCTACCGGGCGCTCGCCGGTGCCGATGGTCATCAACACGCCTGCAATATTGCGCACCATATGGTGCAGGAAGGCGCCGGCGCGGATATCCAGCACGATCATCTTGCCGTGACGGGTCACCCGCAGGTGATGGACTTCCTTGATCGGCGACTTGGCCTGGCACTGGCCGGCACGGAACGCGCTGAAATCATGCACACCGACCAAATGCTGCGCGGCCTCGGCCATGCGCTCGGCGTCCAGCGGGCGATGGTTCCAGGTGATTTCCTGGTTGAGGTGCGCCGGACGGATCTGGTCGTTGTAGATCACGTAGCGATAACGCCGGGCAATTGCCTTGAAGCGCGCATGAAAATGCGCAGGCATGACCTTGGCCCAAGTGACGCTGACGTCATGGGGCAAATTGATATTGGCGCCCATCACCCACGCTTTCATCGTGCGCTCGGCCTGGGTGTCAAAGTGCACTACCTGGCCACAGGCGTGCACACCGGCGTCGGTTCGCCCGGCGCACATCAGCGACACCGGCGAGTCGGCGACTTTGGACAAGGCATTTTCGAGGGTTTCCTGCACCGTCAACACACCCGAGGCCTGGCGCTGCCAGCCGCGATAGCGTGAGCCTTTGTATTCCACGCCCAGGGCGATGCGGTTAAAGCCTGCGGCCGCCATTTCGGCGGCCGCGTTATCTATATTTGCCAAGAACTGAGAGCCCGATGAGTTGCGCAAAGGCGGCCATTATAAAGGCGGCGCACGCATGAGGGGCGCTTTTGTTGCGAGGCCACACGCCAAACCAACTGTGGGAGCGGGCTTGCTCGCGAATGCAACGTGCCGGTCGCTCAACCAGCTAACCGGCACGTCACGCTCGCGAGCAAGCCCGCTCCCACACTGGTGTTACACCACCCTTCAGATTTTGCCGAGCATTTCCTTGGCTTCACCGCGCTGGGCTTCATCGCCCTCAGTCAGCACTTCGGACAAGATGTCGCGCGCGCCGTCGGCATCGCCCATGTCGATGTACGCCTGGGCCAGGTCGAGCTTGGTGGCCACTTCATCGGTGCCAGAGAGGAAATCGAACTCCGGCTCATCAGCGCCCAACGCCGCATCTTCAGCGGTAAAGGAAGGCTCGATCGGCGGATGCTCGAGGCTCTGGGACAGGCGATCGAGCTCAGCGTTGACATCGTCCAGCTCGGACGTGAAGGCATCCGGCTTGGCGGCCGGCGGCGCTTGCGGTTCGTCAGCCAGGGACAGGTCGAAGTCTTCCGGCAGGTCGAAATCATCCAGTGCGGCAGGGGTAAGGGTCGGCGGCTCAACGGCCGGCACATCCTTCATCTGGTCTTCAAGGCCCGAGAGGAAGTCATCGTCCGACTGCGTGGACGACGGCGCGTCCAGTTGCAGGTCCAGATCGAAGTCCGACATATCATCCGGGGCAGGCTTGGCTTGCGTCTCGCGCTGCAGGACCGACTCGAAACTCGACTCATCCTTGGGGCTGACCACGGCCGGCGAAGCGGCTTCCAGATCGTCCAGGCTCAAGTCGAAATCCGTATCGAACGCGTCGGGTTCCGGGGCTGGTGCTGCCGGTTTGTCTTCGAGCAGGTTCTTAACGTATTGAGCGTCCAGCGCCGCCGCGGCCACCGCAGCACTGACGCCCGCGGCCAACACGGCCATGGCCGGGAAGCGACTCTTGAGCTGCTCGACCTGAGCGTGGTTTTCGCCCGTGGCCACCAGTTGACGCTCTTGCGTAACGAAGCCGTCCTTGTCGCTCTGCAGACCGTACACTTCCATCAGCTTCAAGCGCAGATCACTGCGTTTGGGCTCGCGCTTGATCGCCTGCTCCAACACATCGGCGGCCTGATTCAGGTGACCACGGTCGATATGGGATTGAGCTTGTGCCAGCGCGTCGCTGGAGTTTACCGGGGCTACGGCGACCGCCAACGGCGCCAGCACGGAAGCCACGCTCGGCACCACGACAGGCTCAACCACGGGGGCGGGCGCAGGCGCGGCAGCCAGCTTGACGTTCGGCGGCGGCACTTCCAGGCCTTCGAAGCTGTCCGGTGGCAGGTCGTGATCCACACTCGGCGAGAACTGTGGCTCTTCAGCCAGCGCCCGCGCCATACGCAGGTGCTTTTCCTCTTCGAGGCGGGCGTTGCGGTGACGGGCCCACAGCAGCAGGAGCAACAACACCAGCAAGCCGGCAGCACCGCCGATGACCCCAAGGACAATCGGGTTGGTCAGCAGATCGTTGAATTTACCTTCGGTGGTGCTCGCCGGCGCGGCATCCGCCTTGATCGGCTCGGGCGTGGCCACCACGGCAGCCGGCGTCGCATCGGGTGCCGGCGCAGCCGCCGCAGTGGCCGCAGGCTCACCTGGCAGCTGCGCGGGGATGGTTGCTGTCGTGGGCGCAGTGCCCGGCACTGCCGGGTTACCGCCCTGAGCCTGCAACTTGGCCAGTTGATCGTTTTTCAGTTGAATCAGCTTTTGCAGCTTGTCCAGCTGGCTTTGCAGGTCGGCTGCGCGGCTTTTCAGCTCGGCATTGTCGCGGCGCGTGGTGTCCAGTTCTTCCTGGGTCATCGCCAGCTTGTCGCTCAATGCCCGACCGTCAGCGGCCCTGCCCTTGGCACCTTTCTTGGCGGACTCGGCCGACACCAGGCTCAAATTGTCCTTGGCATTGGTGCTCGAGGGCGCATCGCCTGCCTGGGTGCGCCGAGTGGCGTCGAGTTGCTGCTTGCCGGCGGCCTGATTATTGGCCGTGCGACGCCCCTGGCGCCAGGCGGCATTTTGCGCAGTGACTTCGGCAATCGCCTCCGGCTGCGGCAAGCTGGTGGCTTGCTGGCGATCCGGAAGACGCAGCACCTGGCCGGTTTTCAGGCGGTTGATATTGCCGTCGATGAAAGCATCAGGGTTGAGCGCCTGGATCGCCAGCATGGTTTGCTGGACCGACGCGCCGTTGCGGTTCTTCGCGGCAATTTCCCACAACGTATCGCGAGAAGTCGTGGTGTGCTGCGCAGCTTTGCTGACCGTGGGCGCCGTGTTGGCAGGTGCCGACTGGGTCGGCGCACTCAAGCGCGGTGCAGGTGCGCTGGCGGTCGGTGCCGGCTGCTCGAACTTGGCCGGGTCGAGCAGCACACTGTAGTCGCGCATCAGGCGGCCGTTGGGCCATTGCACTTGAAGCAGAAAACGTACATAGGAATCAGGCAGCGGCTTGCTGGAGGTGACGCGCACCACACTGCGGCCATTGGGGTTGATCACCGGGGTAAACGTCAGGTCATTCAGAAACGCCTGGCGATCCACGCCGGCGTCCACAAACGCCTGGTCAGACGCCAGGCTCGGGGTGATCTCGGAGGCGGTGAGGCCGCCGACGTCGAGCAATTCGATTTCCACCGCCAACGGCTGGTTCAACTTCGACTTGAGGGTCATCTCCCCAAGCTGCAGCGCCTGCGCCATACCGGAAGACAGCGCCGAGGCGGCCGCTATTGCTAACACCAGTTTGCGAACTTGAACCATAGCCTCATCCTTTGTTTGAACACTCCCCGGCCTGCGAGAAGGTTGGTAACCGCTGCCATAAGGCATGGCGAGCCGATAGGTTACCGACGCGCTTCTGTTTCGCTTGGGGCCAAGCATAGCGCCTGGCTAGAATCAATCTACAAATTGCCGCCAAGTATCTTTTACACAAGGCCTTTTATCAACAACTGCGCCAGCTGCACGGCGTTCAACGCCGCGCCCTTGCGTACGTTATCTGACGTCAACCACAGATTTAGTTCCGCCGGGTCGTCAACGCCCGCACGCACTCGTCCAACGTAGACCACATCCTGGCCGACCGCATCCCCAACGGCCGTAGGGTAGTCGCCCTCTTCCACCAGCTCGATCCCCGGCGCTGCCTCCAGTGCACGGTTGACAGCGGCCAGGTCGACCGGCGCGCCCAATTGCAAAGACACTGTCAGGCTATCGCCAAAAAACACCGGGGCTTGAACGCAGGTTGCGGAAATCTTTAGCAGAGGTGTTTCCAGCACGGCGCGCAGTTCGTGTACGAGGCGTTTCTCCAGGGCTGTATGACCTTGGGCGTCAGGCGTGCCGACTTGCGCCAGCAGGTTGAAGGCCATCTGCCGATCAAAGAACTTCGGCTCCAGCGGGCGCACGTTCAGCAGCTCGGCGGTCTGCCGGGCCAGCTCGCTGACGGCCTCGCGGCCCTGGGCCGAAACGGCCAGGTTGGCAGTGACGCTGACGCGCTGGATATCCAGCAAGCCGCGCAACGGCGCCAGAACCACCGCCAGGTTGGTGGCGGACGGACTCGGGCTGCCGAGCTGGAAGGGCTTTTTCAGGCCCTTGAGAATATGCGCGTTGGCTTCCGGCACGACCTGAGGTGCCTGGTCGGCCAGCAAGGCGCCGGAGAGGTCGATCACCGAGCAACCGGCCGCCGTGGCGCGTGGCGCGAAACTCAGGGTCACCGCCGGGCCTGCCGCGAAGAAGGCCAACTGGGCTTTTTTGAAGTCGAACTCATCAACTTCCTTGACCCGCACGTTTTTGCCGCGAAACGGCACCGAGGCGCCGGCCGAGTTGCTGCCCGCCAGCAAATACAGGGTGCCTACCGGAAAATCCAGCTCTTCGAGAATCTGCACCAGGGTTTCACCCACGGTGCCGGTTGCACCGATCACGGCGATTTCAAAGGTCTGGGTCATGGTGGCTGCCTCGGGCATTGCGGGGGGAGCGGCACTTTACCGGGTGGTGGGGAGTGAGGCAATTGGGCTGGGCCCTGGGGTGAGGCTGATGGCCCCATCGCGGGCAAGCCAGCTCCCACATTTTGATTTGTGAACACAGTCAAATGTGGGAGCTGGCTTGCCTGCGATGAGGCCCTCAAGAGCAATAAAAAACCCGCGCCTGTCACCAGAACGCGGGTTTCTCACTCACCAGCAGCGATCAACGCTCCAGCAAAATCCGCAGCATGCGACGCAGCGGTTCAGCCGCGCCCCACAGCAGTTGGTCGCCGACGGTGAACGCGCCCAGGTACTGAGTACCCATGTTCAGCTTGCGCAGACGGCCAACCGGCACATTCAGGGTGCCGGTGACCTTGGTTGGGCTCAGCTCCTGCATGCTGATGTCGCGGTTGTTCGGCACCAGCTTGACCCATGGGTTGTGCTGGCTGATCAGCCCTTCGATATCGGCGATCGGCACGTCTTTGTTCAGCTTGATGGTCAGCGCCTGGCTGTGGCAGCGCATGGCGCCAATGCGCACGCAGATGCCGTCCACCGGAATCGGGTTTTTGAAGCGACCGAGGATCTTGTTGGTCTCAGCCTGGGCCTTCCATTCTTCGCGGCTCTGGCCGTTCGGCAGTTCCTTGTCGATCCATGGGATCAGGCTACCGGCCAACGGCACGCCGAAGTTCTCGGTCGGGTAGGCATCGCTGCGCATGGCTTCGGCCACACGGCGGTCGATGTCGAGGATCGCGCTGGCAGGGTCGGCCAGTTGATCAGCCACAGCGGCGTGGGTGGCGCCCATTTGCTTGATCAGCTCGCGCATGTTCTGCGCGCCGGCGCCGGAGGCCGCCTGATAGGTCATGGCGCTCATCCACTCGACCAGGCCAGCTTCGAACAAGCCGCCCAGGCCCATCAGCATCAGGCTGACGGTGCAGTTGCCGCCCACGTAGTTCTTGGTGCCAGCGTCCAGCTGCTGGTCAATCACCTTGCGGTTCACCGGGTCGAGGATGATCACGGCGTCGTCCTGCATGCGCAGGCTCGAGGCGGCGTCAATCCAGTAACCCTGCCAGCCGGCTTCGCGCAGCTTGGGGAAGACTTCGCTGGTGTAGTCGCCACCCTGGCAGGTCAAAATCACGTCGAGGGTTTTGAGCTCTTCAATGCTGTAGGCGTCTTTGAGCGGAGCAATATCCTTGCCCACGGACGGCCCTTGGCCACCCACGTTCGACGTGGTGAAAAACACCGGCTCAATAAGATCGAAATCCTGCTCTTCCAGCATCCGCTGCATGAGCACGGAACCGACCATACCGCGCCAACCGATCAGACCTACACGTTTCATCGCAACTACACCTTGTTAAAAAGTGGGCCGCCTTGCAGCAACAACTGCAAGCGGGCCCGAGAGATTACAGATTCCGCAGCGCGGCGACTACTGCGTCGCCCATTTCTTGCGTCCCAACCTTGGTGCAACCCTGCGACCAGATGTCGCCGGTGCGCAAACCCTGGTCCAGCACCAGGCTCACAGCCTTCTCGATCGCATCCGCCGCTTCACTCAGGTTGAAGCTGTAACGCAGCATCATCGACACCGACAAGATGGTCGCCAACGGGTTGGCAATGCCTTGGCCTGCAATGTCCGGCGCCGAACCGTGGCACGGCTCGTACATGCCTTTATTGTTGGTGTCCAGGGACGCCGACGGCAGCATGCCGATGGAACCGGTGAGCATCGACGCCTGGTCGGACAGGATGTCGCCGAACAGGTTGTCGGTGACGATCACGTCGAACTGCTTGGGTGCACGTACCAGCTGCATGGCGGCGTTGTCGACGTACATGTGGCTCAGTTCGACGTCCGGGTAGTCCTTGGCCACTTCTTCGACGATTTCGCGCCACAGTTGGCTGGAGGCCAGTACGTTGGCCTTGTCGACCGAGCAGACCTTTTTGCCGCGCACGCGCGCCATGTCGAAACCGACACGGGCGATACGGCGGATCTCGCTCTCGCTGTACGGCAGCGTGTCGTAGGCCTGACGCTCGCCATTTTCCAACTCACGCACACCGCGTGGCGAGCCGAAGTAGATACCGCCGGTCAGCTCGCGCACGATCAGGATGTCCAGGCCCGCCACCACTTCAGGCTTGAGACTCGACGCATCGGCCAGCTGCGGGTACAGAATCGCCGGACGCAGGTTGCCGAACAGGCCCAGTTGCGCGCGAATTTTCAGCAGGCCGCGCTCCGGGCGGATGTCACGTTCGATCTTGTCCCACTTCGGGCCGCCCACGGCGCCGAGCAGTACGGCGTCGGCTGCACGGGCGCGGTCCAGGGTTTCGTCAGCCAGGGGCACGCCGTGCTTGTCGATGGCGGCGCCGCCGATCACGTCGTGGCTCAATTCGAAGCCCAGGCTGTACTTGCTGTTGGCCAATTCCAGGACTTTGACCGCTTCGGCCATGATTTCCGGACCAATACCGTCGCCAGGAAGAATCAGAATCTGCTTGCTCATGCGTTCCTCATTTCATCAAGCGACCCGCCCGTGGGCAGGTCGGGAAAATTAATCAGCGTTCGGCAAACACCACCAGCACGTCGGTGCTGAAGGTGCCGTCGGCTTGAATCTCGTAGTAATCGCGTACTTCCTGGCCCATCGCCTGCTGCAACTCGAGGATCGCGGCGCGCAATACCTCGGGCGTACGCATGCGCTCCACCCACGAGGTGTATTCCAGGCGCAGGCGCTGACGGCTGCTGTTGCGGACGTGCAAGCCGGCTTCGCTGAGCTGGCGCATCCATTCGGCGGCGGAATAATCGCGCACGTGACTGGTATCGCGCAGCACTTCGACGGTTTGCAGGTAAGTGTCCAACAGCGGGCTGCCCGGTGACAAGACATCGACAAATGCCGCGATGCCGCCAGGCTTGAGCACCCGACGCACTTCGCGAAAGGCCAGGCCAAGGTCGCTCCAGTGGTGGGCCGAGTAACGGCTGAACACGAAGTCGAACTCGCCATCGGCAAATGGCAGGCGCTCGGCGGCGCCATGCACGGTGCGGATGTTGTTCAGGCCACGCTCTTTTGCGGCGGCTGCCACCACGTCGAGCATTTGCTGGGACAGATCGTAGGCCACCACTTCTTTAACCAGCGGCGCAACGTGGAAGCTCACATGCCCGGCACCGCAGCCCAGGTCCAGCAGTCGCGCGGCGCCCTGCCCGGCCAGTTCGGCCTGCAGCAGTGCGAATTCGCTGCCTTGAGCGTGCACGGCACTGCTCAGGTAGGCCGAGGCCTGTTCGCCGAATTGTTTTTGCACGACTTGGGTGTGGGCGGTGCTGGTCATGGTGGCTTTCCTTGGGTTTTGGGGTGGTTGTACGGCCGCTATCGCAGGCAAGCCAGCTCCCACTGTTGGAATGCATTCCAAGGTGGGAGTCGGGCTTGCCCGCGATGGGGCCCGCACGGTTACCGCAAATCAGGCATCGCGAAACAACCAGGGCTGGCTCGCCCGGTGGTTGGTTTCAAACGCGGCAATCGCATCGCCGTCCTGCAAGGTCAGGCCGATATCGTCCAGGCCATTGATCAGGCAGTGCTTACGGAACGCATCGACTTCAAAGTGATAGACCTTGCCGTCCGGACGGGTCACGGTCTGCGCGGCCAGGTCAACGGTCAGTTGGTAGCCAACATCGGCTTCGACCTGCTTGAACAGCTCGTCCACTTCGGCGTCGCTCAAGATGATCGGCAGCAAGCCGTTCTTGAAGCTGTTGTTGAAGAAGATGTCGGCGTAGCTCGGCGCGATGATGCTGCGAAAGCCATATTCTTCCAGGGCCCACGGCGCGTGTTCACGGCTGGAGCCGCAACCGAAGTTCTCGCGGGCCAGCAATACGCTGGCGCCTTGGTAACGCTCGGCGTTGAGCACAAAATCCTTGTTCAACGGGCGCTTGGAGTTGTCCTGGTAGGCGTAGCCCACGTCCAGGTAGCGCCACTCATCGAACAGGTTCGGGCCAAAGCCGGTGCGCTTGATCGACTTCAAGAACTGCTTGGGAATGATCTGGTCGGTGTCGACGTTGGCACGGTCCAACGGCGCGACAAGACCGGTGTGTTGGGTAAAAGCTCTCATCGGGTATTCCTCAGATCAATTCGCGAACGTCGATGAAACGACCGTTGACGGCAGCGGCGGCGGCCATGGCCGGGCTGACCAGGTGGGTACGCCCACCGGCGCCCTGACGCCCTTCGAAGTTACGGTTGGAGGTGGACGCGCAATGCTCGCCCGACTCCAAACGGTCCGGATTCATCGCCAGGCACATGGAGCAGCCCGGCTCGCGCCATTCAAAACCGGCCTCAAGGAAGATCTTGTCCAGGCCCTCGGCTTCGGCTTGCGCTTTGACCAGGCCCGAACCTGGCACCACGATGGCTTGCTTGATGGTCGAGGCCACTTTGCGGCCTTTGGCGATCACCGCCGCAGCGCGCAGGTCTTCGATCCGCGAGTTGGTGCAGGAACCGATAAACACGCGGTCCAACTGGATGTCGGTAATCGCCTGGTTGGCCTTCAAGCCCATGTACTTCAAGGCGCGCTCGATAGAGCCACGCTTGACCAGGTCGGTTTCCTTGGCCGGGTCCGGCACGTTCTGGTCGACGGCCAGGACCATTTCCGGCGAGGTGCCCCAGCTGACTTGCGGCTTGATCTGGGCTGCGTCGAGTTCGACCACGGTGTCAAACACCGCATCGGCGTCGGAGACCAGGTCTTTCCAGGCTTCGACCGCTGCGTCCCAATCGGCGCCTTGCGGGGCGAAGGGGCGGCCTTTGACGTATTCGACGGTTTTTTCGTCCGCCGCGACCATGCCCACACGGGCACCGGCTTCGATGGACATGTTGCAGATGGTCATGCGGCCTTCGATGGACAGGTCGCGGATGGCGCTGCCGGCGAACTCGATGGCATGGCCGTTACCGCCGGCGGTGCCGATCTTGCCAATCACCGCGAGCACGATGTCCTTGGCGGTCACGCCGAACGGCAAGGTGCCTTCGACTTTAACCAGCATGTTCTTCATCTTTTTGGCGACCAGGCACTGGGTGGCGAACACATGCTCCACCTCGGAGGTGCCGATGCCATGGGCCAGAGCGCCGAACGCGCCGTGGGTGGAGGTGTGGGAGTCACCGCAGACCACGGTCATGCCTGGCAAGGTGGCGCCCTGCTCCGGGCCGATCACGTGCACGATGCCCTGACGCACGTCATTCATCTTGAATTCGGTGATGCCATATTCATCGCAATAGTCGTCGAGGGTTTGCACCTGCAAACGCGACACCTGGTCGGCAATGGCCTCGATGCCGCCCTTGCGCTCCGGGGTGGTCGGTACGTTGTGGTCCGGGGTGGCGATGATCGAGTCGACGCGCCAAGGCTTGCGCCCGGCCAGCCGCAGGCCTTCGAACGCTTGGGGCGAGGTCACTTCATGGATGATGTGACGGTCGATATAGATCAGCGACGAGCCATCGTCGCGCCGTTTCACTTCATGGGAATCCCAAAGCTTGTCGTAAAGCGTTTTGCCGGCCATCAGTCGGTCCTCATCATCGGTCTTTCTATGCCCCGGGCCTTGAGACATTCAATAACCCTTTGGCTTGTGAGGCTGATGGTATGGCGCTACATTAAATAACTCAAATTCATATTTTTTATGCTTTGGATTACCAACTGGAATACCTCAATGGACTTGGCCAACCTTAATGCCTTTATTGCCATCGCCGAGACCGGCAGCTTCTCCGGCGCCGGTGAACGCCTGCACCTGACCCAACCGGCCATCAGCAAGCGCATCGCCGGGCTGGAACAACAATTAAAGGTACGTTTATTCGACCGCCTGGGCCGTGAAGTCGGCCTGACCGAGGCCGGGCGCGCCCTGCTGCCACGTGCGTACCAGATTCTCAATGTGCTGGACGACACCCGCCGCGCGCTCACCAACCTGACCGGCGAAGTCAGCGGCCGCCTGACGTTGGCCACCAGCCACCACATCGGCCTGCACCGCCTGCCACCGATTTTGCGCACCTTTACCCGCGAGTACCCGAATGTAGCGCTGGATATTCAGTTCCTCGATTCGGAAGTGGCCTACGAGGAAATCCTCCATGGCCGCGCTGAAGTGGCCGTTATTACCCTGGCGCCCGATCCGCACAACCTGGTACGCGCCACACCGGTGTGGGACGACCCGCTGGATTTCGTGGTTGCGCCCGAGCACAGCCTGACCGCCAATGGCACGGTCAACCTGGCCGATATCGCCAAACACCCGGCGGTCTTCCCCGGTGGCAACACCTTTACCCACCATATTGTCAGCCGCTTGTTCGAAGCCCAGGGCCTGACGCCGAATATCGCCATGAGCACCAACTACCTGGAAACCATCAAGATGATGGTGTCCATCGGCCTGGCCTGGAGCGTGTTGCCGCGCACCATGCTTGATGAACAGGTGGCAAGTATCGCTTTGCCGGGCATACAGCTCAGTCGCCAGCTAGGCTATATCGTGCACACCGAAAGGACGCTGTCGAACGCTGCGCGGGCTTTCATGAGCCTATTGGATGCACAGGTCGATCTGCCAGGGATACCGGCATGAAGCTGTGCGGCCTCAAGGTCTGAATAAACCGCGCCGAACGCCCATTGAGCCAAGGCCCTTTGATAATGCGCAACCCCGTCGATTCCGTGCCACCCCTGCCCCGCATTTACGCCCTGGACCCTCAAGAGGCGGAACAAAGCTGGGACAGCGCCCCGCAGTTGCTGGCAGCCCTCAATGCTGCCCGCCTGGGCGCGTGGTGCTGGGAAATCGACACCGGCAGGATCAGTTGGTCACGCGGCACCCAGGCGCTGTTCGGCTACGACCCGCGCCAACCGCTGCCCAAAGACCTGGATTACCTGGATCTGCTCGCGCCGTCGGACCGCGCGCGCGTGGTGCGGGCCTTTCACGCCGTGCTGGCGGGCGAGCCGTTTGAGCAGGCCATGCACCACCACATCCAATGGCCGGATGGCAGCCATCACTGGCTGGAAATCAACGGCAGCCTGGCACCGGACAAGACCGGCCGGCGCCGCATGATCGGCGTGATCCGCGAAACCACTCGCCAGCGCGAGCGCGAGCACGCCCTTATCCACTCGGAAAAACGCTTCGCCACGCTGTTTCATCTGTGCCCCAATATGGTCCTGCTGACCCGCCAGGCCGACGGCCTGATCAGCGAAGCCAACCAGTATTTCGAGATGCTCTTCGGCTGGCCCGTGGCCCAGGCCATCGGCCGCACCACGCTGGACCTGGGCCTGTGGCGTGACCCGCAACAGCGTGCGCTGCTGGTCAGGGCCACCCAACGCAAGGGCGAACCCATCAGCATGGAAGTGCAGTTCTGCGCCAGCAACGGCCAGATCCACGACGGCACCTTGAGCGCACAAAAAGTCGAGCTGGAGGGCGAGGCCTACCTGATCAGCACGTTTGTCGACACCACCGAACGCAAAAACGCCGAGCAGGCGCTCAAGGACAGCCAGGAGCGCCTCGACCTGGCCCTGGATTCGGCACAGCTGGGCACCTGGGACTGGCATATCCCCAGCGGCATGCTCTATGGCTCGGCCCGCGCGGCGCAACTGCACGGCCTGGAGGCGTTACCGTTTCACGAACCTTTCGATGCGTTTTTTGAAGGCATGTCTGATGAAGAGCGCGAGGGCATGCGCAACGCCTACCGCAGCCTGCGTGAAGGCCCGGGCGGCAACTACCAGTTGACCTACCGCGTCCAGATGGAGGACGGCAGCGCTCGTTACCTGGAAAGCCGTGCGCGGCTGTATCGCGACGAATCGGGCAAACCGTTGCGCATGGCCGGCACCTTGCTGGACATCACCGACCAGGTGGAACGCGAGCAGCGCATCACCGCCTCCGAAGAAAAGTTCGCCAGCCTGTTCCAGGCCAGCCCCGACCCGATCTGCGTGACCTACCTGGACAGCGGCGCCTTTATCGAAATCAACCCCGCGTTTACGCAGACCTTTGGCTGGACCGCCGCCGAGGTGCTCGACAAAAGCGCCGACCAGATCGGGCTGTGGGATGACTCGAGCAAGCGCCTGCAACGTATCGAGCGGGTGATTCGCGAGCAGTCATTAAACAATGTCGCCATTGGGGTGCATCACAAAAATGGTCAAAGCCTCACCTGCGTGATTTCCAGCCGCTTGATCAAGGTCGGCGACCAACCCTGCATCGTCACGACCCTGCGCGATATCACCCAGCAACAACGCTCCGAGGCCGCCCTTAAAGCCAGCGAAGAAAAATTCGCCAAGGCCTTCCATTCAAGCCCCGACGCCATCTCCATCACCGAACGTGACACCGGCCGTTATGTGGAGGTCAATGACGGCTTCTGTCGCCTCACCGGCTACCGCGCCGAGGAAGCCATCGGCCTGACGCTGTATCAGATCGGCATCTGGGCTGATGAGAATCAGCGTGCGGCGCTGCTGGCCGAACTGCAGATTAAGGGCCGAATTCATCACCTGGAAATGCTTTGGCACAACAAACGTGGCGAATTGTTGGCCGTGGAGGTGTCGGTCGAACCGATCACCCTCAATGAAACGCCGTGCCTGCTGCTGACGGCGCGGGACGTGAGCCTGCTGAAAAACGCCCAGGCGCAGATCCGTCACCTGGCCTATCACGACCCGCTGACCAACCTGCCCAATCGTGCGTTGCTGATGGACCGCCTGAGCCAGCAGATCGCCCTGCTCAAACGCCATAACCTGCGGGGCGCCCTGCTGTTTCTCGACCTCGATCATTTCAAGCACATCAACGATTCCCTCGGCCACCCGGTGGGCGACACCGTGCTGAAAATCGTCACCGCACGCCTAGAAGCCAGCGTGCGCATGGAAGATACGGTGGCGCGCCTGGGCGGCGATGAGTTCGTGGTGCTGCTCAGCGGCCTGGAAGGTACACGCGTGGAAGTCAGCGCCCAGGTACAGGAACTGGCGGACACCCTGCGCGAATTGCTCTCGGAACCGATGTTCCTCGATGGCCATCGCCTGCAGGTCACGCCGAGCATTGGCGTGGCGCTGATCCCCGACCACGGCTCGACACCCGCAGACCTGCTCAAGCGTGCCGACATTGCGCTGTATCGGGCCAAGGATTCAGGACGCAACACCACGCAGATGTTTCATAACAGCATGCAGAAAACCGCCAGTGAACGCCTGCGCATGGAGACCGACCTGCGTCTGGCGCTGTCACGCGGTGAGTTCAGCGTGCATTACCAGCCTCAAGTGGATGCGCGCGGCAACCGCATCATCGGTGCCGAAGCGCTGGTGCGCTGGCAGCACCCGCAACTGGGAGCGCAGTCACCCACCGAATTTATCAAAGTGCTGGAAGACAGCGGCCTGATCCTGGAAGTCGGCACCTGGATTCTTGATGAAGCCTGCGGCGCCTTTGCCCAATTGATCGCCGATGGCCTGGTGGACCCGTTGAATTTCAGCCTGTGCGTGAATATAAGCCCGCGCCAGTTTCGCCAGAACGACTTCGTGGAGCGGGTGGAGCGCTGCCTCAAGCAGCATCACCTGCCGTATAGCCTGCTGAAGCTGGAAATTACCGAAGGCATCGTGATCCAGAACCTGGATGACACCGTGGCCAAGATGCGCCGCCTGAAAAAACTCGGCGTAAGCTTTGCCATGGATGACTTCGGCACCGGCTATTCGTCGCTGACCTACCTCAAGCGCCTGCCGGTGGATGCGTTGAAGATCGATCAGTCCTTTGTGCGCGACGCCACCCACGACCCCAACGATGCCGAAATCATCCGCGCCATCGTCGCCATGGCGCGCAGCTTGAACCTGGAAGTGATCGCCGAGGGCGTGGAAACCCCGGAACAACTGGCATTCCTGCAAAAGCTGGGCTGCCATTTGTTCCAGGGGTATTTACACAGCCGGCCTCTGCCCATCGAGGCGTTCAGGAAGCTATTGGTGTGACCCTTACACCAGCTTCAATGCGCGAAACCCGCCGTTCATCCATCGCGATGACGCCAGGTCCTGCTTTCGCCCATAGAAATCCAGCGCACCATTGATGACCGCGACCGAGTGGCCAGTGTCCGCCAGCGTGCCGACCGCGCCGCGGGCCAGTTCTTCAACCGTGCTTTCACGTATATAGGCGTACAACCCAAGCCGCCGAAGCGCCTCCCCCGGGTGCTCGCCGTCGTTGAGGGTGTGCAGGGCCGTTGCATAACTCTGCCCGGCGCGCATGTCGTTATTTTCCAGGTGCGCGCGCTTGGCACTGACCGCGTACAAGAAGTTGGCGTAGTTGATCAACTGCGTATTGCTGCCGTGGAAGTTTGACGCGACGATGGCCTGGCGCAGCTCATCATGGGTCACCGTCAGCGTGAAGGAGTCCCTCATGACCACCTCAAAACCGTCGGCGGTGACTTGGATGCGCTTATAGATCCCCTGGGGGTCCTGCCAGAACCGGATGATCGCCGCCTTGATCGCCGACACCGTGACACAATTGCCTTCCACGCCCTGATAAAAACCACCCCAGATCTGTTCGGGTGTCATGCCGGACACGACATCGGACACCTGCCGGGCGTTGTCGGGTGCCGCCGGCTTGTCGTCGAACAATACGTACCCGTAACCCTGCTTGGTCTGGCGCCGCTCGTCGTAATAATGGCTTACGCCGTCCATCACCAGCGCCGAGCCAAAGTTGTGAGTCTCCATGACCCCTACCACGCCCTTTGCCTGCATGGCACTTGACGGCACGTACTGGCACAGGCCGAACAGGCCCAAGCCCTGCAAACATCGCTGGACGGTCTCGCCCTTCAGTGTTGTTGCCAGCGCAGCTTCAAACGTCGGGTAATTGCCGGTCAGTTGCTTGCGCTTTACGAACGCCGCGAACACAAAGTTGGCATCCTTGACTGCCCCGCTATCGTCGCCACTGAACCTCGAAGCCTGCGTCGCCTGCGCCAACTCCTGGCGAGACAACTGAACCTTGAACTCGTCCTTCATGGTGATGTGATAGCCATCGCCCGTGGCAGTCAGCGCATTGAACATGCCAGCCGGGTGCTGCCCGAAGGTTGTCATCATCAGTTTGATGACGGCTGCGTGGGTGCTGGTGTCAAAGTGCTCGCCAAACTCCCCCCGCGCCGCATTGAATGCACGGATGATATGCGCAGGTTTTTCCCCCGCACGTTTTGACGAAAACACCGAAGCCGCGTCGTCGTACCCGTTGGCCGGCGAGCCTGGGCCATTACTTGCTGTGATATTCATTCACTGATTTCCTGAGACTTACCGAAGCAATAACCTGCAAAACAATCGGGGCGGGGCGGCGTTGCGATGGGTTGAGCCGCCCGCATCGCCTGTGGTCGCCCCTTAGAAAAGGGCTATCGCCTGACCGCGGGCAGGCGTGGCGCCCCTGCGCCCCCACAACTCTTCGCGGCCGTTGATCACCGCCACCGAATGCCCGGTGCGATTGCACATGCCCAATTGCCCACGGGCGAGTTCCCGCACAGAGACCGTTTTCATGTGCTTGCGCAGCCCCAGCCGCATGAACCCCTCCCCCGGCCCACGCTCATCCTCACCGTTGTTCAGGCTGCGAATCGCCGCCTGATAACTTCTGCCCGCCGTGTAATCGTTGTTTTCCATCTGTGCGCGCTTGGCACTGACCGCAAACAGAAATTGCGCATCCTTGAGCATGCCCTTGTCCTGCCCTCTGAACCTGGCGCCTCGCGCACCTTCGGCCAATTCACGGTCAGTCAGCGTGAGCTGAAAGTCATCGCGCATCACCACTCGATAACCGCCGCTGAGGCGGGTGACTTGTTGGTAGATATCCGTGGGGCTTTGACCAAATCGGTGCATCGCCGCCTTGATCGCCGACACCGTCACGCAGTTGCCGTCGGGGCCTTGGCGAAACCCACTCCAGATGTTGTCCGGCTTCGCACCGCCGCGCTTGTTTGAAAGGCACGCGAGCGCGGCTTCGGAATTGGGCCTGGGAGTGACCGGCTCGTGCACTACCGACGGATTGACCGGTGGCGTGGGTATAACGGGGACTAACTTATCTTTGCCTGCCGACAACACCCTCAGTATCTGAGTCAATAAAGAACTCAACAGCGCAGCAAACGACTGCACCGCATCGCGTTCATTATCGCCGCGCACCCGACGCGCTGAACCGTTGATAGATGGCCGACAAACAGTCGCAGCAGTCTTTCTTTCAATCACGCTCAAGTGAACATCCGCTGCATGATTGGCACTTGTTAAATCACTATTGATCACCTGCCGGACATCGATGACACGCGCGATATTATTAATTAAACAGTTAGACATATTCCCCCCATTGAGCAGGCGCCTCTTCGCAACTTATAGCCACAGAGGCGCCTGCACGCTTCAAGAAGTTAAACCAAGTGTGGGACTATCAGGCCTTGAACATTGGCTTGGTATTTAACCGCCAGTTTCTTGGATCAAAATAATCTTCAACCGGGCCTGGGCTGGTTAAGTCCGGAACCGGCGTATCAGGCAAGGGCTTTGGGGCGATGTCCGGCACCACGGAGGGCGTTGGCTCTGGCTTAACCACCGGCGTGACGATGCCTGGCACCGCATGTGTGTGGTCTGGCTTGATCTCGGTCTTTGGCGCAGGTGGCACGCCAGGCTTGGTATCCGACTCGACCTCAGGCGTGACGGTGCCGGGTACCTCAGGGGTGTGTTCTGGCGTGATGTCAGCCTTCACGTCCGGTGTCACACCCGGCTTGATCCCCGGTTGCGGGCCGGTTTCAGGCAATGGCGACAGATCCAGCACACGCTTCAGTCGTGGGACGTTGTTCACAACCGCCTGCGCATCCGTGCAATGGCAATGACCGGCGTTCACATTGACGTGTACGTTGGTCTTACCGTCATTCGTCACGGTAATCGCCGGCTCGGGCGCGGGCAGATGTGGTAGCGCAGCTGGCGCTTTGAGAGCAGTGGGCACTACCAGTGCAGCGTCCATCAGCTGCAGCTTCGCTTGCGGCTCCGGCACCTGCGGTTTCGCCGGCAAGTTGCCTACATCCGGCGAACTCGGCTGCTTGGCGACCTCGGAATTCACCGGCAACGTGCGCGCCTCAGGCTTGGCGTCTGGCACAACGCCCGGGCCGGACAGCAGCGCGGGCGTTAAATCCTTTCCGGCGACCATTTCGCGTATAGCCTTGAAAACCTGCTCGAGCATGTCAAATAACCGCGTGAGCGCAGCACCCGGAATCATCAGTTCGTTGCGCGAGAACCGGGAGTTATCAGTACTCAGCGGCGTATTGGCAACACGCGCACCGGAAACCTGCACCTCTGTCGTTTCAGCAAACTTAGCGGATGAAATACTGTTTCGATCAAGGACAGACGCATTAACTTTCATGAACGATGGATTATTAACCGACAGCGACATTTAGCAATTCCTTATTCAACAGAGCCTGGCCGTATCAGCGGACCAGAGAAGTGAGAGTGTTAATAGCTGAAAACAACCACGTTGCTTCACAGTCCTTACTTTCGTGGAAAGTTAGGCTATCGAGTTCCGCCAATCGCAGCTCATATAAGGAAACCAATGCGCGTCATCAGACTTTGCCGCATGAACTATCGCGACAAACCGCGAGGCAAGCCGCTCTTGGCGCTAAAAAATCGTCACACCCGTTAATACACTGCAGGCATGCAACTCACCGACAAGATTAAACCGCCTGTTCGTCAATCTTTTGTGCTAGCCCACAAACGAAAAAAGGGCGCCAATGGCACCCTTTTTTAGTGAACGTGAACAATCAGGCTGCAATGGGGTGCTGCATGCCCAGCAGGTGGCTGACGTGCTTCAAATCCGTCTCGCGCCGCAAGGCGGTAAACAGCACCACTGCTTCGGGATAATTGCGCGTCAGCATCGCCAGCCATTGCTTCAACCGGCCAGGCGCCTGCTTTTCAGTCAGTTGCGCCACTGATTGGGTCCAGAACGCCTGAAGCATCGGCTGCATCTGCGCCCAGGTCATTTCCACCACCTCTTCGCCCGCCTTGGCTGCCACAATTTGGCGCGCCAGGTCAGGCCGTGCCACCAGGCCGCGACCAAGCATGATGTCTTCGACGCCGCTGATTTCACGGCAACGCTTCCAGTCTTCGACGCTCCAGATATCCCCATTGGCGAACACCGGCACCTTGACCACGTCCTGCACCCGCGGGATCCACTCCCAGTGGGCCGGCGGCTTGTAGCCGTCGGTCTTGGTACGCGCATGCACCACGATATGCGCCGCGCCGCCTTCAGCCAGCGCCGTAGCGCACACCAGCGCACCGTCCGGGCTGTCGAAGCCAAGGCGCATCTTGGCGGTCACGGGGATATGCGCGGGCACGGCACGGCGCACATGTTCAACAATCTGATTGAGCAGCTCCGGCTCCTTGAGCAGCACGGCGCCGCCGCGCGACTTGTTGACCGTCTTGGCCGGGCAGCCGAAGTTCAGGTCAATCACCTGGGAACCCAGCTCGCACGCCAGCGCGGCGTTTTCGGCCAGGCACACCGGGTCGGAACCCAGCAGCTGCACACGCAACGGCACGCCCGCCGCGGTGTGGGCACCGTGCAGCAGTTCCGGGGCGAGCTTGTGGAAATAGGCGGGGGTCAGCAGGCGGTCGTTGACGCGGATGAACTCGGTCACGCACCAGTCAATACCGCCCACGCGGGTCAGCACATCGCGCAGGATGTTGTCGACCAACCCCTCCATGGGCGCCAAAGCAATTTGCATGGAAAACACTCAACAAAAATCGTGGCGCAGTTTACTGGGTTTCCTGCAAAAAACGTTAACCCCCTGTCAGCGCGGGACCGTAGCCGTCGAGAAATTCGGCCGGCATACGCTTGGGCTTGCCCGTGGAGAGTTCGATGCAGACAAACGTGGTGTGCGCGCGCAGCAAGGTCGCGCCGTCGCGAGGACGGACCAGCTGGAAACGGCGGGTCATCTTCAGGCGCTGGTCCCAGTCGACGATCCAGGTCGCCAGCTGCAGCTCATCACCTTCGTAGCCGGCCGCCAGGTAGTCGATCTCATGGCGCACCACGGCCATGGCGCGGTCGAGCCGGCGGTATTCGGTAAGGTCCAGCCCCAGGCGCTGGGAATGGCGCCAGGCGCAACGCTCCAGCCACGACACATACACCGCATTGTTGGCGTGCCCGAGGCCGTCGATGTCTTCAGCGCCAACCTGCAGATCGATGATAAATGGCGTTGCCAAGTCCCAGCCCATGCCTTGCTCCAGTCGATTGATGTCGGCGGGGCAGTGTATCAGGCAGTTTGCCGCGCCTGTAGACGACGGCCGGCCAACAGGGCAAGCACACCCTCGATCACCCGCGGATCGGCCAGCACTTTCTGGTGCCCGCCTTGTTCCAGGCGCAACAGGCGGCTGTCGAACCAGGCCTCGTGAATAGCTTGCGAGGCTTTGACCGGGACAAAAGTGTCGTCTACGGCGTGCACGATCAAACCGGGAATATTGAGCTGGTAGTGAGCCACGTCCAGGTGTTTGAGCGGCATGCCAAAGGTCAATTCAACTTCCTGGATAAACGCCGAGCGCGCCCGTGGCGGCAACCCGACCATGCCGGCAAAACCGCGCAGCACGTCGAGAAAGCGCGAAGGCGCCGCAATGCTCACCAGCGCCTCGGTACGCAGGCCCAGCTGCACCGCCAGCATCGCGCTGGCACCGCCCATGGAATGCCCCACCACCGCGTGCAACGGCGGCAACTCGGCGGCAGCTTCGAGCATGGCGCGGGCGAACAGCAGCACATGCGCCTCGCGCCCCGGTGAACGGCCGTGGGCCGGACCGTCGAGGGCAATCACCGAATAGCCGTTATCCACCAACGCCGTGATCAGGCTGGCGAACTGTGTGGGGCGCCCTTCCCAGCCGTGCATCAGCAGCACCGCGGGGCCCTGGCCCCAACGCAACGCCGACAGGCCGAAACGCAAGGTGATGCGCTCCGATTGCGCCAGCAGCGGCAACTCCCAGTCACGCGGCGGCAGGTTGCGTGGCGTCATGAAGGTACGACGCAACTTGCTGGCCACCAGGTGCGGCGCCACGCGGCCGACGGTGCCATTGAAGCCTCGAATCCAGGTTAATGCGCCCATCAGGCGACTCCTTTTTCAGCGCACCGCCGATTTGGCCGCGCGCAACACGCGGTCCGACAACTCGCCCGGGCCGAGCGCGCGGGCCAAGGCCAGGCCGCCGATCATCAAGGCCATATCCGCCAGGGCTTTGTCGGTGTCCTCCGGGCTGGCAGCCAATTGCGCGGCCATCAGCTCCGTATGCTCGTTGAGCGCCTGGCGAAACTCATCCGGCAAGCGGCTCATCTCGCCCACGGTGGCGGGTATCGGGCAGGCCTGGTCCGTGGAGTCACGGTGCTTGCGCGACAGATAAAACGCCGCCACCAGGCCTCTGCGCTCCTCACCGGTGAGTTGCGCGTCCATGTCGTCAATCGACGCGCGCCGCCGGGCGAGCAACTGGGTGAAGGCCTCCAGCATCAACGCGTCCTTGCTTTCAAAGTGCGCGTAGAAGCCGCCGACCGTAAGCCCCGCCGCGCCCATGACTTCGCCGACACTCGGTTCGGCCGGGCCGCGCTGGATCAACGCCGCGCTGGCAGCCTGCAAAATGCGTTCGCGGGTTTGCGCTTTTTTATCGCTCATCGTTGCCTCCGTCTCTCATGGGTTGAATATTATTACCATAATAATATTTCGCAAGCCACCCGCGTGACCGCTCGTCCGAGTAGCACAGATCACATCAAAGGAATAAACCGCCCGCCCCAAGCGTTCTCACTGCAATGAACTGCACATCGCAGAGAACGTCATGGCCTGGCGGCAGCAAAACCAGAACTGCGCGTGGGTCGCCGCAGAAGCCGCCCCTACGTGTTCGCCAACGAATACACCGCTAACTTCAAAGGTTGAAGGCGAAGGCGTGGGCAACCAGCCGTTCGGCAAATTCTTCAACGACGCCTACGGGCATGCCGAGGCCAACTTCCTGGAGGCCCTGCGCGGCAATGACTGTGTGCTCGATGCGGGGTATCAGGAGATCGTGGTGAGCCTCAACAACTCACCGTGCCGGCAATGCTGCGTGCTGTTCAGGCAGTTCATGGAAGACATCCTGCTGCGCTTTCCAAACACACGGCTTGCGATTTCACGCTTGCCCGGCATTCGCGTCGAAATGTGCAACGTCGCACTGGAGGACGCCCAGAACAAAGGCCCGCAGGTTGATCGGCAAAAGGAGCTGGCGCGCATCAACGAATCCCTGTGCACCGCCAATGGGGTACGCAGGATGCCGTAAACGGCCGCGGGAAAAACCCAAACGCCAGACAAACAAAAGGGCCATTCAATAATTGAATGACCCTTAAAAATCCCGCAGAGCGGGTAATCGTGGCGTCCCCTAGGGGACTCGAACCCCTGTTACCGCCGTGAAAGGGCGGTGTCCT
>NZ_VMSH01000028.1:0-32473 GCF_007713445.1 Pseudomonas sp. RGB | reverse complement strand
CGCTGTAAGAGCGGAACCCTAAGTGGCCGTTACCGCAGCAACGGATATGTACTCATATCTACCAAAAACCACCCAAATGACTTTCCATCGGCAGCCACACAAAGCTACCCACCAAAAGCCTGCGAAGGCCGACGCAACGTCGGATCAAACGGATTGATCCTCGGCCCGATCGCCGCCGCCTCACGCTTGAGCAACTCCACCACCATCGGCAACCGGCTCGGCCCCAATCGATCACTGATGGTCGCCACACTCAACGCCGCCACCGCAACCCCTTCCCGATTCAAAATCGGCACCGCCAACCCCGCCATGCCTTCCAGCACTCCGGTGTTGCGCGCGGCATACCCCAGGCTGCGCACATTCTCCACTTCCGAACGCAGCAGCACCTCGTCATACAGGTGAAAATCCTTGAGCCGAGGCAAGTTGTAGCGAATCACCGTCTCACGCTCCTCCTCCGGCAAGAACGCCAGAATCGCCAAACTGCCCTGCCCCACACCCAACGCCACACGCCCGCCAATATCCCCGGTAAAGGTGCGGATCGGGTACGGCCCCTCGCTGCGGTCCAGGCAGATCGCATCAAAACCACTGCGTGCCAGCAAAAACAACGAATCACCCAACGACGCACTCAAGCGCAACATGCTCGGCCGCACCAGGTCGCGCAGGTTGCCGGTCTTGCCCGCGTTCGCCGCCAGCGCGAAGAACTCCAGGCTCAGGCGATAGCGCTTGCTGCGCGCGTCCTGCTCGACCATCCCCTCGTCCATCAAGCTGCGCAACAGGCGGTGGGTGGTGGGCTGCGACAGCCCGACCTGCTGCGCCAGTTGCGTCACGCGTTCGCCGCCTTCGGGCACCTCGCCCAATGCACGCAACAGCGCGAACACCCGCGACACGCTGCCAGAACCCACTTCTTTGTCGCTGCCATTCCGCTCAGTGGAATCCATATCACATAATCTCGGCGTAAATTCTGCTGAATGAATAAATTGGAAAATAATAGTTCGTTGAGTGAAATTCCATCTTCCGCCCATCCTAGTCTTCGTCCTAATCTGCGTCCACAGGGGCGAAATGAACAACAAACGGCAGCCGACTCGAGATCGAGCGCCACCGCACCCGCAGAACTCTTTTCGCATCTGCCCAAAACAAAAAAGCGCGTTTCGACGCGACTCAAAAGGTGGAACGCAGACATGGCTTTTCTCCAACTCAACGCCTTGAGCAAACGCTACGGCGCCGTCGATGCGGTGGTCGCCACTGACCTTGCGGTAGAAAAAGGCGAGTTCGTTTCCCTGCTCGGTCCCTCGGGCTGCGGCAAAACCACCACCCTGCAAATGATCGCCGGCTTCGTTGATGTGAGCGGCGGGCAGATCCTGCTTGACGGCCGCGACATCACCCACGCCAAACCCGCCAGCCGTGGCCTGGGCGTGGTGTTCCAGAGCTACGCGCTGTTCCCGCACATGACCGTGCGCGACAACGTCGCCTTCGGCCTGAAGATGCGCAAAGTGCCGGCCGCCGAAATCGCCAGCCAGGTTAAAACCGTGCTGGAACTGGTGCGCCTGGCGCCGCACGCCGAGCGCTACCCGCGTGAACTCTCCGGCGGCCAGCGCCAGCGTGTAGCGCTGGCCCGCGCGCTGGTGATCGAGCCGCCGGTGCTGCTGCTCGATGAACCGTTGTCCAACCTCGACGCCAACCTGCGCGAAGAGATGCAGTTTGAAATCCGCCGCATCCAGTGCGCGGTGGGCATCACCACTTTGATGGTCACCCACGACCAGGCCGAAGCACTGTCGATCAGCGACCGCGTGGTGGTGATGCAGGCCGGACGCGTCACGCAGATCGACGCACCGTACACGCTGTACGAACACCCACGCACGCGCTTCATCTCGGACTTCGTCGGCAAGGCCAACCTGCTGCCGGGCGACTACGACGAACTTGGTACCCCACAAGTACGCCACGCCAGCGGCGACGGCGAGCTGACCCTGAGCCTGCGCCCGGAAAAAATCACCCTGGTGGCCGCAGGCAGCGGGCGCGTGCAAGGCAAGGTGCTCGACAGCTACTTCTTCGGCAGCCAGTGGCTGTACCGCGTCCATACCTCGCTGGGCGACATTACCGTGGTGCGCAGCAACGACGGCAGCGCGCCGCTCGGTTGCGGCGCGGCCGTCGGCCTGGACTGGCACGCCGGCTTGCTGCGCGTGTTGGCGGCAGATGAGGTGCACGCATGAGTCGCGGTTATCTGCTGTCGTTGCCGGCCCTGGCGCTGTTCACCGGGCTGTTGATTCTGCCGCTGGTGATGACGCTTGTGCTGTCGTTCAACGTGTTCGACTACCAGGTGGGCGTGAAGGCGGATGAGTGGACCTTGGCGCATTACCTGTCGCTGTTCAGTGATGCGTACTTCTATGAAATCTTCTGGCGCACCTTCTGGATCAGCGCGCTGGTGACCTTGCTGTGCGTGGTGATCGGCGTGCCCGAGGCTTACATTCTGAGCCGCATGGGCACGCCGTGGCGCTCAATCTTCCTGATCCTGATCCTCACGCCGCTGCTGATTTCGGTGGTGGTGCGCGCCTTCGGCTGGAGCCTGTTGCTCGGCGCCGACGGGCTGGTCAACCAGGTGATCCAGGCCCTCGGCGGGCGTCCGGTAAAGCTGCTGTATACGCCGTTTGCGGTGATCATCGCACTGGTGCACGTGATGCTGCCGTTCATGATCATTCCGGTGTGGACCTCGCTGCAAAAGCTTGACCCGTCGGCAGAACAGGCGGCGTTGTCACTGGGCGCCAGCCAGGCCACGGTGATGCGCAAGATCGTGTTGCCGCAGGTCATGCCCGGCGTGCTGTCCGGCACGTTGATTGTGTTCGGGCTGGCGGCCAGCTCGTTTGCGATCCCCGGGCTGCTCGGCGGGCGCCGCCTGAAAATGGTCGCCACGGTGGTGTACGACCAGTACCTCTCGGAACTCAACTGGCCCATGGGCGCGACCATCGCGGTGGTGCTGCTGTTGGTCAACCTGCTGATCATGCTGAGCTGGAACCGCATGATCGAAAGCCGCTACAAAAAGTCCCTGGGGGTTTAAGCGCATGTCCAGAAACGGTCCTTTGGCCCTCGGCTTTCACGGCCTGGTGGTGCTGTTCATGATGGCGCCGCTGGTGGTGGTGTGCCTGGTGGCCTTCACCCCGGAAAACACCTTGAGCTTGCCGACGTCGGGCTTCTCCCTGCGCTGGTTTCGCGCAGTGTTCGAGCGTGCCGACTTTATCCAGGCGTTCTACAACAGCCTGATCCTGGCGTTTACCGCCGCCACCTTGGCCACGCTGATCGCGGTGCCGGCGGCCTTGGCGATCAGCCGTTATCAGTTTCCGGGGCGCAACTTTTTCAGTGCGTTGTTCCTCTCGCCAATCATCATCCCGCACCTGGTGCTGGGCGTGGCGATGCTGCGTTTGTTCGCGCTGATGGGCGTAAATGGCAGCTTTACCTGGCTGATGCTCGCCCACGTGGTGATCATCACCCCGTATGTGCTGCGCCTGGTGCTGGCGGCGGCAATCGGCATTGACCGCAGCGCCGAACAGGCGGCGGAGTCGCTGGGGGCCGGCCGCTTTACGCTGTTTCGCCAGATCACCTTGCCGATGATTCTGCCCGGTGTGGCCGGCGGCTGGTTGTTGGCGTTCATCAACAGTTTCGATGAAGTAACGCTGTCGATCTTCGTCAGCTCGCCGGCCACGCAAACCTTGCCGGTGCGCATGTACGTGTACGCCACCGAGTCCATCGACCCGATGATGGCGGCGGTGTCGGCGCTGGTGATTGCACTGACCGCAGCAACCATGATTCTGCTCGACCGGGTCTACGGCCTGGACCGCGTGCTGGTGGGGAAACATTGATGGCGTTGTTCAAACGATTGGCCGAAACCCAGCGCCCGGCTGTGGCCTTCACCCTGGATGGGCAACCCGCTACGGGCTTGCTCGGCGACACGTTACTGACCGCCGTGCTGACCTGTGCCGAGCACCTGCGCGGCAGCGATTTCAGCGCCGAACGCCGCGCCGGGTTCTGCCTGATGGGCGCCTGCCAGGATTGCTGGGTGCGCCTGGCAGATGGGCGCCGCGTACGCGCCTGTGCGACGTTATTGGAAGAAGGCCAGGCGATCAGCCGTGACCCGGGGCGCCAGGCATGAAGCCAACAGTGATTGTGGGCGCAGGCCCGGCCGGCATCAGTGCGGCGCGCACCCTGCTCGACCATGGCGTCACGCCGTGCCTGGTGGATGAAAGCCTGCGCGGCGGCGGGCAGATTTACCGGCGCCAACCGGCCAACTTTCAGCGCTCGGCCAAGCAGCTTTACGGGTTTGAAGCCAGCAAGGCCGAGGCCGTGCACCGCACCATGGATGAGCTGGCGCCTTTGGTCGACTATCGGCCAGAAACGCTGGTGTGGAACGCCGAGGACGGTCGCCTGGACCTGTTGAATCGCGGCCACGCCGAGAGCATCGAGTACGCGCAGCTCATCGTCGCCACCGGCGCCACCGACCGCATCCTGCCCGTACCGGGCTGGACCTTGCCCGGTGTCTATAGCCTCGGGGCGGCGCAGATCGCCTTGAAGTATCAGGGCTGCGCCATCGGTGAGCGCGTGGCGTTTTGCGGCAGCGGGCCGTTGCTGTATCTGGTGGCTTATCAATATGCCAAGGCTGGGGCCAAGGTGGTCGCGGTGCTCGACAGCGCGCCGTTCAGCGCGCAATGCCGCGCCTTGCCTGCATTGCTCAGGCAGCCGGCGACGCTGGCCAAGGGTGTGTATTACCGCGCCTGGCTCACGGCGCATGGCATTCCCGTGCACCAGGGCGCAACGCTCACGCAGATCGACGGCGAACAACGGGTCAACGGTATTCGTTGGGGCGAGCACACGTTGGACTGCGATGCCGTGGCCTTCGCCCATGCCTTGCGCAGCGAGACACAGCTGGCGGATTTGCTCGGCTGCGAGTTTGCCTGGAACAGCTTGAACCGCGCCTGGTTGCCCGCGCGCGACCGCGCCGGGCGCAGCAGTGTCCACGGCGTGTACCTGGCAGGCGATGGCGCCGGGATCATGGGCGCCGACGCGGCGCACATGGCCGGCGAGCGCGCGGCGCTGGCGGTGCTGGAAGACTCAGGCATTGCCGTGGACCCTCGCCGCACGGCCGTCCTGGAACAGCAACTGGCGAGCATCCAGCGCTTTCGCCACGGCCTGGAAACCGCATTCCCCTTCCCCGAACACTGGGCCGCGCAGGCGCCGGATGAATTGATGCTGTGCCGCTGCGAAGAAGTCAGCGTCGGCGAAGTGCGCGCGGTGGTGGATGAAGGCCACTGGGAAATCAATCGGGTCAAGGCGCATTGCCGCGTCGGCATGGGCCGCTGCCAGGGCCGCATGTGCGGGCTGGCAGCAGCGGAAATTGTCGCCGAGCGCAGTGGACGCGGGATTGAACACGTCGGCCGCCTGCGCGGCCAGGCGCCGATCAAGCCGCTGCCGTTTGGCGTAGAGGTGCAGCCATGATCGACGTGATCGTGTTGGGCGGCGGTATCGTCGGTGCTTCGGCGGCCTTGATGCTGGCGCAAAAAGGTCAGCGCGTGGCGTTGGTAGAGCGCGATTTTTGCGGCTCGCATTCCAGCGGTGTGAACTACGGTGGCGTACGCCGTCAGGGGCGGCCGTTGCATCAGTTGCCACTGTCGCAGCGCGCCCACCAGTTGTGGGCCGACTTGCCGGGGCTGATCAGCATCGACGGCGAGTACGTGCGCTCCGGGCATTTGAAGTTGGCCCGCAGCCATGCGGACCTCGACGCACTGCAGGCCTATGCCGAGCAAACTCGTGGCTTTGGATTGGGTTTGCAGGTGTTGGATCACGCCGAGCTGCGCGCGCGGTTCCCTTGGGTCGGCGATATCGCGGTCGGCGCTTCGCTGTGCCCTGAAGACGGGCACGCCAACCCGCGCCTGGTTTCGCCCGCGTTTGCCCGCGCCGCGCAGCGCCAGGGTGCTGAGGTATACGAGCAGGCCGAAGTGATGCGCGTCGAACATGACGGCCAGCGATTCCAGGTGCACTGTGCCAACGGTCTGCACCTGCAAGCACCGTGGCTGCTCAACTGCGCCGGCGCCTGGGCCGGGACCGTCGCCGCGCAATTTGGCGAACCGGTGCCGATGACGTCGGCGCACCCGGCGATGCTGGTCACCGAACCGCTGCCGGTGGTGATGAACGTGAGTACCGGCGTTGAAGGCGGCGGCATTTATGCGCGCCAGGTCGCCCGTGGCAATTGCATTCTTGGCGGCGGCCGGGGCTTTGCGCTTGGGCCGCTGACGGCGCGTCCGGGGCAGGCGGCGGTGTTGGAGATTTTGCGCAACGCCGGCGAACTGTACCCGTTTCTCAAAGGTGCCCAGGCGATACGTACCTGGAGCGGCACCGAAGGTTACTTACCCGATCACGAACCGGTGATCGGCCCCAGCAGCACCCAACCTGGCCTGCTCCACGGTTTCGGCTTTGCCGGCGCCGGGTTCCAGCTCGGCCCTGCGGTCGGTGAAGCCCTGGCAGAGGTCGTCTGCAGCGGGGCCAGCCGGCAGCCCATCGAAGCGTTTTCCATCCGTCGTTTCCAAGCCTGAGAGGAAAAACACCCATGCACACACGTATCGCGCTGTCCTGCTTGTCCCTCGCGTTGCTCGCCTCCACCGCGCATGCCGCGCCCACGCTGTACCTGGGCATGAACGGCGGCACCATGGAACGGGTGTACGCCGACAAGGTGCTGCCCGCGTTCGAAAAGGCCAACAACGTCAAGGTGGTGATCGTGCCCGGCACCTCGTCGGACATCCTCGCCAAGGTCCAGGCCAACAAAGACAACCCGCAAATGCACGTGATGTTCCTCGATGACGGCATCATGTACCGCGCCATCTCCATGGGCCTGTGCGACAAACTTGCACCGAGCGCGCCCCTGGACCAGATCCCGGCCAAGGCCAAAATCAAGGACGAAGCCGTGGCCGTGACCCTGGGCGTGACGGGCCTTGGCTATAACGCCAAGATGTTCAAGGAAAAAGGCTGGGCCGCGCCCACCTCGTGGATGGACCTGGCCGACCCGCGCTTCAAAGACAAAGTGGTGTTCCAGTCTCTGGCCTCCTCCACCTTCGGCCTGCACGGTTTCCTGATGTTCAACCGTATCCAGGGCGGCTCCGAAACAGACGTAGAACCAGGCTTCAAGGCCTGGCCGAAAACCATCGGCCCCAACGTGCTGGAATACATCGCCAGCTCGGCGAAGATCTCCGAGATGGTGCAAACCGACGAGGCTGCGATTTTCCCCTTGACCCCAACCCAGGTCACCACTCAGAAATTGCTCGGCATCCCGATGGAATACGCGCAACCCAAGGAAGGCGCGGTGGTGCTGAACGTGGCCGAGTGCGTGATCGCGCGTAACGACCAGCCGGAGCTGGCGCAGAAACTCGCAGCCTTCTTGCTGACCGCGCAAGCCCAGGCACCGGCGCTTGAAGAAGGCGATCAGATCCCTTCCAACCCAACCACGCCGACCACCGATAAAACCCGCGCGCGGGTGGAGGCCATGCAAGGTTACTTGCAGACGGCGATTTCGATTGATTGGGACCAGGTGAACCAGGCGCGGCCGGAGTGGAATGCGCGGTGGAGTCGCTCGATTGAGCGCTAACCTGAAATAGCGGATTGCTCCCACGCATTTGTGTGGGAGCTAACGTCACTTAGCCCTGGCCCTGCGTGCATTGGCCTTGAGCTGATTTGAGTATGTTTCGTAGATCGCTCTCGCCGCATTCCGTTGGATGTGGATTTCAAAAAGCTTTTGCCGCATCTCTCGATGGCGGTGCGTATTGAGCAGCAGCAACTCGAAAAGCGGAAACGCGACCCCCAGAGAAAACGCCACGGTATGCGGACGGTATTGAATCATTGGTAGCACCAGCATCAGGGAGAACGCGAAATAGCCCATCAACACGCTAGCGGCCCATTTGCGACCTCTCGCAATCATGAAGTTGGCAAACACTAAAAAAGCAGTCATCGACAGTAGACTCCAACCAGACACTTCAGCTTGCAGCGATGGCTCCAGGCTACGCAAATAGGTTGTGTCCACCAGGACAGTGACCATAGCGCCTGCGAAGAGGCCCATGAATATTGTGCCCATGAACACTGGAAAGTAACGGATGAGAAAACCGGCAACTGACTCACTCATTCTGCAACTTCTTCGTATAAGCCCACAGCAATGGTCGTCGTGCTGCCAACATGGCCATTTCGATAGCTTCTAATCAGCCCCATCGCACTGCCCACTGAGCCACTCAGTACAACAAGCCAGCCCAACACTGCAGCACCGCAAGACAAGGATGCATTGATCGCTTCAAATACCAGCTGCGACTCCCGCGGCTCATGCTCCAATCGCCGCACATAATCCAAGCGTGCCATCGACGCTGGCATCTCGCGCAAAATCACGCGCTTGGGCAAAACGCTGCAAATCGGCTGAAACTCGCGCAACGTCACCGGCCACAACTGTGAATCGAGATACACCACCCCTGCCCCGGCAATCGCCGGGTCGGCATCAATGGCGGCAAACAGCCGACGCAGATCCATGCTGCGTTCTACCCGTTCACGGGTGGTGCGGTGAGCGCTGGGGAAACCGTCCTTGAATACGCTGGAAGCCATTCCGTTTTTGCTCCTGATTTCACAAGAGCGCAGAGCGTATCTGCCAAGAATGTCGGAAAGTTTCCTTTTTCCAGAAGGCCGCTTCCTGTTGTCACCTTGGAGCCTTGTGGACAATCGTAGGAATCGGAAAAGTACGCCCGCGCCAGTTCCGGCGAACGATCAGACATGGGGCGAGCATGGCAACGGATATGTTTTTAAAGCTTGGCGATATCAAGGGCGAGTCCAGCGACCAGACACATCGTGATGAAATCGATATATCGCGCTGGGGTTGGAGGATCACGCAAGCAGGGTCGATGCACAGCGGAACTGGCGGCGGAGCCGACAAGGTTGATATGGGCAATATCGCTATCGAAAAGCCCCTGGATAAGTCCACGCCGAATCTGATGATGGCCTGCGCAACCGGCAAGCACTATCCGGGAGCCCGAATTGTGGTGCGCAAAGCGGGAGGCGCCAGCAATGTGGAGTATCTGGTGATCACCTTGAGGGACGTCATGGTGGCCTCCTATGAGACGCGCGCAGCAGCAACCAATGATGTACTGACAGAGGAAATCAGCCTTAACTTTGCCAAGGTTGAAGTCAGTTACCAGCCGCAGAAAGCCGATGGCGGCAAGGAGGGTGGACCTGTCCGGTTCGGCTGGAGCATTCGCGAAAATATCAAAATCTAGATAACGAGTGATCCCCGACTTAGTCGGGGATCACGGGCAGCGCACGTTTGTGCGCTGTCTTGCGGTAGGCCCCTTCAACAATCGCGCGCACCCGCTCACTCACCGGCTCGCCCATCAGGTAGGCGTCGATTTCTTCATAAGTGCAGCCGTAGGCCTGCTCATCCGCCTTGCCCGGCGCCAATTCTTCGAGGTCGGCGGTCGGTAATTTGTGCACCAGGTTGCCCGGCGCGCCGAGGGCGTTGGCCAGCAGACGCACCTGGGTCTTGGTCAGGCCCGACAGTGGCGCGAGGTCGCAGGCGCCGTCGCCGAATTTGGTGAAGAACCCCATCAACGCTTCGGCACCATGGTCGGTACCGACCACCAGGCCGTTGTGCAGGTTGGCCACGGCGTATTGCGCGATCATCCGCGTGCGGGCCTTGACGTTGCCCTTGATGAAGTCGACATGCGCCGCGCTGGCTTCAGTCGCGGTCAGGCTGGCCATCAGGGCGTCGACGCTGGCGGCGATATTCAAGGTGTCGATGTGGTCCGGCTTGATGAAATCCAGGGAGGCCTGAGCATCGCTTTCATCGGCCTGGGTTTTGTACGGCAGGCGCATGGCGATAAAGCGCGCAGCGTAGTCTTCGCTGCGTAACTGCTCCACCGCCAATTGGCACAAGCGCCCCGCCGTCAGGGAATCGACACCGCCGCTGATGCCCAACACCAGCGCCTGGCAGCCGGAGCTACGCAAGGTGCTTTTGATGAAATTGATGCGCCGCTGAATCTCCTGCGGTTCGCCGCCCTTGACCAGCGCGCGGTTGATGTTCAGTTCCTGGGCGATACGTGCCTGGGTTTGCATATCACACCTCTCTCTATGACTTGGATTGACCTGTGGGAGCGGGCTTGCCCGCGAAGACGGCGTGTCAGTCAACACCGTCAGTGCTGATCAACCGCTTTCGGAAGCAAGCCCCCTCCCACCGAAAACACTTTTGCCGCGTACTGCAAAAACGAGGCGTCTTCACAGACGTTCTTGATCGGGTCATCGGAAAACTTCACCACCGGCTCGCCGTGTACGCGCACCAGCTTCATCACGATGCTCAGCGGTTCCACACCCTCCACGTCGCAGGCCAGGCTGGTGCCCATGCCGAAACCGAACTTGGCCTTGCCACGGATGTGCCGCAGGATCGGCAGGCATTTTTCGAAATTCAGACCGTCGGAGAACATCAGGTCCTTGGTCATCGGGTCGATGCCCAGCTGCTTGTAGCGCGCCAGGACTTTGTCGGCCCAGGCGATGGGATCACCCGAGTCCTGACGCAGGCCGTCGTAGAGCTTGGCGAAGTACAGGTCGAAATCCTTGAGGAAAAAATCGGTGCTGATGCAGTCGGTCAAGGCGATGCCGAGGCGGCCGCGGTATTCGCGCACCCAGTTTTCCAATGCGGCGTTCTGGCTCTCGCGCAGGCGCCCCAGTTGCTGGTGCACCATCAGCCATTGGTGGGCCATGGTGCCGATCAGCGGCAGGTCGAATTCGTAGGCCAGGTGCGCGTTGCTGGTGCCGATGAACTGCCCGGGGAAGTCGCGGCGCATGATGTCCACCACTTCGCGCTGGGCCTTGAACGACAGGCGCCGGCGTGTGGAAAAGTCCGAGACGCGCAGGTCGGCCAGCTCTTCACGGCTGAGGTTTTTCTCCAGCCAGTCGAACTTCTGGTAGAGCTTGCGGGTGACGTCTTCCAGGCTCACGTCGGGGTATTTGTCGCGGTTGCGCAGCTCACTGACCAACGCCAGCACCGGCTGTTCGAACATGATGCAGTGCAGCATCGGCCCGACCACGCGGATGTTCAGTTGGCCATCGACTTCGCTGACGTGGATGTAGCGCAGGTTGAAGCGGAACAGGCCCAGGAAGCGCTCGTAGTCCGGGGTCAGGTATTCGCGAAAGCGCGGGTTGAACAGAAAGCGCAGTTCGCCTTCGCGCATCTGCAGGCCGGCGAGTTTCTCCAGCTCGTCGCGCAATTGCGGGATCAGGTGGCCGAGTTTTTCTTTGGAACGGACGATGAAGTTGTATTCCACGTCGACATTCGGGTGCTGGTGCAGCACGGCCTGCATCATGGTGAAGGTGTAGTAGTCGGTGTCGAGCAAGCCCTGGATGACCGGGGATTCGTAGTCGTAGGCACTTTCCATGGTGTTTCTCCTTAGCGCGTGGCCATCGCGGCCAGTTCTTCGCGGGTGCTGCTGATGACAGCACCGGCCTTGAGCAACTCATTCACCGCCTGTACGCCGCCCTCTTCGCTGATACCTCGGCAGGCCGGCAAGTGCAGGACCACCTCCAGGCCAGCCTTGAGCAGTTGCAACGCGGTGGTCTTGACGCAGTAGTCCAGGGCCAGACCACCGACGATCACGCGGCGCACGCCTTGGGCGTTCAAATACTCGATGACGCCAGTGGACAGTTTGTCGTGCAGGTCGTGGTAGCAGGCACCGTAGGGGTGCAGATCGGGTTCGACGCCTTTCCAGATGAAGTAGTCGTAGTCATACGGCGTGGGCAATTCGTCCAGCAGCGTAAAACCCTCGGTGCCCGGCACGCAGTGGCTGACCCAGGTGACATCGGCGTGGGCCAGGCCGGTGGGTTGCAGCATCTCACTGTGCTGCGTGACCACCCACGGGGCGTGCGGGGTGTGCGCGTCTTTGCTGCCGACACGGTGGCCGGCGAGGCTGGCCATGTAGTTGAGTTCGGCACCGATCTGGTCACCGCCAACCACCGGCAATTCGTTGGGGCACAGCGGCGTGAAGCTCTTCTGGGCGTCGACGTCGAATGAAGCAATGGCAGTTTTCACGAGGGTCATAGTGATTCTCCGGTGGCCTGGAAACAAAAGTACACGTCATGTACTTTCATTGCAAGAAACATTTAGTTATCTATGCTGGAGCAAGTACATGACATAGCTGTTCGATCCGTTAGACTGTGCCCCACCGCTGTTCAGAAGGATTTCCCATGCCACTCAGTGCCTACCTCCACACCGTCGACCTGTGCGTGTTGTTCTATTGCCGTGCCGCCGGAGAATTGAAGCTGCTGCTGAACAAGCGCGAAGCCGAGCCCTTTGCCGGACATTGGGCGTTACCGGGCGTAGTGGTTAATGGCGGCGTGCAAGATCTGAGCCTCAAGGATGCCGTGGAGCGCTTGCGGGCGAGCGACAAGGTCGGTTTTGATTTGGCCTGGAGTGAGCAAGTCGGCACGGTGGGCGATGCGTTTCGCGACCCGCGCTGCTGGTCGTCGTCCACCTACTACCTGGCGATCGTGGCCGATGACGTGGTGTTGGGTGAGCATCAAGGCTGGTTTTCGCTGAATGCAGTGGCCGATGGCAGCATCAAACTGCCCTTCGATCACAACCTGATCGTCGCCGCCGTGCAGGAGCGGCTGTTTTCCAAGTCGCTGTACAGCAACTTGCCGTTGATGTTTTTGGGCAACGAATTCAGCGCGCCGCAAGCGACCACGATCTTCTCGCGGGTGCTGGCGCGGCCGGTGTTGAAGACCAGTATCCGCCAGCGTTTGTTGAAGCTGACTGAGGCGGGGTATTTGCGTGAGACGGGGCGCAAGAAGAACGGCGAAGGCGGCCGGCCCCAGGCGACGGTGGAGAACCTGAAGCCTGGGGAAGTGTATTTTTTTGATCGCAGTTTTGCTGAGTGACCGGTATTTACCAACAATGAAGATCCCATGTGGGAGCGGGCTTGCTCGCGAATGCGGTGGGTCAGCCAGTACATCCGGCGACTGACACACTGCTTTCGCGAGCAAGCCCGCTCCCACATTTTTAATTTGTGTAGGGCTTTAGTTCATCCAATTACCGCCATCGACGTTATAGGTTTGGGCCACCACATAGTCAGCCTCTTTGGAAGCCAGAAAGATAGCCATCCCGGTCAAATCCTCCGCCGTGCCCATGCGCCCAAACGGCACTTCGGCCCCCACCCGCTTCTTCTTCTCGCCCGGCGGCAAGCCTTCATGCTTGGCGAACAGCGCGTCCACGCCATCCCAGTGCTCGCCGTCCACCACGCCGGGCGCGATGGCGTTGACATTGATGCCCTGCTTGATCAGGTTCAGCCCCGCCGATTGCGTGAGGCTGATCACCGCCGCCTTGGTCGCACAATAGATCGCCACCAACGGCTCGCCTCGCCGCCCGGCCTGGCTGGCCATGTTGATGATCTTGCCGCCGTGGCCCTGGCTGACCATCTGCCGGGCGGCGGCCTGCAGGGTGAACAGCGTGCCGGCGACGTTGATCGAGAACAGCCGCTCGTAGCTGTCGCGGGTAATGTCGACGATGGGCGCCAAGTCGAACAGTGCAGCGTTATTGATCAGGATATCGAGCTTGCCGGCATGGGCCACCACGGCGGCAAGCGCGGCGTCGATGGAGGCTTGGTCGGTGACGTCCATCGCGACGGCATACGCCTGTGGGCCCAGCTCAGCCGCGGTGGCCTGGGCGCGTTGCAGGTTGATGTCGGCGATGGCAACCGTTGCGCCTTCGGCGATATACGCCTGGGCAAAGGCGCGGCCGATGCCGCGCGCCGATCCGGTGATCAGCGCGCTCTTACCTTCGAGTCGTTTCATGGGGCTGTCCTGTAGAAATTATTTCGAGTAGCCGGCGCGTTTCATCTCGCGCTCGGTGGTGGACTGAGCGTCGAGCAGCGCCTGATCAACCGTCATGCCGCCGGTAAGCGCCGCCGAAAACAACTTGCCGACGGAGGTGCCGATGGCCTGGAACTCAGGAATGGTCACGTACTGAATGCCCACGTACGGCACCGGCTTGGCCGACGGGTGCGCGGGGTCGGCGTGCTTCATCATTTCCAGGGTCACCTGGGCAAACGGCGCGGCCTTCAGGTAAGCCTCGCTGTAGGTGGACTGGCGGGTGCCCGGCGGCACGTTGGTGATGCCTTCTTTATCGGCGACCAACTGGATGTAATCCTTGGACGTTGCCCAGGTGATGAACGCCTTGGCAGCGTCTTTGTGCTTGGAGGTTGCTGGAATCGCCAGGGACCAGGCGTATAGCCAGGAGGAGCCTTTGTCGGTGACCTCGGTGGGTGCCGCAGCAAAACCTACGTCGTCGGCGACTTTGCTTTGGCTTTTGTCGGTGGTGAAGGAGCCGGCGACGCTGGCGTCCACCCAGATTGCGCACTTGCCGCTGTTGAACAACGCCAGGGTTTCATTGAAGCCATTGCTGGAAACACCGGGCGGGCCGTAATTTTTCAGGGTGTTGACATAATAGTTGGCGGCGGCGGTCCACTCGGGGCTGGTCAGTTCCGGCTTCCACCGTTCGTCGAACCAGCGCGCGCCGAAGGCGTTGGCCATGGTGCTGAGCAGCGCGATGTTCTCGCCCCAGCCGGCCTTGCCGCGCAGGCACATGCCGTATTGGCCTTTGTCTTTGGCCGTGAGTTTGGCGGCGAACTCACCGAGCTGGGTCCAGGTGGGGTGCGCGGGCATGCTCAGCCCGGCTTGCTTGAACAGGTCGGTGCGGTAGTAGGTCACGGTGCTTTCGCCGTAGAACGGCAAGGCGTACAGGGTGTTGTTGACCGACAGGCCCTGGCGCACCGACGGGAAAATATCCTCGGCGTCGTAGTCAGCCGGCAGTTGGGTCAGGGGTTCCAGCCAGTGCTTGGCGCCCCATAACGGCGTCTCGTAGGTGCCGATGGTCAGCACGTCGAACTGGCCGCCCTGGGTGGCGATATCGGTGGTGAGGCGCTGACGCAGCACGTTTTCTTCCAGTACCACCCAGTTGAGGTTGATGTCCGGGTGCTGGGCCTCGAAGACCTTGGACAGGCGCTGCATGCGGATCATGTCGCTGTTGTTGACGGTGGCGATGGTGACAGTGTCGGCGGCGTAGCTGGGCAGGGCCAAGGCCAGGCCGGACAGCAGGAAAAGCGCTTGCGGAAGCTTGAACATGGCGGTTTCCACCTGTTGTTTTTGTTGTAGAGCGCCGATTACAGCAGCTTGGCCAGGCCCTCACAAACGCATGGCGAATGCTCGGCTGATACTTTTTTAACCTGGGCTCGCGGATCAAAAAAGTATCAGTGCCAAGCGAAACCGGGGGTAGCGTGCCCGTTATCAACCGGCGTATTTTGCAGAGATTCCATAAGTAAAAGAGGCATCAGCATGCCCATCAACCGCGCCAAGCTGTTCGAGCATCGCCCTGCCGAACTGGAAGTCATCCTGCCTGAGCCGGACCACTGCTTCCGCTGGTTCGAACACGATTACCCGTATGACCTGGCGCGCTGGAACCACCACCCCGAGTTCGAAATTCACCTGATCCGCCAGGGCAGCGGCAAGCTGGTGGCCGGCGACTACATCGGCGCGTTCAGTGCCGGGCATGTCGCGCTGATCGGTCCGGACTTGCCCCACGACTGGATCGGCGACCTGGCCCCCGGCGAGTACCTGACCGGGCGCGACGTGGTGCTGCAATTCGACGGCGCCGCCCTCCTCGCCCTGCGCAAAACCCTGCCGGAACTTGGCGACTTGCAGCCGCTGTTCGAACACGCCCGGCGCGGCCTGCAATTCAGCGGCGACACCGCCGTGCACGCCGCACGCTTGCTCGAAGACATCGGCAAGGCCCACGGCCTGCAACGGCTGATCCTGTTCCTGCAACTGCTCGACACCCTGAAAAACGCCCCGACGCCAAACGTGCAGGCGCTGGCCAGCCCCTGCTACGCCCCACCCCTGGACGCGCGCAGTGCCGAGCGCATCAACAAAGCCTTCGACTACCTGATGACGGAACTGACCGGCGACCTGCGCCTGTCCGTCATCGCGCAACGCCTGGACATGAGCGAACCGGGCTTCTCGCGCTTCTTCAAGCGCAACACCGGTCACGGGTTTATCGACCTGATGCGCAAATTCCGCGTACAGCGCGCCTGCCGGCTGTTGCTGCAAAGCGACATGTCGGTGGCAGATATCTGTTTTGAAGTGGGCTACGCCAACCTGTCCAACTTCAACCGGCATTTTCGGATCGAGATGAACCAGACACCGAGCGAGTATCGGCGCGAAACGGCGATGCATTTGTTTAACCGCATCGAGAAAATGACACCCAGTCATTTTTGATCAAAAGGTCGATTAATTTCGGTTTTTTCCCTTTTATTCAAGCCATTGAGCAAAGTTGGTACAGCCTGTGCAAACGTTTGCGGAACGAACTTGGTAGGCAAGTTCTCCTTAACCCGAGGAATCGGGTCTAACCGCGTACGAATAGGGATTTTCAATGCACCCCACCTCAAGGCGTCCTGCTTCCTTTGGTGTTTCCTTGCTACTGGCCGCCGTTACGGGAGTACTCAGCGCACCCATTTTGGCGCAGGAAAAACCCGCCGATGATTCAGCACAGGGCGAAACCCTGGCCCCGGAAGCCAGTCCGACGAAAAAAGGCGCGTACCTGTCGGAATGGTTCAACCAGGACCTGACGCTGATCGGCAGCAAAGACATCAGCTTCGGCCCCAAGCCGCAAGATGACGTGTACCTGGAATACGAGTACTTCGGTCGTAAAGGCCCGTTCGAGTTGTACGGCTATATCGACGTGCCGAAAATTCTCGGTATCGGTAACAGTAATGACAAAGGCGCGTGGGACCATGGCTCGCCGGTGTTCATGGAGCACGAGCCGCGCATCTCAATCGACTACCTGGCCGGTCGCAGCCTGGCCATCGGGCCGTTCAAGGAATGGTACGTGGCGTTTGACTGGATCTACGACCACGGCAGCAACAAGGCGAACCGCGCCAACACCCTGTACAGCGGCTTGGGCACCGACATCGACACGCACTCGCGGGTCAACCTGTCGGCCAACTTCTATGGGCGTTACCAGTGGGAAAACTATGGGGCGAGCAATGAATACCAGTGGGACGGCTACCGTGCGCAAATGAAGTACATCGTGCCCATCAGCAAGTTCGACAACGGCGCGTCGCTGACCTACATCGGCTTTACCAACTACGACTTCGGCTCGGACCTGCACAAGGACAACCCGGCACGCACCGCCAATTCGGTGGTGGCCACCAACGTGCTGCTGTACTCGTTCACCCACCTGCGTTTCACCCTGGTCGGCCGTTACTTTCACAACGGCGGCAACTGGGAGGACGGCAGCGAGCTGAACTTCGGCGAAGGCAACTTCCGCGCCCGCTCGGATGGCTGGGGCTACTACGCCGGTGTCGGCTACCAATTCTGATCAAGGAGTATTAGATGAACGCATTAACCCGTCTTTCGCTGGCCGTCGGCCTGGCTGTGTTGCCCCACGTGGTGCTGGCGGACACCGCGCCGATCAAGCCTAAAGTGATGCTGATCACCATGTTCGCCCCCGAAGCGCAAACCTGGATCGATCGCCTGGAACTCAAGCAGGAAGTGCGCGTGCCCGGCCTCTCCGCCGAATACCCGGTGATCCGCTGCAACACTCAGGACGTGTGCCTGTTGGTGACTGGCATGGGCCAGACCAACGCCGCCGCCTCGACCCTTGCCCTGGCCCTGTCACCCAAGTTCGACCTGCGCCAGAGCTATTTCCTGATTGCAGGGATTGCCGGCATCAGCCCCAAACACGGCACCATCGGCACCGCCGCCTGGGCGCACTACCTGGTGGAGTTCGGCACCCAGTGGGAAATCGATTCGCGCGATGCGCCTAAAGACTGGCCGACCGGTTACATCGGCATCAACACCAAAGGCCCCAACGAAAAACCGCCGCTGGACTACAAGACCGAAGTGTTTGAGCTCAACCCCAAGCTGCAAGCCAAAGCATTTGCCCTGTCGCACAAGGTTGAGCTGAGCGAAAGCAAGGAATCCACCGCCTGGCGCAAACACTACCCGGCCGCCCCGGCCAACCAGCCGCCGCAAGTCACCCAGTGTGACACCCTGGCGGGCAACACCTGGTTCTCCGGCACCCGCCTGAGCGAGCGCGCCGAAGTCTGGACCAAGCTGCTCACCGACAACAAAGGCGAGTACTGCACCACCCAGCAGGAAGACAACTCCACCTATGAAGCCCTGCTGCGCGCCAGCCGCGAAGGGTTGGTGGATATCCAGCGCCTGGCGGTGGTGCGTGCCGGCTCGGACTTCGACCGGCCGTATCCTGGCTACAGCGAAGTGGACAATTTGCTGAAATACGCCGATCAAGGCGGGTTCGTGCCGGCGTTGGAGAACCTGTATCGCACCGGCAATCCGCTGGTTCAAGCGATCCTGAAAAACTGGTCCGCCTGGGAAAAAGGCGTCCCCGAAGCCTAGTGAAAATCAAACTGTGGGAGCGGGCTTGCCCGCGATAGCGATCTGTCAGTCAGCGAGTTATTGACTGATCCGCCGCCATCGCAGGCAAGCCAGCTCCCACATTTTTTGACCGTGTTAACAATCCTTATGCCGCCGGGTGGGCCACATTCAGCGCCTTATCCACCAACAACTGCACCCCTTCCAGCATTCGGCAGATGCCCAGCGCGACATTACGTTGCGACCCTTCGATTTCAAACGCCATATGGTTAGCAATCTGGCTGATGGACGCCAAATCCTGGGAAGCATTGACCAGCAAGGTTTCCGTGCCCAGGTCGGCGCGCACGGTGAAAAGCCCGTCGGTGGGTTCGGGGATGGGTTTTGCGGGGTTGAGGTAGTGGTTGATCGCGCGGTAGGCCACTTCGTGCAGGGTGCTGGTATCGAAGTCGGGTTGGCCGGGTGGATTTGGGCTGTCTTTGATCATGGTGGAACTCCGTCGACAAGTGGAGCTGCCAACGCTCGCGGTCAAGCGAGTTAAGGTGGCAGCTGTACGCGGGTTGACCGACCGGTTGTCAACGAACCCGGCATACCCAAAGGTATCCCGCGCACAACTGCCGCGACACAATACCTCAGGCATAAAAAAAACGCCTGAGATAGGTACAGGGCGTAGCGTTTCGTTAACAAGGTCGGACGGTCAAATCCGGTCGCTGAATGGTCAGCGACGGCAGTGAGGTTAGTCAGCGCCCTTCCGACCGACAACCTGAAACCCTTGTGGGAAACGTCCGAGTCAAACCCGTTCCCAAAGCCTGATGAAGATCAAACTGTGGGAGCGGGCTTGCCCGCGATGGCGGTGTGTCAGTCAGCTTATTTGTCACTGGCCCACCGCATTCGCGAGCAAGCCCGCTCCCACATGTTGAGCTCAGTACATCAGGTAAAGGTGTGTACTCGGTCAAATGTGGGAGCTGGCTTGCCTGCGATGCAGACAACTCGGTACATCAGCCATAACCAGTTGATGCCATCGCAGGCAAGCCAGCTCCCACCTTTTATCAGCGCATTAAGGCAGGAAGATGATCTTGTCCGCACTGCCCGTGTTCACTTCTTCGTAGCACTGCACGCCATCCGCCAACGCCACTTCGCGCAAGCCGGTAGGCAGCGGCAACGACCCTTCATCAAAGAAGCGCCCGAACTGCTCCAGCATCACCGCGCACTGCTCGCAGTTGTAGAGCAATGAGTTGATCCCCACCACCGAACCGCCTTTGCGATACAACGCCAGGGCCGGCAGTTGCACATGCCCATCCACCGGCGCGGCGATGATTGCGATACGGCCGAACGGGGCCAAACCAGCGACAGCCGCCGGCAACCAAAAACCGGTGGTGTCGAAGATCACATCCGCGCCGCCCTTGAACACGGCGTTGACCTGCGCGCCCAACTCTTCCGGCTGGCCCAGCGTAATCGCGTCAAACCCTTGAGCCTGCAGCACCTCAACCTGATCAGCCTTGCGCACCGCCCCCAGTACCTGCGCACCCCGGATCTTCGCCAACGCCAACGCCGCGCTGCCCACGGCGCCATTGGCACCAATCACCAACAACCGCGTGCCCTTGGCCACACCGCTACGCTCCAGCGCATCCCAGGCGGTGGTGTACGGCACGCCCAGGCTGGCGGCTTGGGCAAAACTCAAGTGGCTCGGCTTATGCGCCACGCCCTTGGCCGACACGGTGAGGTATTGAGCGTGGGAGCCATCGGCGAAAAAGCCCAGGTCGCGTCCGGTGCCCCAGACCTCTTGACCGACCAGTGCCTGCGGCCCCTCGACCACAACTCCGGCAAAATCCCGGCCGGGAATCCGCGGCACCGTGGTGTAGGGAAAACGGCCGAGCACGTTTTTAACATCGCTGGGGTTCAGGCCGGCAGCCTTGATTTGGACCAGTACTTCACCGGCGGCCGGCACCGGCTTGGCGACGTCAACGAAACCCAGGGCGGCGAGGTCGCCGGTGGCGGAAAATTGCAGTGCTTTCATGGCCAATATCCATCGAAGGGAAAGGAAATCAGGACAACCAACCGCTGACCCACTCGCGCCCCATGGGCCAGAGTTTCTCGCCGAGCAACATGCCCATCAGGCCCACCAGGGCAATGGCAGGCGGCGCGGGTGAGCGGAAGTCCAGGGCGCCGTAGATCACGCCGACAAACAGGCCGATGGCGAGGGAAATCAGGTAGTTCATGGGGGCGGCGCCTTGTAGGTTGATGCGCTCAGTGTAGTGAGCGCCTGCCTGAAGCATCGGCCAAGTGCTTCAGGATTTCGGCCAACCCCTCAACCTGCGTAGTGCGACGGCGCCACGCCGAGTTCACGCCGGAACATGTCGCTGAAGCTGCTCGGCGAATAGCCCAAAGACCGCGCAATGCCACTCACCGACTGGCCCTGGATCAGCTCCGCCACCGCCGTGGCCAGTTGCACCTGGCGGCGCCATTCGGCAAAGCCCATGCCCAGGTGGTTCTGGAACAGCCGCGCCAGGGTGCGCACACTGGCCCCGGCCGCCTCGGCGTGTTGCTCGAACGGGATCTCCAGCGACGGCGCCGCCATCACCGCCTGGCAGGCGTTGATCAAGCGACGGTCGGCGCCCACCGGCATGGCGATGCGGATCTGCGAACGACGGGCCCGCTGCAATTCCAGCAGGGCCAGGCCGACAACGGCGTCGTAGTAGGCCGTATCGCCGTCGTCGCCCTGGTCGACCAACGTGACGATCAGCTCGCGCAACAGCCCGCCGACTTCAATCACTTGCACCTGGCTGTCCAGCGTCGCCGCCAGGGCCGGGCGCAGGTAGATATTGCGCATCTGCAAGTCCGAGACCACGCGAATGCCATGTTCCACGCCCGGCGGCAGCCACACCGCACGCTGGGGCGGCACAACCAGCGCTTCGCGAGGCGTTTCGACCCACATCACGCCGCTCATGGCGTACAACAACTGGCCCCAGTCGTGGCTGTGCGGTTCTACATACAACCCACGCGGGTAGGTGCGCGCCAAGGGTTGCACGGGCACGGCGTGATCACTGAGGTCGGGGGGCGCGGCCAGGGCCATGGGCTACACATCATCAAGGGTGAGCCGCCATGGTAATGACCGCCGCGCCACAATCCGAGTGAATTTTTACTGCCCGCAACGATCACTTGCTTACACATTGAGAGTAGGGAGCTCTAACAATGGACGGATCAGAACCGGTGAATGGCAAGGCGCACATCGACTACACCCAGGACACATTATTCGGCCCGATGGCCAAGCATGCCGAGTGCCAAGTGAGTGTTCAGCGCACACCGGAACGCACCGTGTTGCGGGTGTTCCAGCCGCTGCCGGAGGATCTGCACGCGGCGCAAACCGTGGTGTTTGCGCTGGAGGGGCGGCGGATCAGTGCGGTGGTCAAAGGTCGTCAGCGCATGGCCGACCACAGCGTCAGGTTCGAACTCAAACCCCAATAAAAAGAGGCCGGTAACACCGGCCTCTCGCTGACACGCTTAGCCGTGAGCCGACTTGGCGCACTCACAGCCCGTTGGCGCCATACACGGCTCACCATGGGCATGGTGCTCGGCACAGCCTTGGCAGCAATAGCCTTTACCGTCCTTCATTACCGCGTCGGCGCCCAGTACACATTTGCAGTGTGGGCAAGCACAGGTTTCATCTGGCATGGTCAGACTCCTTTTCATGGTCGTCCAAGTGCTGCGAACGCAACACCTTAAGCAATGACTCCCGGCAACGCAGCAAGGTTCAGCCCATTAATCGGCTTGACGGGTATTGCTGCGGTACATGAACACCAGCGCCAGCGCCAGACAGAGCATCGCCACGATACGGCTGCCCGACAGTTCGATCGCCGGGTTACCCAGCCAGCCGAAGTTGTCGATCAGCATGCCCATGCCCAACTGCCCGACGATCACCGCCACCGTCGCCACCGCCGTGCCGACGATGGGCACCGCGCCGACCATTACCATCATGTACACCACACCGAACAGCGCGCCGGTCAGTTGCCACTTGGGCACCTCGAGCAGGCTGACGGACTGGGCCGGCTCAAAAAAGAAGATCAACAGCGCCGTGGTGATTGCGCCCACCGCAAAGGTCAGCAGACTGCTGCGCAATACGCCCACCGCCTGGCCCAGGCGGCCGTTGATGGCCGCTTGCACACTCAGCACCGCACCGGCGGCAATCACCAGTACCAACAACAGAATCAGATTCATCGCCTTACCCTCGTGCAATCAGAACAAGTGCCGCCACAATCAGCGCCAACGCAATCCAGCGCTCACCGTTGACCCGCTTGCGCGCCGTGCCGAACCAGCCGAAATGGTCGATCAACACACTCTTGCCCACCTGGCCCGAGAGGATCGCGATCATGGTCATGGCAATGCCGATATGCGGCGTGGCCAACGTCAGCACCACCACGTACATCGGCCCCAGGAAGCCGCCGATCAACTGCCAGCGTGGCAGGTCGGTCAGCGCCGGGCCTGTCTGCGGGCCGCTGAACAGCAGCAGCAAAAACAGGATCGCCGTGCCCACGCCGAAGATGCTCAAGGTCGCCCACAAGTGGCCCACCTGTACGCCCAGCGGCCCGAGCAAACCAGCCTCCACCGACAGGCCCATGCCTGCCAGGATCACCAACGGCAACAACAGCAACCGTAAAAGGTTTTTCTTCGGCGTGGCCTGGGCCACACCTTCGATCGAACGTGCCTGCATACATCACCTGCGCTTTATAAAAACATGGCGCGCATTATCCGGTGGCCGTGCTGTGCGATAAATGGGAGCATACGGATAACACCTTTGCGCATAACGCACAGCTTGGAGGCCATGATGCAGGGCTTGAATGAATTGAGTTTCAAGGCGTTGCGCCTGTTTGTCGCCGTGCTGGATCACGGCAGCTTTTCTGAAGTCGCGCGCCGTGAAAGCCTGGCGCCCTCCTCCATTTCTCGGCAGATCCAGTTGATGGAGCAGGCACTCGGCCAACAGTTGTTGTACCGCCACACCCGCGCCGTGAGCCCTACCGAGGCCGGGCGCCTGCTCGGGCACCATGCGCGCTTGATGCTGGAACAACTGGAAACAGCCGGCCAGGCGTTGCAGGAACAGGAAAGCGAACCCAGCGGCCTGGTACGCATCAATGCGCCGATGGTGTTCGGCCAGCGTCATCTTTCGCCGTGGCTGGGCGAGCTGTGCCGGCGCTATCCCAAGTTGCAACTGGATATCCAGCAAACCGACACCTACGTCGACCCACTGCAAGACGGCACCGACCTGCTGTTTCGTATCGGCGTGCTCAACGATTCCGGCATGCAGGCCCGCATCTTTGCGCCTCAACGCTTTCGCATCGCCGCCAGCCCTGCCTACCTGGCCCAACATGGCACACCGCGCCACCCCGATGAGCTGGTCAACCACCAGTGCCTGGCCTACAAGGGCATCACCGGCCAGCAACGCTGGTTTTTCCGCCGCGACCAGGGCGACTGGACGCCCTACAGCGTCAAAGGCCCGATCACCGGCAACCACGCCGACACCCTCACCCACGCCGCCGAACAAGGCCTGGGGCTGGTGGTGTTTCCGTCCTGGCTGATCGGCGAAGGCTTGCGCGCCGGCACCTTGCAGGCGGTGCTGAGCGAGTACGACGTGGCCACGACGCTTGAGCCGCAGCAGATTGCCGCGTTATGGCCCGGCAGCCGGCGGCTGTCGCTGAAGGTGCGCACGGTGATTGATTATTTTGTCGAGTGTTTTGGCGCGGTGCCGTATTGGGATCGGTGAGCTGGCTCGGGGTTAGGAGGTAAAAATTCCTCGGCGAAAAAGTAGGCTCGTTCTGATTTTGCGGGCCACCATTCCCCGGCACAGTATGCTGCGCCAGACTCTGGTCACTTCCGCACAGGAGAGACACCATGAAGTCACCGCGCACCGCAATCCCTGTCTCGTCGGACCAGGCCAGCGCCGATCTTTCAAAGCGGTTTCATCAAGCCAGTACCGGCCAAACCATCATTATTACCGAGGATGGATGTGCCCTTGCCCGGCCTGCGCCAGCCGGGCAATTTCACGGGAAGCGAATCGGTTCCATGAGAGGAAAACTGGTTATTCCGGACGACCTGGATGCGCCACTGCCTGACGAGTTGCTGAACGCGTTTGAGGCAGGCTTATGAACAGAACTCTGATCAAAACAACCACTGCCCAATCAACCACGCATTCGCCCCACTGATCAGCGCAAACAGAAACCACGCCAATAGCCGCGTGGGCAGCCTGTTAACAAACGGCCCCATCAATTGCTTGTCATCGGTCATGCGAATCAGCGGATAAAGCGCGAACGGCAACTGCAGGCTGAGCACGACCTGGCTCAGAATCAGCAGCTTGCCGATAGCATCGTCGCCCATCAGCCATACCCCGAGAAATGCCGGGATCAGTGCCAAGCCACGGGTGATCAGGCGGCGCTGCCAGCAAGGGATACGCAGGTTGAGATAACCCTCCATGATCACTTGCCCAGCGATCGTGCCGGTAAACGTCGAGCTTTGCCCGGAGGCCAGCAACGCGACACCGAACAGGACACTGGCAAAAGCCCCGCCCACCAGTGGGTCAAGCAGGTGGTAAGCATCCTGGATCTCGACCACGTCGGTGTGGCCGGTCTTGTAGAACGCGGCGGCGGCCAGCACCAGGATCGCCGCATTGACCAGCAAGGCCAGGGCCAGGGAGCCGATGGTGTCGATGCGTGCCAGTTTCACCGCGTCCTGTTTGCTGGCGAGGTCTTTGCCGATCAGGCGGGTTTGCACAATCGAGGTGTGCAGGTAGAGGTTATGCGGCATGACCGTGGCGCCGAGTATGCCGATGGCCAGGTACAACGGCGCCGCATCGCTGATGACCGACAGTGACGGAGTAAAACCGCTCAGTACGTCGGGCCAGTAGGGTTTGATCAGCACCAGCTCGATGAAGAAGCACACGCCGATGGTTGCAACCAACGCCAGCATGATCGCCTCGAGGCGGCGGAAGCCGCGGTTTTGCAGGGCAAGGATCAACAGTGTGTCGAAGGCGGTGATGACAATACCGGTGGTCAGCGACACACCCAGCAGCAAGTGAAACGCCAGGGCGCAGCCAAGCACTTCGGCAAGGTCGGTGGCGATGATCGAGATTTCCGCCAGCAGCCACTGGGTGCGTGCCGAGCGTTTGCTGTAGCGCTCACGGCACAGTTGCGCCAGGTCTTTGCCGGTGGCGATGCCCAACCGCGAACACAGGCACTGCACCGCCATGCCGGCCAGGCTGGCCAACAGCACCACGAATAACAGGCTGTAGCCGTAGCGCGAGCCGGCCTCGATGGCCGTGGCCCAGTTACCGGGGTCCATGTAGCCGATGGAAATCAGCAGACCGGGGCCGGCGAACATCAGCGCCCGTTTGAAAAACGAAGCCTTGGGGTCAACGATGACGGAGCCGGCCACTTCCGGCGGGCAGAATGGGGCGGTAGCGATTTTCGGCAGGCTGAATTTCACGCGGTATCCCAGGCAAACATACAAGTCAGAGCCGCAGCTTATCAGTCCGACACGACCGTGCGCATCACCGTCTCCCGGGGCAGGTCAAAGGTGTCGACCACTTGCACCACCAGGTCCAGCTCCTGGTTCAGCGCTTCGCGTTCCATACGCTGGCGAATCATGCCGATCATCAGCACCGACAAGGTGGTAATCGAGTACGCCGGGCCGGAGAACGCTCGCACACCCGTGACGAGCAACATCGCCGCCGCCAATGCCTGGCCCACCACCGGAATCGCTGAGGCGGCGCCACGGCGCACGATAAAACCGGTAAACCCCGCCAACGCCGTACCACTCAAGGCGGTGGTGGCCGAGCGGCTGATATCGATACGGTTGAACACGCCCTGTTCTTTTTGCGCCGCGGCCTTGAGTTCGGCGTCGAAGGCTTGGCGGTCGGCACGGCTGAGTTTGTCCTTGTATTGCTCGATCAACCTCTCAGCAACCCGCGCCTCAATGTCCGCCAGTGCCACGGTTTCAACCGGTTCATCGAACTTGATCCCCAACCGCTGCGCCACATCTTCGGCGATCTGGCGGTAACTCACGCCGTGGCCACGGGCAACGTTCATAAAGCTGTCACCGCCCATGCGTTGCAACTCGATGGCCAGTTTCAGCGGTTCGCGCACACTGGCATCGATTGACGCACTGCGCTTTTGCGCCATCAACTCGGCAAGGAACTTCAACTCGTCCGGCCGCGCCTGCACCAACGCGGGGAACAACTCCACGTCCTCTTCGGCAAAGCGCACTTCAGTGCTGCGCTGATCGGCGCGGATCATGCCGCGCCGTTCCTGCAACAGGTCGGTGTATTGCACCACCGTTTTCAGCTGCGGCCAGTAGGCGGCATGGTCGAACGTCGCCAGGTGCACATTGGTGACCTTGGCCTTGAGCGCCGGCGTGACCTCAATGGCATAACGGCCAATGCAACGTTCGGTGTCCGGTTTCATGGCCAGCGCCCAGTCCTTGCTGGAGTGGCAGTTGATCACCCGGCCCTTGAGCGGCGCCGACACTTCATCCCACGGGCTCGACGTACAAATCGCCCCGCCCATCAGCAACAAGTTGTTCAGCGGCAGTTCACGAGCCACCTCGGGGCTGGCCAGCACGCTCTTGACCAGAATGCGCGCGCCCAGCGAATGCCCGATCAGGTTGATGCGCCGTACCTGCAGCGACTCGGCGTGCAGGTAACTGGCCAGTTCAGGCAACAGGGTCTTGGCCACTTCATCGACGCGCGCCTCGACACTTTTGTAATGGTCGAGGAAATAGGCAATCGCCTTGCCCACGCCCACCGTCGCTGCGCCCAGGCCGCCACCGCCGAGCATCGAGGTGATCACATCCTTGAAGGGCGCAAACAGGTTTTCGAGAAAATGCCCCGCCGGCCAGAACAGCATCAGGTTGGTCGAGCCTTCGATGCTCGCCAGCTGCTGCTTGAAATTGCCCAGTTGCTGGCGGTTGAAGAAGGCCGAATAACCGTGAACGTAGAGATTGAGCACATTCCCCTGAGGCTCGCCGCACAGTACAAACGTGGGCTTGCGGGTGCGGTGCATTTCATCCCACTGGTGTTGCATGGGCCGGTGACTCCTGGTGACGATGGACGGCGATAGTAACAAAGCATGACGCTGGGGAAGGTGAATCCTGACCGACGTGTGCCGTTTTCAGAACGCTGACGCCGCCCTGGATTTGGCCAGGTAGCGCGCGGGCGCCTCTCCCAGGTTTCGGCGGAACACCGCGGTAAAGGCGCTGGAACTGCTGAAACCCAACCCCAACGCCACCTCGGTAATGGAGGCGCCATGACTGAGCCGCGCAGTGGCTTCAAGCAGGCAGACCTGCTGACGCCAGGCCACAAACGTCATGCCGGTGCCTTCGTGAAAATGGCGGGTGAAGGTGCGTCGGCTCATGTTCGACCAATGGGCCATCTGATCGAGGGAGATGGTCTGCGCAGGAGCCTGCAGAAAACGCTGGCAAGCCTGGGCCAGACGTGGCTCGGCAGGCAACGGCGCGCTGAGGGGCACTTCGGGCATGGCGCTTATTTCATCGATCAGCAGCGTCAATACGCACTGCTGACGGACCGCGGTCGCCGCCGACGGTGCGATAGCCAGTGCCGCTTCCAACAGATGCCTGAGCAACGGCGACACCTCGAATACCTGACAACGATCCCGCAGCCCTGCCCGTTCGGCAGCCTGATCATCGAGGTAGGTATTGAGCATCACCACATCGCCGCGCATGTGCATTTCATGGGGCACGCCGCCCGGCACCCAGATCGCCCGCTGCGGCGGCACCACCCAATTGCCGAGGTCGGTGAACATCCTCAACGCACCGGTGGAGGCATAGGCGAATTGCCCGCGCGGGTGTGTATGCCGCGTGAACACGGTGCCAGAGGGGTATTCACGCAGAGTGACCAGCGCTTCGGGGTCGTTGTCATCAAAGGTCGGCAGCATGGCCCGATATTGTCAAAGGATGACCTGACAAAGCAAGCGGGCCATCGCCCTGCGCCCTAGCATTCACGCCTTTGAAGAAATCTGCTCAAAGGAACGTCCATGCAGAAGAAACACTTGGCGCTTGCCCTGTTGGTCACCTTGGTCTGGGGGCTGAATTTTCCCATTACCAAACTGGGCCTGCGCTCAATCGACCCCTTTGCCCTCACCGGCATCCGCTTTGCCCTGGCCGCCCTGCCGCTGGTGTTCATTATCAAGCGGCCCGTCGTCCCATTCCGCTACGTGGCCGCTTACGGCGTGATCTTCGGGCTGGGCATGTGGGGCGTGATCAACTACGGCATCCATATCGGCGTCAGCCCGGGGATCGCCTCGCTGATCATTCAACTCAGCGTGTTTTTCACGCTCGGCTGGGGCTACCTGCTGTTCAAGGAAAAAATCCGTGCTGCACAGTGGGTCGGCGCTTTTCTCGCGTTGATTGGCCTAGCAGGAATCATCGCCAGCCAGACCGGCGAGCACGCGGTACTCGGGGTTTTGTTCATTGTGTTCAGTGCCCTGGCATGGAGTATCGGCAACGTCATCATCAAGGCATCAGGGGTGAAGGAAATCTTTTCGTTCATGGTATGGGCCAGCCTGTTCCCGCCGATCCCACTGTTCCTCATGGCGTGGTGGCTGCACGGCAACGCCGCCTTCGCTCACCTGCCCGAGCGCCTTGACCTGACCGTCGTGTTGTCGATCCTGTTTCAGGTTTACCTGGCGACACACTTTGCCTACTGGGGTTGGAACTCCCTGCTCAAGGCCTACCCCGTATCGACCGTGGCGCCGCTGTCGCTGTTGATTCCGGTATTTGGAATTGCCAGTTCAGTGCTGATGCTGGACGAGCACGTGTCCCTGCCCAACCTGATCGCGATCGCTGTGATTATTATTGGCTTGGCAGTCGGGCTTTACCGCAAGCCCCCAAGGCGATGCTGATATCCGGGAACCTTGCGCAGCTCGTGCAGCGGCATTTGTTGCAGATGCTGGCGGAACAGGCGCTTATTTCCAGATAGCCCCCCTCGTGGCGAGCGGGCTTGCCCCGCGTTGGGTTGCGAAGCAGCCCCATCAAGGAAAATGCGGTGTGTCAGGCGTACCGCAGCGGCTGGCTTTGGGGCTGCTGCGCAACCCAGCGCGGGGCAAGCCCGCTCGCCACAAAGAGCGTGCAGCAGCAAGTCTTCTGTCCACGTCCAACTCCTTCGTGGTCCAAGCCTTCATCCATGAATGCGCAGAAGCCCAACGCTATTGACTCACACGCATCGAATTCGAAATACCTGACGGTGGTGACAACTGATTTAGTTTGTCGAAACGGCAGTAGACCTACAGAAAAGTCATTGAATTAAATGGTATTAATACTTTCGTAAGCGCCCGGGAAGAACGGGACTACGGCCAACACCCATTGCCTGTCGCATCAAAAATACAAGTTTCAAAATGTAAAAAAGCGCTCTAATGGCGCCCTGTTGATTGGCTTTAAAGATCCTGGAGTTCGCAATGCCCCATGAAGGCAACCTGTTACAAGCAGCCGTGGTGTTCCTGCTCGCCGCCGTGCTGACCGTGCCGTTGGCCAAGCGTCTGCAACTGGGCGCAGTGCTGGGTTATCTGTTCGCGGGGGTGATCATCGGCCCCTCTGTGCTGGGCCTGATCGGCAACCCGCAAAGCGTGGCGCAGTTCTCTGAATTGGGCGTGGTGTTGCTGCTGTTCATCATCGGTCTGGAGCTGTCGCCCAAGCGTTTATGGGTGATGCGCAAGGCGGTATTCGGCGTTGGCCTGGCCCAAGTGTTGCTGACCGGGCTGGTGATGGCGGTGGTGGCGTTGTGGCTATTTGGCCAAGCCTGGAACAGTGCGATTGTGCTGGGCCTGGGCCTGGCGCTGTCCTCCACCGCGTTTGGGCTGCAAAGCCTGGCCGAACGCAAAGAGCTGAATCAGCCGCACGGGCGCCTGGCGTTTGCGATTCTGTTGTTCCAGGACATCGCCGCGATCCCACTGATCGCGATGGTGCCACTGCTGGCCGGCAGTGATCACCCCACCACCGAAGCCCAGGGCTTGCAACACGTGTTGCAGATACTCGGCAGCATCGCCGTGGTGATCATCGGCGGACGCTACCTGCTGCGTCCGGTGTTTCGCATTGTCGCCAAGACCGGCCTGCGCGAAGTGTCCACCGCCACCGCGCTGCTGGTGGTGATCGGCACGGCCTGGTTGATGGAGCTGGTGGGCGTGTCGATGGCCCTCGGCGCCTTCCTCGCCGGGCTGCTGCTGGCGGACTCCGAATACCGCCACGAACTCGAAGCGCAGATCGAACCGTTCAAAGGCCTGTTGCTCGGCCTGTTTTTCATCAGTGTGGGCATGGGCGCCAACCTCAGCCTGCTGCTCAGTTCGCCGCTGGTGGTGATCGGCCTGACGCTGCTATTGATCGGCTTGAAGCTGCCGCTGCTGTATGCGGTGGGCCGGATGGTCGGCGACCTCAATCGCGAGAGCGCGCTGCGCCTGGGCGTGGTGCTGGCCGCCGGCGGTGAGTTTGCCTTTGTGGTGTTCAAGATCGGGCGCGACCAGGGCCTGTTCGAACCGCACCTCTACGATGTGCTGGTGCTGACCATCACGCTGTCCATGGCCGTGACGCCGCTGCTGCTGTTGGTGTGCCCAAAGCTGTTCAAGCCCAAGGTCAAGCCGGTGGAAGTGCCGGAGGAATACCGCGCCATCGAAAGCGATGCGCCGCGTGTGGTGATTGCCGGCATGGGCCGTATGGGCCAGATCGTGGCGCGGATTCTGCGTGCGCAAAACATCTCGTTTATCGCCCTCGACACCTCGGTGGAAACCATCGAACTGACTCGCAGTTTCGGCGGTATGCCGGTGTTCTACGGCGACCCGCAGCGCCCGGAAATCCTGCACGCGGCCAAGGTCGATCAGGCCGAGTTCTTCGTGATTGCCATGGACGACCCGGAGATCAACATCAAGACCGCCGAACTGGTGCGCAACCTCTACCCGCACATGAAAATCATCGCCCGTGCACGTAACCGCCAACACGTCCACCGCCTGGTCGACCTGGACGCGTCACCGGTGCGCGAGACGTTTTACTCCAGCCTGGAAATGAGCCGACGCACCCTGGTGGGTCTCGGGTTGAGCCAGGCCCAGGCCGATGCGCGCATCACCCGTTTCAAAAACCACGACCTGCAGGTGCTCGCTGCGCAACACGCGGTATATGACGATGCCGCCAAGGTCATGCAAACCGCCCAGGAAGCGCGTACGGAGCTGGCGCGGCTGTTTGAGATGGACCGGCTTGAGGAAGAGTCCGACAAAGTGTGAGGACAGGGATGAACGATCTGGCGAGTTTTCTGACAGAATACGCCGCAATTTCGTTCATCCACTGGAGCGCTTCATGGCCACTTTCACCAAGACCGCCGTGCTGCTGGCCCTGGCGCTTACCGCCGGCGGCGTGTTCGCAGCAACCAAGCCAACCGCGACACAAACCATCTCGACGCTGGGTGGCAAGTTCACCTTCAACTTGCCCAAGGCCTACATCGCCGACACGCTGCCAACCGGCAAGGTTGAGGACGGGACCGCCGACACCCAAGGCACGCTGTACGCCAACTCGACCACGAAAAGTGTGGTGATCGTGGCTGAAACGGTGCGCAACGATGGGGCCACAATTAAAGACAATGACCCGCAGTTTCTGGATGGCGCCGTGGCTGATTTCGTCAAGGACCAGAGCGCTGCCCTGCCTGATTTCAAGAAGCAGAACGAAAAGAAACTGACCTTCAAAGGTCTTGGCCTGCGTCAGGTCGACAGCACGGCCACCCAGGGTGGCGGCAAGACTTTGAACTCGACATTCCTGGGTGGCTCGGGCAATCACTTGCTGGTGATTCAGGCGATTTCGCGGGCGGATGATGTGAAGGGGCATGCGGAGTTGGTGAAGCAGATTACTGGGGGTAAGTAGTCTGGTTTTGCGGGTGATGGGGGGACGGGGTACATATCCGTTATATGGGTGATGGCTGATATCGGTTCCGCTCTTACAGCGGGTCACTTTTGAAAAGCGTGTACGGACCGGACACATGGTTGACGGGTGTGCGGGGACATGGTGGACACTT
>NZ_VMSH01000027.1:0-36251 GCF_007713445.1 Pseudomonas sp. RGB | reverse complement strand
GAGCACGACCTTGCCAAGGTCGGGGTCGCGAGTTCGAGTCTCGTTTCCCGCTCCATATTTAACGAAAACGCCGATCAGTGATGATCGGCGTTTTTGTTCGTGTCGCTTTTTTGCCGGCAAAACACACCACGCGTGTAGGCCATTTGCTGATGTGCGTAGGAATAGTCTGTAATCAATGTCGGGTAGCTGTGTACCTGTTCCGCTGTCTCTACTCTGGCCAGCCCATTTTCCTTGTTTACTTCAAAGGACTGTCCAGATGCTTCAGCTTGATTTCTATTCAACCCTGGTCGCTGCCTCCCTGGTGCTTTTATTGGGCCGTTGGCTGGTGGCCCGGATCGGCTTTCTACGCGCCTACAGCATTCCGGAGCCGGTAGCCGGCGGCCTGTTGGTTGCCGCTCTGCTGCTGGCGTTGCGTGCGCTGGCGGATGTCGAGGTTCGCTTCGACACATCCTTACAAACCCCATTGATGCTGGCGTTTTTCGCCACAATTGGCCTGAACGCAGATTTCGCCAGCCTCAAGCGAGGCGGGCGCGTGCTGGGTATTTTCCTGCTGGTCGTGACGGCCCTGTTGGTGGTGCAAAACGCCATGGGGATCGCGTTGGCCAAGGCGCTGGGGCTTGATCCATTGATGGGCTTGCTGGCAGGCTCCATCACCCTGTCGGGTGGGCACGGCACGGGCGCCGCATGGGGCGCGGTGTTCAGTGAGAAGTACGGCGTGGCCTCCGCGTCTGAACTGGCGATTGCTTCGGCGACCTTTGGTTTGGTGCTGGGGGGCTTGATTGGCGGCCCGGTCGCGCGTCTGTTGATCAAGCGCGTCCAGGTGCCTGGCGTTGAACACTCGCAGCCGCGGCGGCCCAAAGGCTTTGAGCGCCCCGATCAGGAACGCATGATCACCTCGTTTTCCTTTATCGAAACCCTGGCCTTGTTGGCGATCAGCCTGCAGGTTGGCACGTGCCTGAGTGGTGTCATCCAGGGCACCGCCTTCGAGTTGCCCACCTTTGTCTGCGTGCTGTTTGTCGGCGTGGTGCTGCGCAATGGCTTGTCGGCGCTGGGTTGGCATCAGGTGTTTGAGCGCGAAGTGTCGCTGCTGGGTAATGTCAGCCTGTCGTTGTTCCTCGCGATTGCCTTGATGTCGCTCAAGCTCTGGGACCTGGCGGCGCTGGCGTTGCCGATCGTCATCCTGCTGGCGGCACAGGCGCTGTTAATGGCCCTGTTCGCGATTTTCGTAACGTTTCGGGTAATGGGCAGCAACTACGATGCGGCGGTGCTGGCGGCCGGGCATTGCGGTTTCGGATTGGGCGCGACACCCACCGCCATTGCCAATATGCAGGCGGTGACACAACGCTTCGGCCCCTCGCAGATTGCCTTTCTGGTGGTGCCGATGGTGGGGGCGTTTTTCATCGACATCACCAATGCGGTGGTGATCAAGCTGTTCCTCGCGCTGCCGTTTCTCGGCACGGCGGGCTGAGGGCCGCGCCTTCAGTTCACCGCGTAGACGTCCTGTTTTGGCATGAAGAAACGCGCAAAGAGTTCGGACTGGGACTTGATGTTCAGCTTGGTGTAAATGTTGCGCCGGTGCACTTTCACCGTTTCTGTCGACAGGGACAGTTTGCCGGCGATTTCTTTGTTGGAGAACCCGCTCAACAGCAACTTGAGCACGTCCTTTTCACGTGTTGTGATCTGGCTGCCCAGTTGAACAATTGCCTGCGACCAGGGCGGTGTCTCATTGAGGTTTTTTTCAACGTCGATCTCAAAGCACATACGCTGGTGCATCAATGCCAAAACCCAAGGCTTGATGATATCCAGTGTGGTGATCTGTTCCGGGCTGTAGCGCACGTTACTGCCAAATGAAATACACAGCGTCCTGTCCTCATCGAGCTGAACGTTGTACTGCACCTCATCCACCGAGACGTACTGGGCGAAATACTGATGGTAATACTCGGTGGTCAGAAAGTGCTCCGGCGCTATGTCTGACAGGTGAAAAAAGCCACTCTGCGGGTTTTCCCGGTTGGCAATGTAGAACGGGTCCAGCAGGTACAGCCCTTTGAGGTAGCGCTGAGTCAGGGCATCCACCTCCTCGGCATCGGCCACTTCAGTAAAGCTGATGACGTTGACTCGTTGATCGCTGAAAACCAGGACAACCCAGTTGTCGATCTGCACATATTCATTCAACACGCGAACCAGCGAGCTCCAGAAAGCCGGGCGATTGAGCTCCATGATCAGCTTGCCGGCCGATCGGTGCCAGGCCAGGTTATGAAGGTCGAGTGACATGTTCTACCCCTTTAGGGTTAGGCGTTCATAGGCGCGAGCTAAGTACTTGTAGGTATTTACTATTCGACGACGCCGGGTATATTCACCTCCCAGCGGATGCAGGCCATGAAGGCCTGTCGTTTTTGACAAGGATAGTTATATGAGTCAGTCACATTTGCGAGCCATTTTTTTGGCCTCGCTTGTCTGTGTGGGTATCAGCGCGCCCGCAGCGGCGGCGCAACCTCAGGTGAATCTGTACAACTGGTTCGGGTTGATCGCGCCAGAGACGCCCAAGGAGTTCGAGCAAAAAACCGGCGCGCGCATGCACGTGGATGCCTTCGACAGCGCCGAGATCATGCAGAGCAAAGTCATGGCCGGCCGCACGGGCTATGACGTGGTTGTCGCCACCTCCAATGTCCTGCCCGGCCTGATCAAGGCGGGCGTGCTTGCACCGCTGGACCGCGACCAACTGAGCAACTTCTCCCACATCGACCCAGAGATGTTGGCGCTGCTTTCGGTGAATGATCCGGGCAACCGCTACGCCGTGCCTTACCTGTGGGGCACCACCGGGATCGGCTATGACGTTGATAAAGTCAAAGCCGCGCTGGGTGACAATGCCCCGGTGGACAGCTGGGACCTGATCTTTAAAGAAGAAAACATCAGCAAGCTCAAGTCCTGCGGTGTGGCGATGCTCGACTCGCCCAGCGAGGTCATTTCGATCGCGTTGAATTACCTCGGCCTGCCGAGCAACAGCCAGAACCCTGAGGATTACCAGAAAGCCCAGGCGCTACTGTTGAAAATCCGTCCCTATATCCTCTACTTCGACTCATCCAGAACCGACGCCGACTTTGCCGATGGCAATATTTGTGTGGTCGTGAGCTGGGCGAGCGGGGCGCTGACGGCGCAGGCCATCAATGAGAAAAACAACACCGGGCGCAAAATTGCCTACAGCCTGCCGCGTGAGGGTGGGTTGGTGTGGTCGGAAAACTTTGTGCTGCTCAAAGATGCGCCCCATGCCAAGGAAGGTCTGGCGTTCATCAATTACATGCTTGAACCGCAAGTGATTGCCAAGAGCTCGAACCACACGCTTTACCCGAACGCTAACAAGGACGCCACTGAGTTCGTCGAGCAGAAGCTGCGCGACAACCCGTGGATTTACCCTGACAAGCATACGGTTGCCACCCTTGTTCCGCTTGAACCACTACCGTTGAAGTTGGAACGAATCCGCACGCGCGTGTGGACCAAGGTCAAGAGCGGTACGTAACCCCGCTGGGTATTCATCTTTATCGGCGGAGGGCTTACATGGCTATTTGCAAAAAACCAAAGCTGACACTTATCAATTAGTGACGCTGATAAAGATGGTTGAGGCCTATGAGGCGCAAAGCACCCACGGCCTTACGTCACTGGGTAATCAAGAACAACTGCTGAACCGCATCGAGGCATTGCTCCATAAACATGATGGGGGAGTCGCTCGACGAAAGTCGATCAGCGCCGGCGTATGCATGGGGCCATAACGTCCCAGCGTTATCCGTCGGCAGACCAAGGGGCTGTCGCAGCGTTTTCAGGGAGGAGAAAAATCATGCGCCAAGCGGCTGACCCATACGTTTTGAAGCCGGACGAATACCAGGCCTACAAGGACATCGAAGAACAGATCGGCCATTGCACGCCCGAGCAAGCCTGGGCGATGTATTACGTCTCGAGCGGGATGGTGCGCGAGTTCATCACGCTGGCGGTGATGGAGCATATCGGTCGCGGCAATCGGGCGCTGTTGCTCGAGTTTCCCGACCTTGCCCGGCTTCAAAACAGCGGCCATGGCGCGCTCTAGGTGGTGTTGATGCGTGCATGTGATCAACGCCTGCTCATCACCTTTGCCAACCGCAGTGTGGCTTCCCGGATCTCATCCCGATCAAGCGAGGCAAACCCCAGGCGCAGGGCATTTTCCGGCACATTCAGCGGTGAAAACTGACGCGCACTGCGCACCACCACGCCCTGGCCCCGGGCTGTGGCGAGCAACTGATCGACGTCGGTTTCATCCTGGAAGCGAACCCAGAGGGCCAGGCCGCCTTCTGGCTCTCGCACCTGGATTCGATCGCCGAATGCGCTGTGCAAACAGCTGTGCAGCACCTCTCGACGCGCCACGTATTCTTTCGAAACACGGCGCAGGTGCTTCTTCAATTCCCCCTGATTGATCAGGTCCGCGAGCATTTTTTGTGCAACCGCGTCGGTGTCGCCTACCACCAATGCCGCGCTGTTCTGCAGCACCTCAATCACGCTGGCCGGAGCCACCACATAACTGCAACGAAACGTCGACCCCAACGCCTTGGATAACGAGCCGATGTAGATCACATGGCGTTGCGCGCCATCACTGGCCAGCGGCAAATAGGGCCGCCCGTTGAAGTGATATTCGTGGTCGTAGTCTTCTTCGATCACGCAGAAATTGTGCTGCGCCGCCAACGCCAGCAGGTGTTGCCGACGGGCCGCATGCAGGCTCACCGTGGTGGGAAACTGGTGGTGCGGCGTGAGGTAAATCATCCTTACATCATGTGCGTGACATAACTGCTCGATGTGGTCCGTGCGACAGCCTTCATCGTCCATATCGACGGTGATCAAATGCGCGCCGAGCTTGCGGAAAATTTCCCATGCCGGCGGGTAACTCAGGCGTTCCACCAGCACCACATCACCGGGTTTGATCAGCAGGCTGGCCGTCAGGTACAGCGACACCTGAGTGCCGGGCGTGAGGCAGATATTCTCGGCGCTGACTGTCAGCCCGCGATTGTTGCGCAGCATCTCTGCCAGCGCGCAACGCAATTCATAGCCGGTGCCCTCGCTGCCGTAGCGCACCGAGTTGGACGCAAAACTGCTGCGCAGGGCATTGCGGTAATAGCGGTGTAAAACGGCCTGGGGCAGCAAGCGGTGGTCGCAGGCACCGTTATCGAAAAACAGTGCGTCATGCCGATGCTGCAGCGCGATGACTTGGGCATTCTGCTCGAAATACGGCACCACTGGCTGCGCCAGCAGTGGTGGCGCAAAGGAGTGCTGCGCGCGGTTGGACGCGGGCGTTGGCGCCAATTGCGCATTGACGAACGTGCCCCGGCGCGGCTCGCTGATCAACCAGCCTTTGGTCGATGCTTCCTCGTAAGCCAGGATCACCGTCTTGCGGTTGACGTCGAGTATCTGCGCCATTTCCCGTGTGCCCGGCAGCAGCGTGCCGGGCGGCAGCCGTCCTTCGAGGATGGCCTGCACCAGGCCTTCGGCAATCTTGCGATAGGACGCCTGGGGCGTGCGCTCGTCGAGCTTGAGCAGCGGGCGCCATTTACGCATCTGGACCATGTGAATTATCCAAAACTGGAGGTTTTAATGGGCCTAGTCTAGCGCAACAATCAAGCCTCACTGACCCCGAGGTGCTTATGAACACACGCCATCTCATCGAACTTTCCCCCTCAGGGAAAACTTTTGAAGCCGGCGATGAGCTGTTGCTGGACGCGATGCTCGCCAGCGGCCTGTCTGTGCCGTTCTCGTGCCGGCGCGGCGCCTGTGGTTCGTGCAAGGTGGTGGTCACGCAAGGCCACTACCGCGCCAAGCAGCTGGCGCCGGGCGCACCCGCGCCGTGCTACCCGCTGGCAGCGAATGAAATGCTCTTGTGCCAAAGCCACGCCTGCGCCGACATGCGCCTGGAGATTCCCGGTTGGTCGCTGGATACACCTGCGCTGGTGGTCGAGGCGACGGTGCTGAGCAAGCGCGCCCTGAGCCCCGGCATCATTGAGTTGGTGGTGATGCCGGACAGGCCGCTGGCCGTGCGGCCGGGCCAGTACCTCAAGTTCCGCCTGGTCGATGGCGACTCGCGCTGTTTCTCGATCGCCAACCTGCCGGTCGACGGCGATGGGCGTCTGGTGTTTCAGATTCGCCGGGTGCGCGGCGGGCTTTTTTCCGAGACCCTCCTGGACAGTCTTGAGGCTGGCGATCTGTTGACGCTGGAGGGGCCTTTTGGTGCCTGCACCTGGCAGGACGATGACGATGCGCCTGTGGTGCTGTTCGCCACAGGCACCGGCTACGCGGGTATCAAGCCGATCCTGCTGAGCGCGTTGAAGCAGGATGTGGAGCTGACGTTTTACTGGGGCGGCGCGCAGGCGGCAGACTTTTACGACCGCGTATTTCTGGATCAGGCGGTCATCGACCACCCGCGTTTTCACTGGCACCCGGTATTGGCGGCGCAGGGCAGGGTGCAGGAAGTGGCGCTCAGCCATGGGCACCGTTGGGAGTCGGCTCAGGTGTATGCCTGCGGTAACGGCGGCATGATCAGCCAGGCGCGTGCCGATTGCCTGGAAGCGGGTTTGCCGAGCCATCGTTTTATCGCCGAAGCGTTTGTTCCCAGTGGCCAGTCGAGCGCCGACACGCTGCTCAATGGACTGGATGAAACCTGGGAAAAAGTCGGCCCTCGGTACTCGCTGGACGGCATGCTCGCCGCCCGTGAAAAAACCATCCGCGCCCTGGCAGCGATTGCCAGCCAGCTCAAAGTCGGCATGACCACCGGGGAGGCCCTCGACATGGCCGCCGAGCAATTGCAGGCCATGGGCGCCTCCCACACCTGGCATCCGACTTACATTCGTTTTGGCGACGACACGGTTCGCCCGCCCAGGGAAGGCATTGACCCACTGCGCACGCTGCGTGCCACCGATATCGTGGTGGTCGACCTCGGCCCGGTGTGGGACGGCTATGAGGGCGACTATGGCGACACCTTCGTCTTCGGCGAGTCAGCGCTGCACCGCGATTGCTTCAAGGTCTTGCATGAAGTGTTCGATGAAACCCGCGAGGCTTGGATACGTGGCCTGACCGGCTGTGAACTCTATGACTTTGCCGAGGAACGGGCCGTTTCCAAGGGCTGGCGGTTGTCGCGCAACCTGGCCGGCCACCGTATTGCGGATTTCCCCCACGCCTTGTTCGGAAACCAGGAATTGGCCGCGCTTGAGATCACGCCGAGTGAAATGGTGTGGGTGCTGGAGATCCAGCTCTGCCACCCCACCGAGCCGGTCGGCGGGTTCTTTGAAGATATCCTGATGCTTGAGGCTTGAAGGGCTACAGCGCAGCCCGCCATGGCCGCGGGTTGCAAAGCCTGGTAGGCCATTTCCCTGTTTTGCATGAACTTTGTGAGCGTTGTCCGCTCATACAGCCATTGGCCATCAAGGCGATTCTTGCTGCTCAAGTGCCGTTCTGGTGCTTGATGCGCCGGCAGGAAAATTTCACAAAGACGCGAAATGGAAGTGTTTTTCCGGCCAAGGGAGTCTCTGGCCCGTTTTGGCACGTTGTACTCAACACGATAGGGACATCACCTGTGAAATATGCAATCTGCGCCACCTTGCTGCTGTTACTGAGCGGCTGTCTGACCATGTCGGGTGAATACACCGTGACGGCTCAGGACGCCTCCGGCGCCCCGTTAACCAAGCTCGGCACGTTCACCGCCGAGGGCCATAACATTTACCCCATACGTAATGCGTTCTGCCTCAATGCGCCGGGGGCGACGGTGATCATTCGCGATGCCCGGACCGGCGAAGAACTGCGCAGCGAAAGCCCTTATCACTGCCGTTAGGCCTCAAAAAAAGGATTTCCATGAGAGCGTTTCTGATAGCCGGCCTGGCCGTGGCCGTGAGTGGCTGCGGCAATATTTCCAATATCCGTGCTTACAACACGCCCTATGTTGAACCCACAGCAGGGGATACCGCACGCTTGCGCGTGATCACCAATGGCATGGCGCGTGGTGTGCCGGGCCGTGATTGCATCGACTGGCGTGTGCCTGGCGCCGGGGTGATGGCCGTGTCCGAATCCGGCTTTGCGGGTCAGAATAATGGCCACAGCCTGGGCATGCCCGAGAGCAACCGCCGGGTGGAGGCGCAAGGCTCGGCGCGTAGCGAACTGAAGGTGCCGGCGAACAAGCCTTTTGCCATGAACTTCCAGAGTGAGGGCTATGTGTCTGGCGGCAATGCCTATAGCTGCAGGCAGAGCTTTCACTTCACCCCCAAGGCCGGGCAAGATTACGAACTGATCCTGCTGGACGGTGGCCAGTGCCTGATTGCGTTGCAGCGCCTGAACCCGACGGGGAAACCGGAGAACGTGCCGGTAGAGAAGGCCAAGCTGTGCAATGCGATGGATATGTTTTAGGCCGCAAGCCCGACCTGTTTAACCACAACGCCGATCAATCTTGATCGGCGTTGTGGTCTTTACCTTTGCGTATCAGAGCTTCGGCAGTTGCCCCACACGGCCGATCATTTCCGTGACGATCTGCAGGTCCAGCAAGAACTGCTCGACGGTCTTGAACTCACCGTCGGTGTGCCCGGTGTACTTCACGTCCGGCTTCGCCAGGCCGAATTGCACGCCATTGGGCAGCTCATGCACGGAGGTCGCACCGGCCGACGTGCCGAACGTGTGCTCCATGCCGAGGTTTTCGCTGGCCACGGCCAGCAGGGCTTTGACCCACTCACCTTCAGGGTTGCGGTACATCGGCTCGGCCACCGAGTAGGTGACGTTCATCGCCACGTGGGTGTGCTTGTCCCAGGCGCTGATTTTCTCTTCGATTTCTGTCTTGAGCACCTCCGGCGATTTGCCTTTGGGGATGCGCAGGTTCACCGCCAGCTTGAAGGCTTTGTCATCCTGGCCGACAAACGTCAGCGAGGTGGTCAGTGGCCCCATGAACGCATCGGAGAAGCCCACACCCAACTTGCCGCCCAGGTAATCCAGGCCCCAGTTGTCAGCCGCATAGTGTGCGGCGTCGGTGATGTGGTTGTGCTTCAGCGCGATCTTGCCGTCAATGCTGTGGATCAGCTCCAGCATGCGTGCGACCGGGTTGACGCCCGCTTCCGGCTCGGAGGAGTGGGCCGACACACCGGTGAGCGTCAACTTGACCTCTTTGCCGACCACCTTGGCCGTTACGTCGAAATTGCCGCCATTTTGCTTGACGTAGTCAGCACCGGCTTTTTGCAGGCTGGCGGCCAGTTCAGCAGGCTTGTCGCTGAGCAGGGTGGCGACCGAGGCCGACGGAATCTGGTTGGTGGCCATGCCGCCGGTCATCGAGATAATTTCCGCGCCTTTGCCAGTGCCTTTGCGCACCGGGAAGCTCGCCATGACGGTGCCGTAGCCTTTCTCGGCAATCACGACCGGGTAGCCGCCATCCAGCGCCAGGTTGTATTGCGGCACCGGGTTGTGTTCGAAGTAATAGGGGATCGCGTCGCCCATGGTTTCTTCAGTGGTGTCCACCAACAGCTTGAAGTTGCGCGCCAGCGGCAGCTTCTCTTCCTTGATCACCTTCATGGCGTACAGGGCGACCACGATGCCGTTTTTGTCATCCTCGGTGCCGCGACCATACATGCGATCGCCAATCAGCGTGACCTTGAACGGGTCGAGCTTGGTACCGTCCTTGAGCACCCAGTTTTCCGGGGTTACTGGCACCACGTCGGCGTGGGCGTGAATGCCGACGACTTCATCGCCGCTGCCTTCCAGCGAAATTTCGTACACGCGGTTGTCGATGTTGCGGAAGTTCAGGTTGAAGGCTTTGGCCAGGCTCTGGATCTTGTCGGCGATCTTGAGGAATTCCGGGTTCTTGTACTGCGGCAGGCCGTCGACGTTGAAGGTCGGAATTTCGACCAGCTCGCGCAGGGTTTCGAGCGCGGCTTTGCCGTATTTAACGCGGGTGTAAATACCCAGCAGGCGGTTGATTTCGTTCTGCTGGTCGGCGGTCAGGGTTTTGTTGGCCAGGAAGGCGTTGATGGCCGGGCCGACGTCATCGGTTTTCGCCAGGTCGCTCTTGGCCAGGGTGCCGAGGAAACCACGGAAATCGGTGGTTGGGGTTTCGCTGAAATGTTTGATAATGGTCGCGCTTTGTTCGGCGCTGATGTTGGCGAATGCGGGTGTGGCAATGGCCGAGAAGCTGGCCGCGAACAGGGTGGCAGCCACCAGTTTTTTCAGTGGGAAGTGCATGACTAGAGGCATTCCTTTGCAAAAGAGGAGTGAGGAAATTTCTGATCGAAATGTCAGAAACAATTTCACACACTACCATCACCAAGGAGTGGTAGGGGAGACCCGGATGAGGGAAATGTCCTACCTCGGTAGTTGAGCCACCAAGCATCAAATGTGGGAGCGGGCTTGCCCGCGAAGGCGGTGTGTCAGTCAGCGCCTGCGTTAACTGACACGCCGCTATCGCGGGCAAGCCCGCTCCCACATTGTTTTTTTGCGTAGGAAAAACCGAGTTCAGCTCACGGCTTGCCAGGATGCGGCTCCGAGTACTGCGCCGCTACAGCCAGTGCCTTGGCATACGGGCCATCCCACAATTGCCCATGCATCAACACTTCCAATTTGAACCACCAAAATTCAAATGTGGGAGCGGGCTTACCCGCGAAGGCGGTGTGTCAGCCAGCGCCTACGTTAACTGACACTCAGCTATCGCGGGCAAGCCCGCTCCCACATTGTTCTTTTGCGCAGGAAAAACCGAGTTCAGCTCACGGCTTGCCAGGATGCGGGTCCGGGTACTGCGCCGCTACAGCCAGTGCCTTGGCATACGGGCCATCCCACAATTGCGCATGCATCACCACTTCCAATTTGAACCACCAAAATTCAAATGTGGGAGCGGGCTTGCCCGCGAAGGCGGCGTGTCAGCCAGCGCCTACGTTAACTGACACTCCGCTATCGCGGGCAAGCCCGCTCCCACATTGTTTTTTTGCGTACGAAGAATCGAGATCAGCTCACGGCTTGCCAGGATGCGGGTCCGGGTACTGCGCCGCGACATCCAGTGCCTTGGCATACGGGCCATCCCACAATTGCGCATGCAGCTCGCCCACCCGCTTGGCCATCGACGCGTCATGCATCACCACTTCCAGGTTGCGCGAGTTATCCAGGTACCCGCCCAGCCAGTTGCTGGTGCCGATCCATGCTACTTGCCCGTCAATTTCCATGGTCTTGCTGTGGATCACTCGCGCGTAGGGGATAAACCCTTGCTTGGCCTGCGGCAGGGTGACGATTTTGACCTCTACGTTGGGCAGCACGGCCAGGCTTTTGAGGTAGGGCAGTTCCAGCGAGTCGGTGTTCCAGTTGGACACCATCAGCTTGATCGACACCCCACGCGCGGCGGCGGCGCGCACGGCGTTGTCGATCACCGCGTAGTAGGGGCGGGTTCGGTCCGGCCCGTAGGACAGCGGCGCGTAGTCGAGCAGTTGCACGCGCACCTCTTTTTTGGCCTCGCTCAACAGGCGCGGCAGTTCCAGCTGTGAATCGCCTACGCCGGGCGGGTTGTAGCGTTGCGGGCTGGCCACCAGATAGTTGCCGGTGCGTGCCGGCTCCTCGCCCGTAGCCGGCAGCGGCACGGGTTGCTTATCTGCAAGCGCGGCCTGGGCCTGCCAGTCCTGATTGAAGATCGCCTGCACCTGATTGACCACGGTGGCATCACTGATGCGCAAGCCGGTTTCATGGATATGCTCCAGCGAGCGCCAATCGAAATTCTGGCTACCGATAAACGCCTGCTTGCCGTCCACCACCATGTACTTGGCGTGGATAATCCCGCCGCTCAGTTGCCCGTACGAGAGCACGCGAAAGGTCAGGTTGGGAATCGCGCGCAAGCGCTCCAGGGTAGAAGCCTCCGACAGCCGAAGGCCTTTTTCCTCAAGCAAAAAGCGAATCTTCACACCACGTTTGCCGGCAGCTTCCAGGTGTTCAATGACCTTGTCCATCACCGAGCCGGGATGGTCGGCGGCGTAGAACTGGCCGATATCAATGCTGTTTTTTGCGCCATCAAACAACGCGATCCACACCGGCCCCGGCTGGCGCAAATCGGCCGTGCTCAGCGCGGTATCCACCGGCACGGTGTGCACCAGTTCAAAGCCTGGAATTGAAAAGTCCGCCTGGGCCAGCGGACTGAGGAGCAAGCCAGTGAGGCCTGCGATACGCAACTTCATCGATAGGGACATACGCGTCTCACCGGACAAAAAGAATGGCGGGCGCATTGCGCGCCCGCCCAATAGTCACGCCGTGCGGCTGTGCAGTGGCGTGGGCACCAGGTGCGGCACTTCATTGTGTACGCGGGCGCCGGTGGCGGCGCGGATCAGCAGGATTTTCAGCTGGTCGTTGATGCGCTCCAGGCTGTCCTGGAAGAAGTTGTGGAACACCACGCAGAACAGCGCGATGGCGATACCCAAGCCGGTGGCGAACAACGCCGTCCCGATGCCACCGGAGATCTGGCCTGGGTCGGATACGCCGGCACTGGCCAGCGCCTTGAAGGTGTCGATGATGCCCAGGATGGTGCCCAACAGGCCGAGCAGCGGCGCGGCGGTGGTGATGGTCTCGATGATCCACAGGCTGCGCGACAGCGGCGCGCGGGTCTTCAGGTACTGGGTTTCGATCTCGTCGTCCAGGTCCTTGCGCGAACCCTGAGAAGCCTTTTGCGCCAGCACCGGCAGCACCATGTTCAGTGGCAGGCTGTCGCGACGGGTCAGGCTTTGCGGCAAGTCGCGCTCGCTGTGCACATTGGCGCCCAGCACCTCGGTCAAGGCCCGCGCCTGGCGGCGCACGTAGGCGAAGTAAATGCCGCGTTCGATGGTGATGAAAATCGCAATCGCCATGGCGGCGTACATCACATAAAAGGTGATGTCGTGAAGCAGGTTCATGTCCATGATCTATAGCCTCGCAGTTAGAAATTCGCTTCCAGGGAAACAGTGACGGTACGGTCCAGGCCAACGATGTAGGCCGGGTCGCCATCGCGGAAACCGCTGTAGCTCGCCGCGTTGGTTTTGGTGGTGTACACGCCGTCCAGGTACTTCTTGTCGAACAGGTTGTCGACGTTCAGGCGCAGGGTCGCGTCCTTGACGACTTTCTTGTCCACGGGCAGGTAGATACCTGCGCCGAGGTTGAAAATGGTGCGCGCAGAGATGGCTTCGTCGTTGGTCAGGTCGCCATAAAGTTTGCTGGTGAACTTGCCGCCGAAGGTGCCGTAGAAGCGCCCGTCGTCATAGCCGACGTTGGCCGCCAGCATATTGGTCGGCACGTTGGCGAACTGCTTGCCGCTGGTGGGCAATACGATCGGTCTGCCGGCGCTGAAGACGGTCAGGTCGTCCTGCTGCTTGGAGCTGGTGTAGGTGTAGGAGGTGTAGTAATTGAAGTTGTGCGCCAGCTTGCCGCTCCACTCCAATTCCAGGCCTTTGTTGATCACGGTGCCGGCGTTGATGTCGGCCGAGTCCCCGTTGCTGTCCAGGGACGTGAGCTGGCGGTTCTTGAACTGCATGTAGAACAAGGTGGCGGCGAGGGTCATGTCTTCGCCGGTGTAGCGCCAGCCCAGTTCCTGGTTCCAGCTCAGTTCCGGCTTGGAGTCCAGCGAGCCGACGCCTTTGTCGTACAGCACGTAGTTCTGCGGAATGCGCATGTTGCGCGACAGGCTGTAGAACAGCTGATCACGCTCGTCGAGCTGGTATTTCAGGCCGGCATTGGGCAGCAACTTGTTGTAGGTCTGGTCAGCTTTGCCCGGTTGCTCGGTGAGGCTGCCGTGGTTGGTGCCTTCACGCTCGACATTCATGTAGGCAAGGCCGGCGATCAGGGTCCAGTCCGAATTGATGTACCAGGTGTCCTGGGCCCAGACTTTTTGCGCCGGCGTCACGGTGTAGCGGTCGCGGCCCTGTACGGTATTGCCGTTGGCATCGACCACCGAGTCGCCATCCGGCCAGGTGTCGCTGGGCTTGCCGCTGTTTTTGAGGGCAATGAACGGCTGGGTCTGGCTTTGGCGCGCGCGTTCGTACCAGTAGCCGAATTGCAGGCTGTGATCACCCAGGTCCCAGTTGAGTTTGGTGGTGATGCCAGGGCGCCAGGTTTGTGTGCGCGAAGGGCGGTAGTAAACGCCCGTGGTGGACGAACCGTCGGCGTTGTACTGGGCCTGCGTTGGCAGGTTGCCGAGGTCGAAAACGCCGCCCTTGTTCGAGCCGCTGTTGAGCGCATAAGCGGAGGAGCCCACGCCGCTGCCGTTGCCGTAGTAGTAATACGGGATCACCGACAGCGCCAGGTTGTCGCTCAGCTTGTACTGGGTGTTGAGCACGGCGGTAAAGGTCTGGAACGGGTTCTGCGCCAGGTCGTAGTAGCTGCTGATCTTGCCGTTGGCGCCCAGCGCCGGCTTGGCCGGGTACGGGTCATATTTGCGGCCGAACTGCTGGAACTGCGCCTTGGTCAGCTGGCTGTAACTGTTGTTGTCCTGCTCGTGGTACTTGAGGATCAGGTTGGCGGTGTTGCCGTTGCCGGCGTCGAAAAAGCTGTTCCACTCCACCTTGTCCGCCCGCACGGCGCCCGAGCCACGCCACATCTGGCCTTCGGTATGCGAGGCCGACAGCCAGTTGCTCAGGCCGTTGACCTCACCGGTGTTGAGGCGCGCAAAGGTCTTGCGCGTGGCATTGCTGCCCACCACTTGTTTGACGAAGGCCCCGGTTTCCTTGGTCGGGCGAATGGTCACAATGCCGATGTTGCCGCCGCTGGAACCGATATGCGGGCCGTCGGCTTCCGACGAGCCTTGGGTGACGAAGATCTGGTCGATGTTTTCCGGATCGCCCAGCAGGTTGGAATACAGCGCGTAGTTGCCGGAGTCGTTGATCGGCATGCCGTCGACCGACATGCCGACCTGGTCGGAGTTCATGCCGCGCATGGTGAAGCGAAAGCCCGACAGACCGGTGTTGTCCTCGCTGGAAATGTTCAGGCCCGGCGTGTACTTGAGCTTGTCGATGGCGTTGCCGGTGGCGGTCTGTTTATCCAAGGCTTCCTTGGTAATGGTCGAGCGGCCCTTGGCGCTCTCTTCCTGGACCATGTAACCGCCCCCCGCGGTTGCCTTGCCCCCCTGTATTCCAATCGTGCCGACGTCACTGTCATTGGTATCGGCCATGACCACTGCGTGGCTCATGCTAGTCGCGGCAACGAGTGCCAGATGAATACGGGTGAACCTCATCACTGTCGTCCTGGTGTCGGGTGCTTATTGCACGCTGTAGTTGAAGGTGGCGGTGAAGCGTTGCTCGTTACGTCCACCGAAGGCTTGTTCGGGGAACGGCTTGACTTGCTTGATGCGACGCAGGCTATTGGTAGCGGCTCGGTTGAGCAGCATGCTCGGCGCCGGGGTCTGGATTCCGGCATCGAGCACGCGGCCTTGTCGGTCCACCATCAACCAGACCACCACCTCGCCACTGGGGCGTTCGAGAGACGCCTGGCGCCCGGTGGGGTATTGCTTGTACGTGTCCAACTCGTTGCGCAGGCCTTTGAGGTAGCCGCCTTCCAGTGCCTGGCCATCTACTTTGGGTGGCGCCGGCGGGGCAGGTGTCGGCGCAACGGCGGCCTGTACCGGCTTGGCAGCAACCGGCGCCACTGGCGCTGGCGTTGGCGTCGGTTTGGCGGCGACCACCGGCTTGGGTTTGGGCACCGGCTTGGGTTTGGGTTCAGGTTTTGGCAAGGGTTTGGGCGGTGGTGGCGGCGGGGCCGGTTCGGCCTCTTCATCCTCAATCACCGGCGGCGGTGGCTCCTGCTCCACCACGGGCTCGGGGACCACTTCGGGCTCGGGCTCGACCAGGGCAAGTTCAACCGCCGACTCGTCATACTGCGGCTGGATTTTCAGGGGTTGGGACTGGATACCCAGTGCAATCAGCACCAGGGCGATCAGGGCCGGGACACTGCCCAGCAGCCGACGCGCACGAAACAGGGCATACATGATCAGGACTTACGCGTGGCGATGGACACGGAGGTAAAGCCACCCAGGCGCAGGGTGTCCATGACTTCCACCAGGCGCGCAACTTCCACGCCTTTGTCGCTGTTGACGATGATGGTCGACTTGGTATCCGGCTTTTCAGCGGCTTTCAGCGCAGGGACCAGGGCGTCGACTGTGAGGTCCTTGCCGTCGAGTTGCAGCTGGCCTTGCAGGCCGAGGGTGAGGATGAATTTGTTCTGCGGCTTGAGTTGCTGCGAGCTGCTGGCGCTGGGCAGTTGAGTCTTCATGCCAAGTGCCGGAATCACGTTCAAACTCACCAGTACGAAAAACACCAGGAGGAACATCATCACGTCGATCATCGGGATCAGCTCGATGTGCGCCTTGCGTTTCTTGGGTTCATCCCAGGTTCTCATTCTGTTGCCCCGTCATTGAATTAGGGGCGACACGCTAACAACCAAAAATGACCGAATGGTTAACTTTAATTGACGTTTTGAAGGCTCTAGGACGAGTCTTTCAGGCGTTTTGCCTTGCAGTTTCATGACGTAATGAAACTGACACGAAGGGCGTACATTCTGAAAGAATTTACCTCGAGGGCCGCCCCGTATGCCGACTGCACTGCCTCAAATATCCACACCACGACTTCTATTGCAGGCGCTGGAAATGAGCCAGGCCGAGACACTTTTCAGCCTCGTCAACGAGCCCACCATTGCCGACAACACCGCGAGCATTCCGTCGCCCTACACCTTGGAAGTCGCGCGGACGTTTATCGCGCAGATGCAGGAAAAATACCGTGCGGGCGGACTGCTGGGCCTGGGCATGCACCTGCGCGAAACCGGTGAATTGATCGGCATGGTCAGCCTGCGGATCAACGCCCGTCATCACTATGGTCACCTTGGCTACTGGGTGGCGGCCCATCGCCGCAACGCGGGCTACGCCGCAGAAGCGGCGCGTGCAGTGATGGACTTCGGCTTTACCGAACTGGGGTTGCAGCGCGTCGGCAGCCAGTGTTTTGGTCGCAACCAGGAATCGGCGCGGGTCATGCAGAAAATCGGCTTGCGCTACGAGGGCTGCATGCGCGAAGCGTTTTTCAAAAATGGCGTGTATGAGGATTTGCTGACATTTGCCAGCGTGCGCGGCGACTGGGAGCGTGCGTTGTGAAGGGCGGCGTGGACGCTGATCGGCGCCGCGTACTGAGCGGGCTGGCGGTTGCCACCGCGTTTTCGATCTTAAGCCCATTTGCGCGCAGTGCCGGGGTTGATTACCCCTTCACCCTCGGCGTGGCCTCCGGCGACCCGTTGCCGGATGGCTTTGTGATCTGGACGCGCCTGGCGCCGCTGTTCAATGCTGCGGACGGGCGCGGCGGGTTGAGCCGCGCCGTGCCGGTGCGTTGGCGCGTGGCCAGTGATGCGGCGATGACGCGTATCGTCAAGCAAGGCGATGTCATGGCGACTGAGCGGTTTGCCCATTCGGTGCATGTCGAGGTTGCCGGGTTGGAAGCGGGCAGGCCGTATTGGTATCAGTTCGACGGCCTCGGCGCACAGAGCCCGGTGGGCCAGGCACGTACCGCGCCGCCGCTGCACGCCATGGCGGCGGCCACCGTGGGGTTTGTCTCCTGCTCGCACTGGGAGCGTGGCTACTTCAGTACCTACCGTCACCTGGCGGCGGAGCAACCCGATCTGGTGTTTTTTCTCGGCGATTACATCTACGACAGCTCGTACGCAGCGGACTCAGGCAAGATCATCCGCCCGCACGGCAGCGGCAATGCCGTGAGCCTGAGTGACTACCGCAACCGCTACGCGCTGTATAAAACCGACCCGGACCTGCAGGCTTTGCACGCGGCAGCACCCAGCGTGGCCACGTGGGACGACCATGAGGTGCAGAATGACTACGCCAACCGCTGGTCCCAGGACCCGAAGATTCCGGTTGAGCAGTTTTTAAGGCAACGGGCGGTGGCGTACCAGGCGTTTTACGAACATATGCCACTGCGTGTCAGCAGTGTGCCGAAAGGGCCGGACATGCGCATTTACCGGCGACTCGATTATGGTCGGCTGGCGCGTTTTCATGTGCTTGATGGCCGCCAATACCGCTCCGAGCAGCCGTGTATTCAGGCTAACGGCAGTCACCAGGGGCATATCGCCGCCAACACCTGCAAGGACCTGCGCGACCCCGGCCGCACGATGCTTGGCTGGCAACAGGAAGTCTGGCTCGACCAGGGTTTTGCCCAGTCGAAAGCGCAGTGGAATGTGATCGCTCAGGATCTGCTGGTGGCGCCGTTGATCCAGCGTGACCTGACCAGCCATCAGGTCGGGCATTGGACCGATGGCTGGGACGGCTACATGGCCAACCGCTCACGCATGCTGGCGTCCATCACGCGCAATCAGGTCAAGAACCCGGTGTTCTGGGGCGGTGATATCCATTCGTTCTGGACCACTGACCTGCATGCCGATGGCAACAACCCGGACTCGCCCATCGTTGCCACCGAGTTCGTTGGCAGCTCGGTCACCTCCGATGGCCCGCCCTTTGAAGCCTTCAGCCAGATCTTGCCGCTCAATCCGCACGTGAAGTTCTTCGACAGTCGCCAGCGTGGGTACGTGTCGGTGAAGCTTGAGGCGTCGAAGATGCTGACGAACTTCCGGGTGATCACTGACCCACGTGACCCGGCGGCGACGGTGTCGACGCTCAAATCGTTTGTGGTGGAGCCGGGGAGGGCGGGGGCGATTGCGGTTTGATGCACAGTGGGGTGCGTGCAGGTTGGGTGTGGCGAGCGGGCTTGCTGTGGCGAGCGGGCTTGCCCCGCGTTGGGCTGCGAAGCAGCCCCCCAAAACCTGACAATTACCTCTTTCTGAAAAAATGCGGTGACTGTATTGGGGCCGCTTCGCGCCCCAACGCGGGGCAAGCCCGCTCGCCACAAGCGGCCCTGTCGCTGGAATTTTAGTCGAGGCTGTAACGCACCGACAGCGCGCCCTTTTTCTCCGACAGGGCCAGGATCGTGACGTGGCCCAGTTCGCTCAAGGCTTGCACATGGGTGCCGCCACACGCATAAGCGGGTAATTTGCCGAAGCCGACTTTGCGGGTGCCATCTTCCAGCGTCATCTGGCGCGCGTGGTCCTCGGCGATCCATTGGTTGATCTGCGTTTGAAACGCCTCGGCATCGATGGCTTGTGCCGCTTGCCCGCGGATAAAGGTGATTTTGCATTCGCCCGGCCAGTGATGGGCTTTGATCGGCATCCAGCCCAAGCTTTCCCCGGCATTGCCAATCAGATGCCCGGCCGAATGCAGGCGCGTGTACAAGGCGCGGCGCTGTTCATCGACCCGTGCGGTGATCGGGCCGGGCGCCACAGGGCGGTCAACATAGTGCACGACGCGATCGGCCTCCTGGGTGACGCGCACCACCTGGCTGTCGCCGAGCCAACCGATGTCGAACGGTTGCCCGCCGCCCTGCGGATGGAAGAGGGTTGACTGCAGCGTGACGGCAAACTGGTCCTCGTGCGGCGTACAGGCCAGCACTTCAAGCTCGGCGGTCAGGTGGTCATGGGTAAAAAACAGGCGCTCGGTCATCATCTACATCCACATCAGGGTTCTACGGGCAGTATAAATAGTGCGTGGATGGGTGATAATCCGTTCAATTATCAATGGACCTGTGCGTCATGAGCATCAATCTTCCTCTGCCCCTGCTGGGTGAAATGGCGATTTTCGTCAAAGTCGTGGAAACCGGCAGCTTCTCTGAAGCCGCGCGGCAACTGAGCGTTTCACCCTCGGCGGTGAGCCGCAGTATTTCGCGCCTCGAACAGGCCCTGGCCACGCGGTTGCTGCAACGCACTACGCGCAAACTGCGCCTGAGCGAGGGGGGCGAAGAGGTGTTCAAGCGTTGCCAGGAAATGTTCAACGCGGCGCGTTCGGTGATGGAAATCAGCGGCCAGTTTACCCATGAAGCGGAAGGGCTGGTGCGGGTCAGCGTGCCCAAGGCGGTCGGGCGATTCGTGGTGCATCCGCATATGCCGGAGTTCTTGCGCCGCTATCCCAAAGTGGATGTGCAGCTGATTCTTGAAGACCGGCATGTGGACTTGATCGATGACAATGTCGACCTGAGTATCCGCATCACCGACAGCCCACCGCCCGGGTTGGTCGGCCGACAATTGTTGCCCATCGAACATTTGCTGTGCGCGACGCCGCAGTACCTGGCCGAGCACGGCACGCCGGGCCATCCGCATGATTTGCTCGAACACAGTTGCATTTACCTGGGCGAAACCCCGGGCGATTCGCGCTGGAAATTCCGCCAGGGCGGCAAAGCGGTGACGGTTGGCGTGCGCGGACGGTATGCGGCGAATCACACCGGGGTCCGGCTGGATGCGGTGTTGCAGCATGTGGGCATTGGCAGCTTGCCGTACTTCACTGCGCGGCATGCATTGGAGGAGGGGCGTTTGGTGCAGGTGTTGCCGGCGTGGGATTTTATTGCCTCTTATCATGGCGAGGCGTGGTTGCTGCATTCGCCGACGCGGTATCTGCCGCCGAAGTTGCGGGTGTTTATTGATTATCTGGTCGAGTGTATGGCACGCGAACCGACACTGCGTCGAAGGTAGGGAACGCGGTTAAAAGGTGGGAGCGGGCTTGCTCGCGAATGCGGTGTGTCAGTCGCCAAACATGTTGATTGATCCGCCGTATTCGCGAGCAAGCCCGCTCCCACATTTAGTTCGGTTGTGGCCTGCAGATCAGTGCTTGCTCTGGTCGTGCGGCATGGCCAGCAACTGCTTTTCCTGGTTCCAGTCGAACGGTTCGTCGTTCTGTTCAGCCTCGAAGCGACGCTCTTCCAGGGCCTGGTACAGGTCCAGTTCTTCATCCGGCATGAAATGCAGGCAATCGCCGCCAAAAAACCACAGCAGGTCGCGCGGCACCAGGTGGGCGATCTGCGGGTAGCGCAGGATGACTTGGCTCATCAGGTCCTGGCCCAGGTACTGGCTCTCGATCGGGTCGATCGGCAGCAGGGCGCGCAATTCGTCGAAGCGCTCCAGAAACAGGGTGTGGCTTTCCTCGGGCACCTGTTCGGCTTCGCCGACGGCAACCAGGATGCTGCGCAAGTGGTCGAGCAAGACGAGATGATCGGCAACGACGTTGGACACGAGATAAGTCCTCTAAAGCAAAAACGGGCGCGAGAGTATATAGCTCAAGCGCCCGTTTTTATATGACCGCTGGTATCAGCGGACTTTACCCTCAGCCTGAGTCAGCTCTTCCTTGCTGAAATCATCCACGTCGATCACCTTGCGCCGTGCAGCTTCGGCGTCGCGCAGGGTTTGCGCTTCGCCCGGTTGCAGCACGCCGGCGTGCAGGGCGGCGTCGATGACGTGTTCGCCAGCGGTGGGTTTGACCTGACCGCTTTTGAGCGCCGCGTGGAGTTTTTTCTGCAGCGGGTGGCTGGCACCGAGCAGGTCGTAGGCGTGTTGCAGGGCGCCGACCGGGTCTTCTGCCGATTGCGGGCGGTAGCAGCCCGCCAGCAGCTCTTCGAGGGTCGGGTCGCCTTTGGCGCGCCCAATCACCGCGGCCACCTCGGCGTCCAGTGCATCGGACGGTCCGGTGTGGCGGCGCCCGAACGGGAACACGATGACCCGCAGCAAGCAACCGAGCACCCTGTTAGGGAAGTTGCTCAGCAGCTCATCCAGCGCACGCTCCGACTCGCCAAGGCTTTCTTCCATGGCCCAGGCGAACAGCGGTTCCAGGTGGTCCGGCGAATCCAGGTCGTGGTAACGCTTAAGCGCCGCCGACGCCAGGTACATGTGGCTCAGCACATCGCCCAGGCGCGCCGACAGGCGTTCGCGACGTTTCAACTCGCCGCCCAGCAGCATCATGCTCAAGTCAGCGAGCAACGCGAACGCAGCAGCCTGACGGTTCAGTGCGCGGAAGTAACCCTGGCTCAGGCGGTTGCCCGGCGCTTTCTCGAAGTGACCTACGCCCAGGTTCAGCACCAGCGTACTGGCGGCATTGCTCACGGCAAAGCCGATGTGTTGCATCAGCAGGCCGTCGAATTCCTTCAACGCCTGATCACGGTCTTCGCGGCCGGCCAGGGCCATTTCCTTGAGCACGAACGGATGGCAGCGAATCGCGCCCTGGCCAAAGATCATCAGGTTGCGCGAAAGAATATTCGCGCCTTCCACGGTGATGAAGATCGGCGCGCCTTGCCAGTTACGGCCCAGGTAGTTGTTCGGGCCCATGATGATGCCCTTGCCGCCATGCACGTCCATGGCGTGGCTGATGCATTCGCGGCCGCGCTCGGTGAGGTGGTACTTGAGAATGGCCGACAGCACCGAGGGTTTCTCACCCAGGTCGACTGCATTGGCGGTGAGCATGCGTGCGCTGTCCATCAGCCAGGCGTTGCCGCCGATGCGCGCCAGGGCTTCCTGGATACCTTCGAACGCTGACAGCGGCACGTTGAACTGCTCACGCACCTGGGCGTATTGGCCCGTTACCAGGCTGGTGAACTTGGCCGCACCGGTACCGACCGCAGGCAGGGAGATCGAACGGCCCACCGACAGGCAGTTCATCAGCATCATCCAGCCCTTGCCGAGCATTTCCTGGCCGCCGATGAGGAATTCCAGGGGGATGAACACGTCTTTGCCGGAGTTGGGGCCGTTCATGAACGCAGCGCCCAGCGGCAAGTGACGACGGCCGATTTCGACGCCGGGGGTGTCGGTCGGGATCAGCGCCAGGCTGATGCCCAAGTCTTCTTTATCGCCCAGCAGGTGGTCCGGGTCATGTGCCTTGAACGCCAGCCCCAGCAGGGTCGCGACCGGGCCGAGGGTGATGTAGCGTTTTTCCCAGTTCAGGCGCAGGCCAAGGGTTTCCTTGCCTTCCCATTCACCTTTGCAGATCACGCCGGTGTCGGGCATGGCGCCGGCGTCGGAGCCGGCCAGTGGGCCCGTCAGCGCAAAGCATGGGATGTCATCGCCACGCGCCAGGCGCGGCAGGTAGTGGTTGCGTTGCTCGTCGGTGCCGTAATGCAGCAGCAGCTCGGCCGGGCCGAGGGAGTTGGGCACCATCACGGTGGACGCCAGGTCGCCGCTGCGGGTGGCGAGTTTCATCGCGACCTGCGAGTGGGCATAGGCCGAGAAGCCCTTGCCGCCGTATTCCTTGGGAATGATCAGGGCGAAGAAGCCGTGGGTCTTGATGTGCTCCCAGGCGGCGGGCGGCAGGTCCATGGCCTGGCCGATTTCCCAGTCGCTGACCATCGCGCAGAGTTCTTCGGTGGGGCCGTCGATGAAGGCCTGTTCTTCTTCGGTCAGTTGCGCCTTGGGGTAGGCCAGCAACTTGTCCCAATCGGGGCGGCCGCTGAACAGTTCGCCATCCCACCACACGGTGCCGGCATCAATCGCGTCGCGCTCAGTCTCGGACATCGGCGGCAGGACTTTCTGGAACCAGCTGAACAGCGGCTTGGTGAAGTATTGACGACGCAGGTCGGGCAGCAGCAAGGGCAGGGCCACGGCGGCGATCAATACCCAGAAGATCAGCAGCAGCCAACCCGGTGCGTGGCTCCAGGCACCCATCGCCAGCAGGTAAACGGCGACCACGCCCAGGGCGGGCAGGGGCGCGGTGCGGCGGTGTGCCAAGTAGGCAATGCCGACCACCAGAACCAGTATCCACAACAACAGCATATTCAATCCTCCGTGAAACCAGGGGCGAAACCACCATGGAGCTTAGTCGGCATCCGAAAAAGCGCGGTGATCAGGGTGTAACGAGTTGTACGCGAAGCACCGACCGCCAGGCGCCGACATTTGGCCGAATCGTCGTTATCTCTGTGCCAGACCAGTCGTTAGACTCAAAGCTTCCTTCGGAGATAACGCGCATGGATACGTACCTGAGTCCCAGCCGCTTCATCGATAGTGACCACCCTGCGGTGGTGGAGTTCGCCGAAAAACATCGCGGCCCGAGTGCGGATTTACGTGACCAGGCAGTCAGTCTTTATTACGCCGTGCGTGAGGCGATTCGCTACAACCCTTACACCTTTAGCCGTGACCCAGGCACCTTGAGCGCCAGCTTTGCCCTCGCCGCCGGTGAGAGCTACTGCGTGCCCAAGGCCACCCTGCTGGCCGCCTGTGCCCGCCACTGCGGCATCCCGGCACGCATCGGCCTGGCGGACGTGCGCAATCACCTCTCGACACCGCGCCTGATCGCGCTGCTCAAAAGCGATGTGTTCGCCATGCACGGCTACACCGAGTTGTACCTGCGTGGCCGTTGGGTCAAGGCCACGCCGGCGTTCAACCAGCAGCTGTGCGAGGTGTTTGATGTACCGCCGCTGGAATTCGATGGGATCAACGACAGCGTGTTTCACGCCTTCAACCGCCAGGGCCGGCGCTCGATGGAGTACGTGCGGGACCACGGGCAGTTTTCCGACGTGCCGGAGGGGTTTTTCTTCGCGCATATTCAGCAGTGTTACCCGCACCTGTTTGCCGAGGACATGCCGACCCTGCTGGGGGACATGCAGAGCGATTTAAGCCGCGCCTGAACCGGCGTATGCTGCTGCGTTCATCAAGCCATGTTCATCAACGATAAGGCGCGGTCATGCTGAAAATCTGGGGTCGTAAAAATTCATCAAACGTCAGGAAAGCACTATGGTGCGCCGAGGAACTCGGCCTGGACTATGAAGCAATTGATGCGGGCGGGGCATTTGGTGTGGTCGATACACCGCAATACCGCGCGCTGAACCCCAATGGCCGGGTGCCGATGATCGAAGATGGCGACTTTGTGCTGTGGGAGTCCAACACCATCGTGCGTTATCTCTGCGCCAGGCAGGCGTCGAGCTGGTACCCAAGCGACCTGCAAGCCCGGGCCAATGCCGAGAAGTGGATGGACTGGACCACCTCGACCCTCGCCGAACCGTTCAAGGCGGTGTTCTGGGGCATCCTGCGCACCCCGCCGGAAAAACAGAACTGGGACAGCATCAATGCCGGGCGCCAGGCCTGTATCGACGCATTGAGCACCGTGGATAAAGCCCTGGCAGAGCAGCCTTACCTGTCGGGCAACGACATCGGCATGGGCGATATCCCGCTCGGCAGCTTTATTTATGCCTGGTTCGAAATGCCCATCGAACGGCCTTCGATGCCCCATCTAGAGGCCTGGTATCACCGTCTGCAGCAACGGCCGGCGTACCGTAAAGCGGTGATGACCGCGTTGACTTAATACCCACTATTAATACGGGTGACTGTACTTGTGCGGCGCGGGCAAGCACCATGCCTGTCATGCGCCGCCGTTGAACTACCTGGGCTGCGCCCTCATCTACTGTTTCTATTCCCTTCTTTGGTGCGTATTCCGATATGAGTTCCGCTCTGTCCATCCGGCAGCTAACCAAAACCTACGGCAACGGTTTCCAGGCCCTGAGTGGTATCGATCTGGATGTTGCTGAAGGTGACTTCTTCGCTTTGCTCGGCCCTAACGGCGCCGGCAAATCCACCACCATCGGTATCCTCTCCACCTTGGTCAACAAGACCAGCGGCACGGTGAATATCTTTGGTCATGACCTGGACAAATCCCCGGCGGCGCTCAAGCGTTCCATCGGCGTAGTGCCCCAGGAATTCAACTTCAACCAGTTCGAAAAGACGTTCGACATCGTCGTGACCCAGGCTGGCTACTACGGCATCCCGGCGAAAGTCGCCAAGGAGCGCGCCGAGCAGTACCTGACCCAGCTGGGCCTGTGGGACAAGCGCGACGTGCCTTCGCGTTCGCTGTCCGGCGGCATGAAACGCCGCCTGATGATCGCCCGTGCGCTGGTGCACGAACCGCGCCTGCTGATCCTCGACGAGCCCACCGCAGGTGTGGACATTGAGTTGCGGCGCTCGATGTGGACCTTCCTCACCGAGCTGAACGAGAAGGGCATCACCATCATCCTCACCACCCATTACCTGGAAGAGGCTGAGCAGCTGTGCCGCAACATCGGCATCATCGACCACGGCACCATTGTCGAGAACACCAGCATGCGTAACCTGCTGGGCCAGCTGCATGTGGAAACCTTCCTGCTCGACCTGAAAAACAACCTGTCGGTGGCGCCGCAGCTGCTTGGCTACCCAAGCCGACTGGTCGATGGTCATACCCTGGAAGTCCAGGTGGACAAAGCCATGGGTATCACGGCGTTGTTCACCCAATTGGCCGCGCAGAACATCGAAGTGCTGAGCCTGCGTAATAAAACCAATCGCCTTGAGGAGTTGTTCGTGTCCCTGGTGGAGAAAAATCTGGCGAAGGTGGCGGTATGAGTTCCGAACTGCAACCCAACCTTGTCGCGCTGCAGACCATCGTCTACCGCGAAGTGAAGCGCTTTACCCGGATCTGGCCGCAGACGCTGCTGCCGCCGGCGATCACCATGGTCCTGTACTTCGTGATCTTCGGTAACCTGATCGGCCGCCAGATCGGCGACATGGGTGGCTTCACTTACATGGAGTACATCGTGCCGGGCCTGATCATGATGTCGGTGATCACCAACTCCTACGGTAACGTGGTCTCCAGCTTTTTCGGCAGCAAATTCCAGCGTTCCATCGAAGAACTGATGGTGTCGCCGGTGTCGCCACACACCATCCTGATCGGCTACACCCTGGGCGGCGTGCTGCGTGGCTTGATGGTGGGCGTGATCGTGACCTTGCTGTCGCTGTTCTTCACTCACCTGCAAGTGCATCACCTGGGCGTCACCATTTTGGTGGTGGTGCTGACGGCGACGATCTTTTCGCTGCTGGGCTTTATCAACGCGGTGTTCGCGCGCAATTTCGATGATATTTCGATCATCCCGACCTTCGTGCTGACACCACTGACCTACCTGGGCGGGGTGTTCTACTCCATCACTTTGCTGCCGCCGTTTTGGCAGACCGTGTCGCTGGCCAACCCGGTGCTGCACATGGTCAATGCCTTCCGCTACGGCATCCTGGGCGTGTCGGATATCAAGATCAGCGTGGCGATCACCTTCATGCTGGTGGCCACCGTGGTGCTGTATGTCGGCTGCGCGCGGTTGCTGGTGAGCGGGCGCGGGATGCGTACGTAAGCAGTCAGTTGGAATAAAAAAAGGCCTCTTTATGAGGCCTTTTTTATGGAGTGCACGAAAACCGTGTGGGAGCTGGCTTGCCTGAGATGGCGGGCTTTAGGTACTTGTTTAGGTGGATATGAGTAAATATCCGTTGCTGCGGTAACGGCGGCTGGCGGTTCCGCTCTTACAGCGGGTCACTTTTGGCAAACGCCCCAAAAGTAACCAAAAGGTCTTTGCCCCACCACTCGGCACCTCGCCTAGGCTCGGTGTGCCCTCACGCAGGCTTGAATCCGTGGGCCGCCGCGACGGGCCATCCATGGCCCAACGCGGCTAACCCGGCGTCCTGCCGGGTTACCCACGGATTCAAGCCTGCGTTCGGCCAGCGTGGTTGACGGGGCCTGTCAGATCAAGAGCAAGATCAAAAGCAGAGCACGGCGGCCTAGTAGCCGACCTGAGTGGTAGAAGCAAAAGCAGGGCAACAGCACAGCAACACACCTCTATCTGATGCACTGAGCTCCAAATGTGGGAGCGGGCTTGCCCGCGAATGCGGTGTGTCAGCTACACATGAGTTGACTGACCCACCGCCTTCGCGAGCAAGCCCGCTCCCACAAGTTGATCGAGTTTAGCTCTCAAGATCAGGTGGTCCTTCAGGCCGCCAAGCGCTGCTTTTCTGCAGGCGCTGGGCCCTTAGCCTTTCAGTGCCAGCTCGATCAGTTCATGCAGTTCTTCAACCGGCAGCGGCGCACTGGCGAACAGGCTGCGGTACACCGTGGGCGCGGCGATCAGGTTGAGCAACCGGTCCAGGCTCGGCAGTACGTCGTGGGTGCTCTGGTAGCGGTCGAGAATGACCTGCATCTGGCCCATCAGGATGTTGCTGCAGTAGTCCCGGGGATGGCTGCACTGCACGTCGCGCATCATGTTGCGCCCGAGCTCGGAACTCATTTCGTCCAGGTATTGCTCGCCCCACGCACGCAAATCGCCGCGCAGGCTGCCGGTATTGGCGGGTTCACTGTCTGGGCGCAGGCGTTCCAGCGCCACGTCGGCGAGCAACGCAGACAAGTCGCCCCAGCGGCGGTAGATGGTCGACGGCGTGACGCCCGCACGCGCAGCGATCATCGGCACGGTAACGCTGGAACGCTCATGGGCTTCCAGCAATTCGCGCGCGGCGTTATGCACTGATTCTTGAACCCGGGCACTGCGGCCCCCCGGGCGAAGGCCTTCTTTAATCGCCATGCGTAAAACCTTAACACAAAGAATTTGCTTTAAGCGCTTGCGAGTAGCACACTCTGCAAAAGCAAAATATTAGCTTTAGCGGAGTGTGTATATGCCTAGCGTCATTTCTAAACGTTCCAGCCTGGCGTTCCTGGTCATCACGATGTTGACCTTCCTGGCTGCGTCCAGCGCGCCGACGCCGTTGTATCAGGTGTATCAGGACAACCTGCATTTCTCCGCAGCAATGCTGACGGTGATCTTCGGGGTGTATGCCGTGAGCTTGCTGGCGGCGCTGTTGACCGTCGGTTCGCTGTCGGACCACGTGGGGCGCAAGCCGGTGATTTTCGCCGCGCTGTTGCTGAATATTGTGGCGATGCTGCTGTTTATCAATGCTGACAGCACCGCCTACCTGATTGCCGCTCGGGCGCTGCAAGGTTTCGCCACGGGCACGGCTACCGCGGTGCTGGCGGCGACGCTGCTGGACACCGACCGCCTGCGCGGGCCGATGCTCAATAGCCTCGCGCCGCTGTTGGGCATGGCCTGCGGTGCCTTGGGCAGTGGCCTGCTGGTGGAATACGCGCCACGCCCGACCCAATTGATCTACTTCACGCTGCTGGGCCTGATGGTGCTGCAGGCGCTTTATGTGTGGCGCTTGCCGGAGACCGTCAGCCGCCTACCGGGTGCCTTGAGGTCGCTGGCGCCCACCCTGCATGTCCCCGCGCAAGCGCGTCGGGCCTTGTGGCTGGCGATGCCGCTAAATGTAGCGGTGTGGGCGCTGGGCGGGTTCTTTTCATCCCTGGCGCCTTCGCTGGTGCGGGCGGCGACCGGTTCGACCTCGCATTTGATTGGCGGCGGCCTGGTTGCAGTCGTGACCTTGAGCGGTGCGGTGATGATTTACAGCCTGCGCGAGCACCCGGCAGACAAGGTCATGCGTCTCTCCGCGGTCCTGCTGGCGGTGGGCGTGGCGTTGTTGCTGGTTGCGGTGCAGAGCGCCAGCCTGTGGCTGTTCTTTGTTGCCAGTGTGATTGCAGGCTTCGGTTTCGGCGGCGGGTTCATGGGCAGTGTGCGCAGTATCGTCAGCCTGGCGTTACCCCATGAGCGGGCCGGGCTGATGTCGGCTTTTTATGTGCTGAGCTACCTGGCGTTCTGCGTGCCGGCACTGCTGGCGGGCAACCTGAGCCACGTGTTTGGCCTGATCGCCACCACCGATGGTTATGGCGCAGTGCTCATCGTATTGGCGCTCGGCGCGCTGGCAGGCTTGCTGATCCAGGGGGCGGCGCGAGCCAAGGCAACGGTTTAGCTAGCGTGTCTATATTTGCAAAGTAGATAACAGATAGAGATATTACCCGTTATATAGATATTCAATCCGGTTCTATGATGATCTCAACCTCATGCGAGGAAGAGGATTGCCAACATGACCTGCTCAACTGCCATCACCTACAAACCCTTCAGTCACCTGGCCCGTCCACGGGAAGTGATTCGCCAGTTCACGCCCAACTGGTTTGCCGCCACCATGGGTACCGGCGTCCTGGCCCTTGCGCTGGCTCAAGTGCCGACCCGCTTGCCCGGCTTGCACACCATTGCCGAAGGGCTGTGGATGTTCACCGTCGGCCTGTTCGTGCTGTTCAGCGTGTTGTACGCGGCCCGCTGGCTGATGTTTTTCCACGAGGCGCGGCGGATTTTCGGGCACTCCACCGTCTCGATGTTCTTTGGCACCATCCCCATGGGCCTGGCGACGATTATCAACGGCTTGCTGCTATTTGGGCTGCCGCGATGGGGCGCCGATGTGGTGCCGTTGGCCGAAGCCTTATGGTGGCTGGACGTGGCGATGGCCCTGGCCTGCGGCGTGCTGATCCCATTCATGATGTTCACGCGTCAGCAGCACAGCATCGATCAGATGACCGCCGTGTGGCTGTTGCCGGTGGTCGCCGCTGAAGTCGCTGCCGCCAGCGGTGGCCTGCTGGCGCCGCACCTGGCCGACGCTCACTCGCAACTGGTGATGCTGGTGACCAGCTATGTGCTGTGGGCGTTTTCCCTGCCGGTAGCCTTCAGCATCCTGACCATCCTGATGCTGCGCATGGCCTTGCACAAACTGCCTCACGCCAACATGGCCGCGTCCAGTTGGCTGGCCCTCGGCCCTATCGGCACCGGTGCATTGGGCATGTTGCTGCTGGGCGGCGACGCACCGGCGATCTTCGCGGCCAACGGTTTGCCAGGCGCAGGGGAGATGGCCAACGGCCTCGGCCTGGTGGCCGGCATTACCCTGTGGGGCTTTGGCCTGTGGTGGATGCTGATCGCCGTGTTGATCACCCTGCGTTACCTGCGCGCCGGCATTCCGTTCAACCTGGGCTGGTGGGGTTTTACCTTCCCGCTGGGGGTTTATGCCTTGGCCACACTGAAGCTTGCGAGCCTGCTGCACCTCGGGTTCTTTAGTGTGTTCGGGTGCGTGCTGGTGGTGGCGTTGGCGCTGATGTGGCTGATCGTTGCCACGCGCACTGTGCAGGGCGCCTACAAAGGTGAGCTTTTTGTATCGCCATGCATTGCAGGACTAGGGAATAAGTAAGCGGGATTAGGTAAAGTCGTGGCCTGTCTTTTTATAAAAAAACGGCAATCAAGCCTACCAGGCCACGCAGGAACACGGACGATGAGCCACCCCTCACAATTTACCTTGCTGCGCACACGGCGTTTCCTGCCGTTTTTCATCACCCAGTTGCTGGGCGCCTTCAACGACAACATCTTCAAGCAATCGCTGATCCTGGCCATTCTCTACAAGCTCACCATCGACGGTGACCGCTCGATCTGGGTCAATCTGTGCGCGTTGTTGTTTATCCTGCCGTTCTTCCTGTTCTCGGCGCTGGCCGGGCAATTCGGCGAGAAATTCAACAAGGACGCGTTGATCCGCGCGATCAAGATCGGTGAGATTGTGATCATGAGCGTCGGCGCCACCGGGTTCCTGTTCAATCACCTGGAGCTGATGCTGCTGGCGCTGTTTGCCATGGGCACGCACTCGGCGCTGTTCGGGCCGGTGAAGTATTCGATCATGCCCCAGGCCCTGCACGACGATGAATTGCTGGGCGGTAACGGCTTGGTGGAAATGGGCACGTTTCTGGCGATCCTGGCCGGCACCATTGGCGCCGGGATCATGATGTCTTCGACCCATTACGCACCGGTCGTGGCCGTGGCAATTGTCGGTGTGGCAGTGCTGGGTTACTTGGCCAGCCGCAGCATTCCGCGCGCGGCGGCGTCTACCCCAGGGCTGCGCCTGAACTGGAACATATTCAGCGAATCGTGGGCCACCTTGCGCCTGGGCCTGGGGCAGACCCCGGCGGTGTCGCGTTCGATTGTCGGCAACTCGTGGTTCTGGTTTGTCGGCGCGATCTACCTGACGCAAATCCCGGCCTACGCCAAGGAGTGGTTGTACGGCGATGAAACTGTGGTGACCTTGATCCTCACAGTGTTCTCGGTCGGTATCGCCCTGGGCTCGATGCTCTGTGAAAAGCTCTCCGGGCGTAAGGTGGAAATCGGCCTGGTGCCCTTTGGCTCATTTGGCCTGACAGTGTTCGGGCTGCTGCTGTGGTGGCACTCCGGCGGCTTCCCGCAGAGTGCTCAGGAACATGACTGGCTCGGCGTACTCGGCTACGGCCAGGCCTGGTGGGTGTTGTTCGATATCCTCGGCCTGGGCGTGTTCGGCGGCTTCTATATCGTGCCGCTGTATGCGCTGATCCAGTCGCGCACCGCCGAAAACGAGCGTGCGCGGGTGATCGCGGCCAACAACATTCTCAATGCGTTGTTTATGGTGGTGTCGGCCATCGTGTCGATCCTGCTGTTGAGCGTGGTCAAGCTGTCGATTCCCGAGTTGTTCCTGGTGGTGTCGCTGCTCAATATCGCGGTCAACACCTACATCTTCAGGATCGTCCCCGAGTTCACCATGCGTTTCATGATCTGGCTGCTCAGCCATTCCATGTACCGCGTGGAGCACCGCAACCTCGAGCTGATTCCGGATGAGGGCGCGGCGTTGCTGGTGTGCAACCACGTGTCGTTTGTCGATGCGCTGTTGATCGGCGGTGCCGTGCGTCGGCCGATTCGCTTTGTCATGTACTACAAGATCTACCGTTTGCCGGTGCTCAATTTTATCTTCCGCACTGCGGGCGCGATTCCGATTGCCGGGCGTCACGAGGATATCCAGATCTACGAAAAGGCCTTCGCGCGGATTGCTCAGTACTTGAAGGAAGGCGAGTTGGTGTGCATTTTTCCGGAAGGCAAGCTCACCGGGGACGGTGAGATGAATGAGTTCCGCGGGGGCGTGACGCGCATTCTGGAAGAGACGCCGGTGCCGGTGATTCCCATGGCGTTGCAGGGCTTGTGGGGGAGTTTTTTCAGTCGCGATCCGAACAAGGGGTTCTTTCACCGGATCTGGTCGCGGGTGGTGCTGGTGGCGGGTGAGCCGGTGACGGTCGAGGCGGCGACGCCTGCGCAGTTGCAGGAACGGGTGGGGGTGTTGCGCGGGAGTGTCAGGTAGGCATTTACTGGCTGTTCGGGCCTCTTCGCGGGCAAGCCCGCTCCCACAGTTGACCGAGTTGTTCAAGCGAACGCGGTTTAATGTGGGAGCTGGCTTGCCTGCGATAGCGACAGTGAATTAGGCGCTAATCTTAAGGCCAATCAGCCCGCAGATAATCAACGCCACACTGGCCAACCGGAACAGCGCCATGGACTCGCCAAACAGGATGATCCCGGCGATCACCGTGCCCACCGCGCCGACACCGGTCCAGATGGCATACGCAGTGCCCAGCGGCAGTTCTTTCATGGCAAGGCCCAGCAGGCCGAGGCTGATGGCCATGGCGGCAATCGTCAGGGCGGTGGGCAATGGCTTGCTGAAACCATCGGTGTACTTCAAGCCGACTGCCCAGCCCACTTCAAACAGCCCGGCAAAAAACAGGATGATCCAGGACATGATGACCTCTCTTCTAAAAGTGGGGTCGTCCCCTGGAATAGCGCTCGACAGCGTCGCGGGGTCGTCCCCGCGAAGCTCGCTAGAGTGCCCAATATCGATCTGGTGATCAAGTTTGCGGCGTGTTTTCCAGTACGCGGCGGTCTTCCTTTTCGCTCATGCGGCGGAAGTAGGTCGACAGCAACGCCCCGGAAATATTGTGCCAGACGCTGAACAGCGCACTGGGTACCGCCGCCAATGGCGAAAAATGCGCACTGGCCAACGCGGCGCCCAGCCCGGAGTTCTGCATGCCGACTTCCAGTGCCAGCGACTTGCGCTGGGCCAGTGGCAGTTTGAATAACCGGCCGGTGAAGTAACCCAGCAAGTAGCCGAAGCTGTTGTGCAGCATCACCACGGCCATGATCAACAGGCCCGATTCGGCGATCTTGGCCTGACTCGCCGCCACCACGGCCGCAACGATGATCACGATGCTCACCACCGACACCAATGGCAGCACGTCCACCGCATGGCGCACGCGTTCGCCGAGCACCCGTTGCGCGACCACGCCGAGCACGATCGGCAACAGCACTACTTGCAGGATCGACCAGAACAACTCCATGAACGACACCGGCAGCCAGGCCGACGCCAGCAGCCAGATCAGCGCCGGCGTCAGCAGTGGGGCGAGGAGGGTGGTAACGGCGGCAATCGCCACCGACAACGCCAGGTCACCACGGGCCAGCCAGGTCATCACGTTGGACGAGGTGCCGCTTGGGCAGCACCCGACGAGGATCACGCCGACGGCAATTTCCGCCGGCAGGTGGAAGGCCTGGCACAGCAACCACGCCACGCCCGGCATGATCACAAAGTGCGCGACCACGCCCAGGGCCACGCGCCACGGGTGGCGGGCAACCTCGGCGAAATCTTCAAGTTTCAAGGTCAGCCCCATGCCAAACATCACCAGGCCCAGCAGCGGCACAATGGCGCCTTTCAGGCCAATGAACCAGCCGGGCTCGAGGAAGGCGAGCACCGCGAAAATCAACACCCAGTAGGCGAAGGTATTGCCGACGAAGCGGCTCAAGGCGGCGAGTGCGCGCATGGGGATGTCCTTGTTATTAGAGTGTTCGGGAGAGCAGCGCGATCAAATGTGGGAGCTGGCTTGCCTGGGATGCGGGCACCTCGGTTTGTCAGTAACACCCAGGTGATGCTATCGCAGGCAAGCCAGCTCCCACATTGACCGTGCCCGTATAAGGCCTGTGTTGCGTTTAGATGCCTTGTGGGGTTTCTTCGCCGCCCAGCGCTTCGATCAATGCCGGCAGAAATTCGCCGAACGTCAGCATCATCAGGGTGAAGCTGGCGTCCAGTTGGCCCAGGGCTTCGTCGCCGCCGTCCTGTTCGGCCTGGTCTTGCAGCAGGTCTTCGAACTTCAGGCGCTTGACGGTCATCTTGTCGTCGAGCATGAAGGACAACTTGTCCTGCCAGGCCAGTGACAGTTGGGTCACGACTTTGCCGGTGGTCAAGTGCAGCTGGATTTCTTCACCGGTCAGGTCCTGGCGCTTGCAGCGCACAATGCCGCCGTCTTCATGGGTGTCGCGCAGTTCGCATTCGTCGAGGACGAAGAAGTCATCGGCCGGTTTCTGCGTGGTGACCCAGTCGGTCATGATCGCGGTTGGCGCGGTTTTTACCGTGAGCGGACGAACCGGCAGGGTGCCGATCACTTCACGCAGGGTCGACAGCAGGTCTTCAGCGCGCTTGGGACTCGCCGAGTTGACCAGGATCAGGCCTTGCTTCGGCGCGATGGCGGCGAAGGTCGACGAGCGACGGATAAAGGCGCGCGGCAGGAAGGCCTGGATGATTTCATCCTTGATCTGGTCGCGCTCCTTCTTGTAGACCTTGCGCATTTGCTCGGCTTCGATCTCTTCGACTTTCTCTTTGACTGCGTCGCGCACCACGCTACCCGGCAGGATGCGTTCTTCCTTGCGCGCGGCGATCAGTAGGAAGTCACCGCTGACGTGAACCAGGGGAGCGTCTTCACCTTTACCAAAAGGGGCGACGAAACCGTAAGTGGTCAACTCCTGGCTTGCACAAGGGCGCGCCAGTTTGGTGGCCATGGCCGCTTCCAACGCCTCGGCATCAACAGGCAGATCTTGGGTCAGGCGATAGATAAGCAGGTTCTTGAACCACATGGGGTGAGTCTCTCCTTTATACAAAGGGGGGCATTATTCTCTTGATAGCGCTCGAGGCCAACCCTGCCTAAGCCATTGGAAGGGCTGAAAAAAAAGATTTAAGAAAGTGCTTGCCAGACCTAGGGTCGCTCCGTAGAATGCGCGCCACACCGAAACGAAGGGTGATTAGCTCAGCTGGGAGAGCATCTGCCTTACAAGCAGAGGGTCGGCGGTTCGATCCCGTCATCACCCACCATTCGCTTCATGTGTTACGCGCAGCGGTAGTTCAGTCGGTTAGAATACCGGCCTGTCACGCCGGGGGTCGCGGGTTCGAGTCCCGTCCGCTGCGCCATATTCGGTAACCTGGAACGCTGAACGCCAGGTCACCACAGAAAGCCCGCTCATTGAGCGGGCTTTTTGCTGTCTGGGGTGTGCGAAACCTCAAAAAACGCCGCCGATCATTTCCGATGATCGGCGGCGTTTTTTATTGGCCGGTTAGAAATCCCAGCGCACGCCACCGCCGACGGTCAACTTGTCCAGGTTGGCCTTGAGTTTGTAGGTGGAGATTTTTGCGTCCTGGTCATCACGCACGATCTTGTGCGTATAGCCGGCCTGCAGCTGCCAGCCGGCGCCAGTGCGCCGGCCATTTCCAGTTCATAACCTTGGTCACCGCCTTGGTGCCTTTGAAGGCATAGTGGGTCGGGGTCGGCGTCTGGTTGTTGTAATCGTCGTCGGACACCGAGCGATTGTTTTCGTGGATTTCGAAATAGGCCGCGCTGGCGCTCAGGCGTCCGTCGAAGAAATCTGCCTTGGGGCCCAACTCGCAAGACTCGCGTTTGCGGGCCAGAAGCCCGGTTTTCCGGGGGCGTGCGCTGCGCTTGAGAAAATATTTCAAATAAAGTGCATTTAAATCAAGACATTGCGAATTTTTGGTGTATGATGCCGCCCACACCGAAAGTGAAGGGTGATTAGCTCAGCTGGGAGAGCATCTGCCTTACAAGCAGAGGGTCGGCG
>NZ_VMSH01000026.1:0-38734 GCF_007713445.1 Pseudomonas sp. RGB | reverse complement strand
TCTGTGCATCATTCAGAGGTGTGTCGGTTGTACTCGGTCAAAGGTGGGAGCTGGCAAGGCCTCTCCCACATGGGCATCGCTGAATCCACGCCAAGCCTTACTCGGCATACGCCCAGGTCATTCGAAACGACGCTCCGCCCCACTCCGAATCCAGCACTTCCACCTGCCCTCCATGCCACTGGCTGACCCGTTTTACCAAGGCCAGGCCCAGGCCGAAACCGCCTGTGCGGCGGTCGCGGCTGGCGTCGAGGCGCAGGAAGGGTTCGAAGATCTTTGCCCGCCCTTCCATCGGCACACCGGGGCCGTCGTCATTGACGCGCACTTCGTAACCGCTGCCAAAACTGATCAACGACACTTCAACACGGCGCTCGGCGTAGCGAATGGCGTTGCGCAGCAGATTGATCACGGCGCGCGCCATAAAGCGCGGTTCGATTTGGATAAAGTCGACCTCACAGGTACGCAGCGACAGCTGCACACCCGCCGCTTCAGCCTCCAGGGCCACGCTGCCGATCACGCTGTCGAGCCAACTGTGGGCCTCGATGTTTTCACGGGTAACCTGGGTGGCGCCGCGCTCCAGGCTGGCGTAGGTCAACAGTTCGGAAACCATTTCCTCCAGTTCGCCCAGGTCGGCGTACATGTCGGCGATCAGCTCACGGCTCTGGCGCGGGTCGGCCTGCTGCCTGAGTTGATCAAGCTCGAACGACAAGCGCGCAATCGGTGTGCGCAGTTCGTGGGAAACGGCGTTGGTCAGTTCGCGCTGGTTGGCGATCAGGCTTTCGATGCGCTCGGCCATCTGGTTGAAGTGCCCGGCCAGCTCACGCACGGTGGAACGGCGCGGCAGCAGGATGCGCGACGCCAGGTCGTTGTCGCCAAAGCGTTGCGCGGCCAGCCGGATATGCTCCAGGTCGCGCCAGTGCGGACGAACCCAGAAATACAGGACGATGGCCAGGCACAAGCCGAGAAAACCATAGGCCCACAGGTACAGCCACTTGGGCTCTTCCGGCAGTTTGATTTCCAGCAGTTGCGGCCCGCCGTCGATATTGGTCAGGAACTCCATGAAATCCCCGCGCACCACCAGCAAACCGTCGGCCAACAGCTGCTGTTCGCGCTCGGTCAGCGCCTGGGTGTCGCTCTGCACCAGCTTGAGGCGCAAACCATAATGAGGCTGCAGTTGGGCCAGGCGCGCCTGCCGGGCCTCGCCTTGCAAGGGCCGCAACTGCTCCACCAGGCCATAGGCTGGACCGCGCAGCGCCTCACGGTTATAGGTTTCGTTGGCCTCGGGCAGTAACTCGTCGAAGGTGTAGTTGACCAGCCAGATCGCGCCCGCCAACCCCAGCGCCAGGATCACATACAGGCGCAGAAACAGCCGCAGCATCTAAACCTCCCACGCAAATGGATTGAACAGATAGCCCTTGCCCCAGATGGTCTTGATGCACACCGGCTCACGCGGGTTGTCATTGAGTTTGCTGCGCAGTTTGCTGATGTACACGTCGACGCTGCGGTTCAGGCCATCGAAGGCAATGCCGCGCATGCGGTTGAGAATGTCGTCGCGCGAGAGGATCTTGCCCGCGCTGCTGGCCAGCAGCCAGAGCAGTTCGAATTCCATGGTGGTGAGGTCGATCTTCTCACCGCCCAGGCTGACCACCCGGCAACTGCGGTCAATCGCCAGCCGGCCAAACTCCAGCGAGCCGCGCACGGTGGGTTCGGGCACCTGGCGACGTTGCAGTGCACGCAATCGCGCCAGCAGCACCGGAGGTTTTATGGGTTTGATGACGTAGTCGTCGGCACCGGACTCAAGGCCGAGGATATGGTCCAGGTCGTCTTCCTTGGCGGTCAGGATCACGATGGGCGTGTCGGACAGGTTACGAATCCCGCGACACACGTGCAGGCCGCTCTGGCCGGGCAGCATCAGGTCGAGCACGACGATTTTCGGCTTGAAGTCGAGAAACGCCGCCAGGGCTTCGTCACCGCGGTGCACCACCCGTACCTCGAAACCGTGTTGCGACAGGAAGTGCGCGATCAGCCCTGCCAGCTTTTCATCGTCCTCAACGAGCAAGACCTTGCCCAGACCCAGGTTTTCCATAAATTCTCAGTGTGGCTGCGCGGATTGAAGTGCGGGCATTATAGGTGGCAAGCTGCTCAACAGAAGCCGCTGGCCATCAGTGGCCGACCAAGCTTCATGCTTTTAAGAGTTTTTAACAAATAGCCTGCAATCTTTAACGCCATTCACAGGGAGTTGTATGCGCAAGGATTACCTGGCGTTCTTTGTTTCGCTGTTTCTGTCGCGGCTGGCGGACCAGATTCTGTTGTTTATCGTGCCACTGATCGTGTTCCAGACCACCCAGAGTGTGTCCTGGGCCGGCCTGGCGTTTTTTGTCGAGTCACTGCCGCGTTACCTGGCCTTCCCGGTGTGTGGCGCAGTGTGCGACAAGATTTCACCAGTGCGCATCCTGCATATCAGCCAGGTTTACCGGGCGCTGGCCTGCGTGCTGGCCGTGGCCTTGTACGGCGTGTTCGACGGCATTTACTGGATTGTCATGCTCTCGGCGCTGTGCGGCGTGCTGACCACCCAGGGCATCATGGCGCGTGAAGTGTTGATGCCGCATATTTTCAAGCAGTACACCTACGCCAAGACCCTTTCCTATTCACAAATCGCCGACCAGAGTGGCCTGGTGCTCGGCCCGCTGCTGGCGGCGCTGTTGCTTGAAGTGTGGGCCTGGCATTGGGTGGTGCTGGGGGTTGCCGGGCTGTTTGTGCTGGCGGACCTGGCCATGCTGCTGTGGCAGCGCACCAGCGCGGTGAGCCTGCCAACCTTCGAGCAGCACCGGGACATCTGGCTGCAACCGCTGCGCATTGCCTTTGGGCATATCCGCACGCTCGCCGAATTGAAGCGGATCATCACCCTGGCGGTGGGCGTGAACCTGATTATTGGCGTGACGCTGGCCACGTCGGCGGCGATGGTCACCGGCCACTATGGCGCAGGCAAGGATACGTACGCCCTGCTGCAAGCTGCGGGCGCGGTGGTGACGATCGGGATTCTGTTTTACTTGGCGCGCGCAACCTTGCCGTTGAAGGTACTGGGCGGCCTGTCGTATTCGATGATCGGCGTGGGCGCACTGATCACGGCCATCAGCCCCAGCGTGTGGGCCTACACCTTCGGATTCCTGCTGATCACCGGCTTCGACAAGATGTTTAACCTGTACCTGCGCAGCACCCGTCAGCGCGTGATTCCGGTACAGGACTTTGGCAAAACCGTGGGCGTGATCACGCTGCTCAACAACCTGTCGCAGCCGTTGGCGGGTTTGTTGATTGGCGTGCTGGCGGCGCCGCTGGGCACACAAACGGTGATCCTGCTGCTGACCGGGATCACCGCACTGCTGGGCGTGGCCGTCGCCTCAGGCTGGCACGCCACTGTGAAAGCGGAACTCGATGTCGGGTGATTCGATCAGCGCCTGCTCGGTCGCCCTCACCCGCTCGATCACTTGGGCGATGTCTTTGGCGTCGCCGTACTGGTAGGCCAGTTTCAAATAACCCTGGAAGTGCCGCGCCTCGCTTTTGAGCAAACCGAAATAGAACTTGCCGAGTTCTTCGTCCAAATGCGGCACCAGTGCTTCGAAACGCTCGCAACTGCGCGCTTCAATGAAGGCGCCGACCACCAGGGTGTCCACCAGTTTGACCGGTTCATGGCTGCGCACCACTTTGCGCAAACCCGAGGCATAACGGCCGGCGTGCAGTTGGCGCAGCTCGACTTTGCGCTTTTTGATCAGGCGCATGACTTGCTCGTGGTGCACCAGCTCTTCGCGCGCCAGGCGCGACATCATGTTGATCAGGTCAACATGCGCGTGGTACTTGGCAATCAGGCTCAGGGCGGTGCTGGCGGCTTTGAATTCGCAGTTCTTGTGGTCGATCAGCAGGGTTGCCTGATCGGCCAAGGCAGCCTGGACCCAGGCGTCGGGGGTGCGGCAACCGAGGAATTCGTGGATTTCGGGCAGGTTCATCGGGCTCACGGGCAAATAGATCACAAAAGGGCGCCGATTATACCGACCCCGCCGCAGACCACCAGCCACTGGCTTTGATGTGCATCAACATGACGTCTGGCGGGCAGCAACTATAGTTGTGCAAGGCCCCTTTTTTGCGTCTCTGGAGATCCGTCCATGCAAGCTATCCGCAGCATCCTGGTGGTCATCGAGCCCGAGCACTCGGAAAGCCTGGCGCTCAAGCGCGCCAAGCTGATCGCCGGGGTCACTGGCGCGCACCTGCATTTGCTGGTCTGCGACAAGAAACACGAGCATTCGGCGCTGCTGAGCCTGCTCAAGTCCGGCCTGCTTGAAGACGGCTACAGCGTGACCACCGAGCAGGCGTGGAATGAGAGCCTGCATGAAACCATCATCGATGTGCAGCAAGCCGAGGGCTGCGGGCTGGTGGTCAAGCAGCATTTCGCCGACAGCCCGCTGAAAAAGGCCTTGTTGACGCCGGCCGACTGGAAGCTGCTGCGCTATTGCCCAACGCCTGTGCTGCTGGTGAAAACCTCGACGCCGTGGGCCGACAAGGTGGTGCTGGCGGCAATCGATGTGGGCAACCACGACAGTGAACATCTGGCGCTGCACAACACCATCATTGATCACGGCTTCGAAATTGCGAGCCTGGCCAAGGCGCAATTGCACGTGATCAGCGCCCATCCCTCGCCGATGCTGTCGGCCAGTGACCCGACGTTTCAGCTCAAGGAAACCATCGAGGCGCGCTATCGCGAGCAGTGCAAGGCGTTCCAGGCCGAGTTCGATATCGACGACACCCATCTGCACATCGAAGAAGGCCCGGCGGATGTGCTGATTCCCCATGCGGCGCATAAGTGGCAGGCGGCGGTGACGATTATCGGCACCGTGGCGCGCACCGGGATTTCCGGGGCGCTTATTGGCAATACGGCGGAAGTGGTGCTGGATGCAGTGGAAAGCGATGTGCTGGTGCTCAAGCCGCAGGAACTGATGGATCATTTGGAAGAACTGGCGACCAAAGCCTGACCCACTGAAAATCCCTTGTGGGAGCGGGCTTGCTCGCGAAAGCGGCGGATCAGTCAATTAATTGATTGGCTGACACTCCCTCTTCGCGAGCAAGCCCGCTCCCACATTTTCGCTGTGTGGTGTCAGCCAGCAAATGCATCGTTGAGGAAACCCGGGGCGATATAGCGCTGGTAGTGCGCCTCCGAGAGGATAAAAAACTCCCGATCAATCGCATCGCGCAGCTCCGGCAACGCCCAGTCGCGAAACTCTGGCAGCAGCACCATGCCATAGGCTTCCAGGTTGGAAATCACCCGCGCGCCACGGGCGATCAATTGGTAGGCCCAGCAATACTCGGACTGGTGCGGCACAAAGCGAATCTTGCGCTGCTCCAACTGCCCGCGCAGCATCTTGGGGTCGAACACTTCAAGTTTACCGGCCATCACCTGCACCAGCAGTTGCTCGAGCCGCAGCCAGACCGCGCGTTTTTCTTCCTCGTTATAGCCATTCCACAGGATCACTTCGTGGTGGAAGCGCTTGCAGCCACGGCACACGAGGTCGCCGTAAACCGTGGAGCACAGGCCGACGCAGGGGGTCTTGATGGTTTGGTTGGGCATAGGCAACGACACACAAATCCGCGAAACAATGCCGCATGTTAGCCCTTTGTCTAAGGTTGATCACCCAGCAAACTTGGTTAGGCAACTTACCTTTAGATTTTTTTTGCCGTAGAATCATCCGGCCTTGTAAGGCGCCAATAATCCGCTGGAAGCTGTTTTCAAAGCGTCACGAGCACAGTCGTTCCTTCAGAACGGTGTTGGCGATGGTTATTACCCGGTAGGTAAATGCCAGCGCCAACCCTCATCAGCTCCGTTCTGCAGGCGTAAAACTTTGAAAGCAGCTTCTGTGAGGAATGCCGGCAGCGCTGGCTTTGCGGCCCAAAAAGCCCCCGAGCGCATGCGTGCCGTTCATTTCTGGATGAGCGTCCCGTGGGACCACTGATGAGGGTAATAACTGTGCTTGAAGCCTACCGCAAACATATCGAAGAGCGTGCAGCACTGGGTATCGTTCCCCAGCCGCTTAACGCCGAACAAACCGCAGGCCTGGTCGAGCTGCTGAAAAATCCCCCGGCTGGCGAAGAAGAATTCCTCGTTGACCTGATCACCAACCGCATTCCACCAGGCGTTGACGAAGCTGCCTACGTCAAGGCTGGTTTCCTGTCTGCCCTGGCCAAGGGCGAAGCCACTTCTCCCCTGATCGACAAAAAACGCGCTGTTGAACTGCTTGGCACCATGCAAGGCGGCTACAACATCGTGACGTTGGTCGAGCTGCTGGACGACGCCGAGTTGGCGCCTGTCGCTGCCGCCCAACTCAAGCACACCCTGCTGATGTTCGATGCGTTCCACGACGTGGCTGAAAAAGCCAAGAACGGCAACGAGCACGCCAAAGCCGTGCTGCAATCCTGGGCTGATGGCGAGTGGTTCAAGAACCGCCCTACCCTGGCCGACAAGATCAGCCTGCGCGTGTTCAAGGTCACCGGCGAAACCAACACCGACGACCTGTCCCCTGCCCCGGACGCCTGGTCCCGCCCTGACATCCCGCTGCACGCCCTGGCCATGCTGAAAATGGCTCGCGAAGGCATCGTGCCGGACGAGCAAGGCAAGACCGGCCCGATGAAGCAGATCGAAGAGATGCGTGGCCAAGGCTTCCCGATCGCCTACGTCGGTGACGTGGTCGGTACCGGTTCGTCGCGTAAATCGGCGACCAACTCCGTACTGTGGTTCTTCGGCGACGACGTTCCTTACGTGCCGAACAAGCGCGCTGGCGGCTTCTGCTTCGGCAGCAAGATCGCTCCCATCTTCTACAACACCATGGAAGATGCCGGCGCACTGCCAATCGAATTCGACGTCACCAACATGAACATGGGCGACGTGATCGACCTGTACCCGCATGCTGGCAAAGTCTGCAAACACGGCACCGATGAAGTCCTGACCACCTTCGAAATGAAGACGCCGGTGCTGTTGGACGAAGTCCGTGCCGGCGGCCGTATCCCGCTGATCATCGGCCGTGGCCTGACCGAGAAGGCACGCGCCGAACTCGGCCTGCCGCCTTCGACCCTGTTCAAACTGCCGGAAGCGCCGGCTGAAAGCGACAAGGGCTTCACCCTGGCGCAAAAAATGGTCGGTCGCGCCTGCGGTCTGGCAGAAGGCAAAGGCGTTCGTCCTGGCACCTACTGCGAACCGAAGATGACTACCGTCGGTTCCCAGGACACCACCGGTCCCATGACCCGTGACGAACTCAAAGACCTGGCGTGCCTGGGCTTCTCGACCGATCTGGTGATGCAGTCGTTCTGCCACACCGCGGCTTACCCTAAGCCGATCGACGTGACCACCCACCACACCCTGCCTGACTTCATCATGACCCGTGGCGGTGTATCGCTGCGTCCAGGCGACGGCATCATCCACAGCTGGCTGAACCGCATGCTGCTGCCGGACACCGTCGGCACCGGTGGCGACTCCCACACCCGTTTCCCGATGGGCATCTCGTTCCCGGCCGGTTCCGGTCTGGTCGCGTTCGCCGCAGCCACTGGCGTCATGCCGCTGGACATGCCGGAATCGATCCTGGTGCGCTTCAAAGGCAAAATGCAACCGGGCATCACCCTGCGTGACCTGGTTCACGCCATTCCTTACTACGCGATCCAGGCTGGCCTGTTGACCGTAGAGAAGAAAGGCAAGAAGAACGCCTTCTCCGGCCGCATCCTGGAGATCGAAGGCCTGAACGACCTGACGCTGGAACAGGCTTTCGAGCTGTCCGACGCCTCGGCCGAACGTTCGGCTGCCGGTTGCACCATCAAGCTGTCGAAAGACTCCGTCACCGAGTACCTGAACTCCAACATCACCCTGCTGCGCTGGATGATCGGCGAAGGCTACGGCGATGCACGTACCCTGGAACGTCGTGCCCAAGCGATGGAAGCCTGGGTTGCCAACCCTGAGCTGATGGAAGCCGATGCCGACGCGGAATACGCCGAAATCATCGAAATCGACCTGGCTGAAATCAACGAGCCGATCCTCTGCGCACCCAACGACCCGGACGATGCCCGTCTGTTGTCCAGCGTTGCCGGCGAGAAGATCGACGAAGTGTTCATCGGTTCGTGCATGACCAACATCGGTCACTTCCGCGCTGCCGGTAAGTTGCTGGAACAGGTCAAGGGTCAGCTGCCAACCCGTCTGTGGCTGTCGCCGCCGACCAAGATGGACGCTCACCAACTGACCGAAGAAGGCTACTACGGCATCTACGGCAAGGCTGGCGCGCGCATGGAAATGCCGGGCTGCTCGCTGTGCATGGGTAACCAGGCACGCGTAGAACCGAACTCGACCGTTGTGTCGACCTCGACCCGTAACTTCCCGAACCGTCTGGGTGATGGTGCCAACGTCTACCTGGCCTCGGCTGAGCTGGCGGCAGTGGCCTCCACGCTGGGTCGCCTGCCGACCGTCGAAGAGTACATGGGCTACGCGGCCAAACTGGACACCATGGCCAGTGACGTCTACCGCTACCTGAACTTCGACCAGATCGCCGAGTTCCGCAAAATCGCAGCAAGCGCCAACATCCCGGTGATTCAAGCCTAAGGTGTGTTGACATAAAGGACGCCGCGTATCGCAAGGTACGCGGCGTTTTTTTATGCCTGGAATACAACCTCGACATCACCACAAAATACCTGTGGGAGCTGGCTTGCCTGCGATAGCTGTCCGTCAGTTGATGCATCTTTGGCTGATCTACCGCTATCGCAGGCAAGCCAGCTCCCACAGTTGACGTGTTGCACACTCAGGACTGGTGCCGCAGCGCCAACTGCACCGCACCGTCAACGCTTAAGCCACTGAGCAAGACCTGTGGCGCAAGCGTCTCCGGCAAGGCTTGCAGCACGTCCAACGCCTCATGCCGCACGCGCGCCAGCACCAAGCGGTTGCCCTCCCCGCGCACTTGCGCGAAAAACGCCGCCAGCGCCTCGATACTGGTGCCATCCAGGTCCGGAGATTCTTCCAGGCTCAGCACCACCGCCTCCACCGGCGATTGGCGCATCAAGCGCAACGCCGCACCCAGAATGCGTTCGGCATTGGCAAAAAACAGCGCCTCGCTGGGCCGTACGATCAACAGGCCCGGCACTTCCACCGCATCGGCGTGGTGTTGACGATCGACAAAATCATGGCTGTCACCCAAGCGCCCCAGCACCTGGATATCAGCCGATGACATCTGGCGCAGCATCAGCACCACGCTGATCGCTACCGACACCAGCAAGCCATCCAGCACGCCTAGCACCAGCACTGCCGCCACGGCACAGATCACCAGCAGACGATCGCGCCGCCAGAGAAAGTAACGCCCCAGCGGCTGCAGGCTCAAACCACGGCCCAGTGCGTAGATGACGATGGCGGCAAGCACCGGTTCCGGGGTCAGCGCGATATAGGGCAGCACGGTCAGCACGATCAACAGCACCACCAGCGCGGCAACGATTCCGGCCAGGCGTGAACCGGCACCGGCGGCCTCATTGGCCGAGGTTGCGGAATAGCCGGCACCGGCCGGCATGCCGTGAAACAGCCCGGAGATCAGGTTGGCCGCACCCAGCGCAAGCAAGTCGCGGTTGGATGTCACGCGGTCGCCGTGCTTAAGCGCGAACGAGCTGATAGAGCCGTAGGACTCCGCATACAGGATCATGACCAAGGCAAACGCCAGCTCACCCAGGCGCAGCCAATCGGCGAATGGCAGCACCGGCAAATGCCCGAACTCCAAGCGCAAGTCGATCAGACCAATCAACGCCACACCATGGGCCTGTAAATCCAGGTACTGCCCGGCAACAATGCCCAGGATCACCACCAGCAGCCCGCCCGGCAGGCGCGGAATACGCGCGCACAACCAAAGCACTCCCAACGCAATCGCCGCGACCAGCGCAGCCGGCCAGTTCCACCGGGGCAGCTGCTCCATCAGTTGCGGCAGGAAGCGGATCAAGTTGTTGTCGGTCAAGTGCACACCGACCACGTTGGCCAGCTGCTTGAGAATGATGGTCAGCGCCAGGCCGAAGGCAAACCCGCGCAACACCGGTTTAGCGATAAAGGAAGTAACACCGCCAAGCTTGAACAGCCCGGCCAGCAGGAACAACACCCCGGTGATCAACACCAACCCGAACGCCAGCGCCAGCCTCAGCGCCGAGTCACCGCCCGCCAGGCTGGCGGTGGCGGCGGCCAGTACTGCTGCCGAAGACGAGGTGGCCGAGACAATCGCAAAGCGGCTGGTGCCGAACAGGCCGTAACACACCAGCCCGGCAAACAGCGCAATCACCCCGGCCTGGGGCGGCAGCGCGGCGATGCTGGAATAGGCCACAGCCTCCGGCAGCAGCAAACCGGCAATGGATAACCCGGCGAGTAGGTCCTGGGTACGACTGGACGACGTCACATCAATTGCAGTTTTCAATCAGCCCATCCTGGCAAATAAAACCTGCGTCAGCTTAGCCTCCATTGCCCGTCAGCGGTTGAGCCAGGACAGGGTTTCCAGGCACAAAAAAAGCCGATTCACGCAATGCGCGAAGCGGCCTTGGGGTGTACAGCTGGGTGTCAGGACAGCAGCGAGTAGATCAGCGCGGTAATCGCGACCAGACCAACTGCGGTAACAAACACGTTGGACGCCTGCCCGCGGTACTTGGCCATGGCCGGTACCTTGCGGATCGCATACATCGGCATCAGGAACAGGATCGACGCAATGATCGGCCCGCCTAGCGTCTCGATCATGCCGAGGATACTCGGGTTCAGCGTGGCGACGAGCCAGCACACCACCAGCATGAAGGCGGCGGTCATGCGGTCCAGGGACTTGGCCGCCGGGCGGCGACCGGTCTTGAGCACCAGGCCCTTGAGGCCTTCACTGGCACCGATGTAGTGGCCCAGGAACGACTTGGCAATCGCCACGAACGCAATCAACGGCGCGGCGAAGGCGATGGTCGGGTTGTCGAAGTGGTTGGCCAGGTACGACAGGATCGACAGGTTCTGTGCTTTCGCTTCGGCCAGTTGCGCCGGCGTCAGGGTCAGCACACAGCTGAACACGAAGAACAGCACCATCACCACCATCAACAGGTGCGCGCGGCACAGGATCTGCGAGCTGCGCTCATCCGCGTTGGCGCCGTACTGGCGCTTCTGGTCCACTGCAAAGGCCGAGATGATCGGCGAATGGTTGAACGAGAACACCATCACCGGAATCGCCAGCCACAGCGTGTTGAGCAACGCCGACGGCGCCGGGACTTCACGGGCGGTGCTGAGAATGCCGCCGGTCCAGTGCGGGATCAGGTAAACGGCCAGAAACAGCAACGCGACGATAAACGGATACACCATCAGGCTCATGGCCTTGACGATCACCTGCTCGCCGCAGCGCACCACGGCCAACAGGCCGAGGATCAGCACAAACGCCAGGATCGCGCGCGGCGGCGGCATGATGTGCAGCTGGTGCTCCATGAAGCTGCTGACCGTGTTGGTCAGGGCCACGCTGTAGATCAGCAGGATCGGGAAGATGGCGAAGAAGTACAGCAAAGTGATCAGTGCGCCGGCCTTGAGACCGAAATGCTCTTCGACCACGTCGGTAATGTCAGAACCTTCACGGCCGGACAGGACGAAACGGGTCAGGCCACGGTGGGCAAAGAACGTCATCGGGAATGCCAGCAGTGCCAGGATCACCAGCGGCCAGAAGCCACCAAGACCTGCGTTGATGGGCAAAAACAAAGTACCGGCGCCGATGGCGGTGCCGAACAGCCCGAGCATCCAGGTGGTGTCCTGGCGGCTCCAGCCTGTGAGGGTTGCAGGTGTCGTTGCATAGCGTTCGTCGACGCTATTGGCCTGATCATTCATCCGGTCGGATCTCCGCATTTCCACAGCCGGGACGAGTCAGAAAAACCTGACAGGCAGCGCCCCGACCATAACAAGCGCGCGATTGTCCGGGATTCTCCTGAATAAGCAAAGACTTAGCTGAGGAACGGTGCCCCAATGCAGATCAGTCGAGATCGCTGCAGGCAGCGGTTCCAGAGGGCTGCAGCAGCGTCGAAGTAATACATGCCCAAACAAATCTATTTTGGAATCGCGGGCTTTGCTGTACTTTTCAGGCAATGCCCGCCTTTATTCTGAGAGCCCCGCCATGCCTCGCGTGTCCCGCAAACAAGCCGAACGCAACCGTGAAATCATCGTGGAGGCTGCCACGCACCTGTTTCGTGAGCGCGGGCTGCACGGCATCAGCCTGGCGGACGTGATGGCCGCCGCCGGCCTGACCCACGGCGGTTTCTACGGGCACTTTGCGTCCAAGGAAGCCTTGGCCACCGAAGCCTGCCAGCAGGCCTTTGAGCATTCGAACCAGGGCTGGCAGGAAAAAATCGAGCGCAGTGAAGACCCGCAATCGGCATGCGAAACCATCTTGCGCCACTACTTTTCGGCCACCCACCGCGACAATCCCGGCGACGGCTGCCCGATATCGGCCTTTACTCCGGACATGTGCCATGAGCCCGCCAACACGGAATTACAGCGCACCTTCGTCGCCGGTGTTGAACGGTCGCTGGAAATCTTTGCGCAGTTGCAGGCTCAAGACCGTCAGGCCATGCTGGCCAACTACGCGATGATGATCGGCGCCGTCACGCTCGCTCGTGCGACACGCGGCAGTAGCCTGTCAGACGAATTCCTGGAGGCTGCACGAAATATGCTGCTACCCGAGGCGAAATCGGACGCGCCCGTTGACAGCCCTGCGCCCGTCCCAGCATGATCGGGCCCATGAAGCCTATTGAGCTGCACCTCACCCGCACCACCACCACGACCGCTTATGGCGGGTCGTGCGGTGGCTGTGGGTGCTTGAACTAAAACACCCCGGATTCAACCCAAGGCCCCGCCAGCAATGGACGGGGCCTTTTTATTGCCCCGCCATCTGGCCACTGCAAGGAGCAAGACCATGGCAAACGCCCTGCTGATCATCGATATGCAAAACGGCTTGTATGACGGGCCCGACAAGCCCTTCGAGCGCGAACGGGTGCTGGGCACCATCAATCAACTCATTCAACGCGCGCGCAGCGCCCACGCGCCGATCTTCGTGGCCCAACACACCGGTCCCTCAGGCTCCCCGATAGAAGCCGGCAGCCCGTTGTGGCACTTGTGGCCGGGCCTGCAGGTCGACGCCGCTCGCGACCATGTCTTCAACAAGACCCGCCCCAGCTGTTTCCTGGGAACTGATCTGGCCCAGCAACTGGCGGCGGCGCAGGTCGATGAACTGGTGATTGTGGGGATGAAAACCCAGTTCTGCATCGACACCACCTGCCGAGTCGCAGTCGAGCTTGGGTTCTCGGTGACTTTGCCCGAGGACGGCCATACCTGCATGAACACCAACGCGTTGCCTGCCGAGGCGATCATCGAGCATCACAACGAAACCCTGGCCGGGGCGTTTGTGAAGCGGGTGAAAGCGCACAGCATCGCGTTCTAACGGCGTCTATGCGGGATTTTTCTGGCGGAACAAAACGTTCTGTCTTACAAATCCCGCATACTCACTCTTCAAACCCTTCAGGAAGCGCCTTCCGATGTCCACCACTGTTCTGGTCCTGGTTGAAACCATCAACGAATACCTGCAAATCATCGAGAGCAACGACTTTCACGTGATTCTGGCGCCGACGCCGGCCGAACGCGCCCAGGCGATCAAGGCGCATGGCGGGCAGATCAAGGCCGTGCTGACCCGTGGCCCGCTGGGGCTGTATGCGGAGGAAATCGCCGCATTGCCCTTGCTCGAGATCATCTGCGTGATCGGTGCCGGTTACGAGCATGTGGACCTGCAGGCGGCGAGCAATCGCGGGATCGTCGTCACCAACGGCGCCGGGGTGAATGCGCCGTCGGTAGCCGACCACGCCATGGCGTTGCTGCTGTCGCTGGTGCGCGGCGTCCCCCAGACCGACGCGGCCGTGCGGCGCGGCGAATGGCCGAAGGTGATGCGCCCGTCCCTGGGCGGCAAGCAGCTGGGGATTCTCGGGCTCGGCGCCGTTGGCATGGAGATCGCCAGGCGCGCGGCGCTCGGGTTCGGCATGGAGGTGAGTTATCACAACCGCCAGCCCCGCGATGACGTGGACTACACCTATTGCGCCACCGCCGTTGAGCTGGCGCGCACCTCGGATTTCCTGATCCTGGCCACCCCCGGCGGTGCAAGCACCCGTCACCTGATTGATCGCCACGCCCTGGATGCGCTGGGACCGAACGGCTACCTGGTGAACATCGGACGCGGCAGCGTGTTAGTCACGGCAGACCTGGTGGCTGCTCTTGAGCAACGGCGTATCGGCGGCGCGGCACTGGATGTGTTCGACGACGAGCCCAAAGTGCCGGACGCCCTCAAGCGCCTGAGCAATACCGTACTCACCTCCCACGTGGCCGGCCTGTCTCCCGAAGCCGCCCACGATACGGTGCAGCGTGTGGCCGATAACCTGGTGGAATACTTTGCCGGCCGCCCAGTGCTTACACCGGTGACGCTGCCGCCGCGCAACTAGTAGCGAATAGCCAGCGCCGACGTAAAACCTGACTACACTGCTTTGCGGGGATGCTCAGGACGTCGGTGCATGACCGGCGAAGGAACGCAGAATGTTTGGCCATGGACTCGGCCCGGCCCGCCAGCGCGGCGCCATCGGTTTGATCGGCGCGGTGACCCTTGGGATTGCGCTGTTGTTTCTATTGCTGGTGGTCGACAGCGGCCGTTTGTACCTGGAGAAGCGCAAGTTACAGCGGGTGGTCGACACAGCGGCGCTCGAAGCGGTCAGCCGCAGCGGCACGTGTGCGGCGCCCACTAACAATGCGGCCCAGTTTGCGACTCAAAGCGCAGCGCGCAACCACTTCACTGTCGACGACAATCGCACGCTGGCCGTTGCCTGCGGCACCCTGACCACCGGTGCCGACTTCATGCGCACCTTCAGCGCCGACCCAGCCAAAACCGACGCGATCCGGGTCATCGCCACCCACCGTGTGCACACCAGCCTCGCCCATGGCTTACTCACGCTGTTCTCGGCTCAACCCCTCAACATGATGACGCTCTTGAGCGCCACCGCGGTCGCCGCCGCGCCAACCCCAACGGTGGCGTCACTCACCGTGCGCAGCACCTTGTTGACCGTCGACAGCACCAAATCCTTGGCCCTCAACGCCTTGATCGGCGGTTTGCTGGGCGGCAAGTTGCAGCTCGACGCGGTGGGCTGGAACGGTTTGATCAACACCGATATCAGTTTGCTCAAGTACCTGGATGCCCTGGCGATCCGCTTGAACGTCAGCGCCGGCAATTACGATCAGTTGCTCAAGACCGACGCCACCGTCGGCCAACTGGTCCAGGCCGCCATCGACGTGCTCAAGCTCGGTGGCGATGCGGTCACGCTCGTCATCAACAACCTCGAAGCCATCAAGCTGATTGCGCCGGGCACGCAAATCCTGCACTTGGGCGACCTGATCAATATCCAGAACGGCACGGAAAAAAGTGCGCTGGATGTGAAACTGCAGCTGTTCAACCTGATCCAGGGCCTTGTGCAGTTGTCGAACAAGGCCAGCGCCGTTGCCGTGGAGCTGCCGGTGGATGTGCTGGGGCTGCTCGGCGTCACCGTCTCGACCAAAGTGATCGAGCCTGGGCAACTCTCAAGCATCGGCGACCCGAAGAACATCGCCACGCAGCCCATCTATGTGCGAACCGCGCAAGTGCGCACCTTGATTTCGGTCAAGCTGCCGATCGTCACGCTGGTCAATAACGCGCTGGGGGGCGTGGTGCAGGCGCTCAATGAAGTACTGAGCGGCTTGCTGGGGCTGCTTGACCCCAATTGTTGCCTGGTCACCAGCCTTGAGATCGGCGACACACTCGACATTGCCCTGGAGGCCGCCGGTGGCAGCGCCAAGGTTACGGATTACAGTTGCGACAGTGGCAAAAAATCATTGTCGGTGCTTGGCGAAACCTCGGCCCTGCACGCGATGATTGGGCAGGTTGACCCCAAAAACCTGTTTTCATCCACCCAAACGCTGCACGTCGACGAGTACCCGGTGGTGGATATCGGTACCAAGACCTGCAAGCGCGGCACCGGCGTCTGTGGCGACCGGCAAGCCTTCGCGGCAGGCGGGCTGGGCGTGCGCGTCGACAGCGATGTGGCCCGGACCGAACGCGCGCACACCTACACCAACCCGCCGGCGGTCAATCTGCCCCCGACGTATTATCAATTCGCCGCCTCGAACGTCGTCAGCAGCCTCAAGGAAACACTCACCGGCATCCAACTGATCAACCACCCGCCAAAAATCGCCAGCCTGTTGGGCGCTGTGCTGGGCCTGGTCACGGGCCTGCTCAATGGCTTGCTTTCATTGCTTGGGGGCGTGATTGGCGGGGTACTCGGCCCGCTTCTCGATCCCATCGTCAACAACCTGCTCGCCGGCCTTGGCATTGACCTGGCAAAAGTCGAAATCGGTGCCAACCTGTCCTGCAACCCCGGTGGCCGGGCGATGCTGGTGATTTGAGCGCATCAGGCCCGCTGATCATCGTCCAACACGCTAACCTATTAAGCCGCCCCGACCTTGTCGCTGGACGGCGGTGCGCATTAGATTAGCCAATAGTCCAAGGCCTTTAGAATAAGCAGAAGGGATAAGCATGGCGCTTAACGACCAATCGACCCAGATTCGCCCAGGCGAAGAACTTGATGCCAGCCTCATCGATCCCTACCTCAAGGCGCATATTCCGGGCCTGCACGGCGCGGTCAAGATCAGCCAGTTCCCCGGTGGCGCGTCCAACCTGACTTACTTGCTCGAATACCCGGACCGGGAATTCGTGCTGCGCCGCCCGCCCTTTGGCCACAAGGCCAAGTCCGCCCATGACATGGGCCGCGAATACCGCATTCTCAACCAGTTGAAAGATGGCTTCCCGTACTGCCCCAAGGCCTATGTGCATTGCACCGATGAGTCGGTGATCGGGGCTGAGTTCTATGTGATGGAGCGCGTCAACGGCATCATCCTGCGCTCCGACCTGCCGGCCGAACTGGGCCTGGACGCCACCAAGACCGAGGCGCTGTGCAAAAGCTTTATCGACAAGTTCGTCGAACTGCACCAGGTGGATTACGCGGCCTGCGGCCTGGCTGACCTGGGCAAGCCTGAAGGGTATGTAGAGCGTCAGATTCGCGGCTGGAGTGATCGCTACGAGAAAGCCCTGACCCCAGATGCCCCGAGCTGGGAGAAAGTGCGCGCCTGGCTCAACGACAAGATGCCGGCCGACCATCCGACCTCCAGCATCGTGCACAACGACTACCGCTTCGACAACGTGATCCTCGACCCGCAAAACCCGATGCAGATCATTGGCGTGCTGGACTGGGAACTCACCACCCTGGGCGACCCGCTGATGGACTTGGGCAACACCCTCGCCTACTGGATCGAAGCCGCCGACCCGGCACCGGTGCAACTGATGCGTCGCCAGCCAAGCAACGCCCCCGGCATGCTGACCCGCCGTCAGTTCGTCGATTATTACGCCGAGCGCTCGGGCCTCCAGATCGACAATTTCGACTTCTACTACACCTATGGCCTGTTCCGCCTGGCCGGCATCGTGCAACAGATCTACTACCGTTTCTTCCACGGCCAGACCCAGGACAAACGCTTTGCGCAGTTCATCCACATGAACACGCTGCTGGAGCAAATGAGCCTGAACGTCATCGCCAAATCAGCCCTCTGACTGCAAGAACAAGGAACCCTTCATGTCCAAGACCCACCTGTTCGACCTCGACGGCAAGATTGCTTTTGTGTCCGGCGCCAGCCGCGGTATCGGTGAAGCCATCGCCAAGCTGCTGGCCCAGCAAGGCGCCCACGTGATCGTCTCCAGCCGCAAGCTGGAAGGCTGCCAGCACGTGGCGGATGCAATCATCGCCGACGGCGGCAAAGCCACGGCCGTGGCCTGCCACATTGGTGAAATGGAGCAGATCACCCAGGTGTTTGCCGGTATTCGTGAACAGTTCGGCCGCCTGGATATTCTGGTCAACAACGCCGCCACCAACCCGCAGTTCTGCAACGTGCTGGACACCGACCTCGGCGCCTTCCAGAAGACTGTGGACGTAAACATTCGCGGCTACTTCTTCATGTCGGTGGAAGCCGGCAAGCTGATGCGCGAGAACGGTGGCGGCAGCATCATCAACGTGGCGTCGATCAACGGCATTTCCCCTGGCGTGTTCCAGGGCATCTACTCGGTGACCAAGGCCGCTGTGATCAACATGACCAAGGTGTTCGCCAAGGAATGCGCAGCGTTCGGCATTCGTTGCAACGCCCTGCTGCCGGGCCTGACCGACACCAAGTTCGCCTCGGCGCTGGTGAAGAACGATTCGATCCTGAAAATGGCGCTGGCGCAGATCCCGCTCAAACGCGTGGCCGACCCGAGCGAAATGGCCGGCGCGGTGCTGTTTCTGGCCAGCGACGCCTCCAGCTACACCACCGGCGTGTCACTGAACGTGGACGGCGGTTTCCTCTCCTGATCATGCATTCGGCGGTTGCTGGCGAAAGCTCACCGCCAGGCGGTTCCAGCCACTGATGCTGGACACCGCCATGGTCAGGTCCACCAATTCCTGCTCGCTGAACTCGACGCGCACTGCCGTGTAGAGTTCATCCGAGACACTTGATGTCGGCAGCGTCGCCACCGACTCGCTCCAGGCCAACGCGGCCTTTTCCCGCGCGCTGAAAAACGGCGAATCACGCCATACGCACAGTGCAAACAGGCGTCGCTCACTCTCACCTCGCAGGCGCGCTGCCATCGAATGCATGTCGGTGCAAAACCCGCAGTGGTTGAGCTGCGAGACGCGGATCTTGATCAACTCCAGCAGCGGTTTTTCGATGGACAGTTCAAAGGTCGCCGCCTCCAGCATCAACATGCCTTTAAGCGCTTGCGGTGAGGCGGTGTAGTAATCCAGACGGCGTTCCATGGGCGGTTCTCGGGCGGGCAAGTCAGTGTGCGCTAGCCTAGAGCCCCCGTTCCATAAGCCCTATAGCCAATCGGGCGGTTTATGCGCAGACCATTTTGAGCGCGCTGCGCGAGCGAGTAGTCTTGGCCCAGAGTGAATGCCTTGGGATGAAACATGGAACTGCACGTGGTGATCAACGGCCGCAAAGACCTGGCCGAACAGCTGTACCGGCAGTTGCGTGAAGCCATTGCGTCCGGACGCCTGGCGGTCGGCGCGCAACTGCCGCCCAGCCGCTTGTTGGCCAAGCAAATCGGCGTGTCGCGCAAAACCGTGTCGGACACCTACGCCACCCTGACATACGAAGGCCTGCTGGTGGGCAAGACCGGCCGCGGCACTTTCGTCAACGCCCACACGGTGCAAACCGAGCGCGTGCAAACCGCCGCCGACCTGGCTTGTGCCGCCAACCTGGGCAAATGGGCGGCGCTGCCCTCGCCCATGCGCCATCCCACGCGCGACAGCACCCTGCGCTATGAATTTATCGGAGGCGCCACCACCCGTAATCAGTTCCCCCAGGATGAATGGCGGCGCTGTACCCAGGAAGCGCTTCGGCGTATCGCCCGAGACAGCGGCTTTTACAGTCAACCGGAAGGTTTGCCCGCGCTGCGCGAGGCCATCGCCGGGCACGTCGCGTTTTCACGCGGGGTGAAATGCCGCGCCGACGACATCGTGGTCACCAATGGCGCGCAGCAGGCGCTGGACCTGATCGCCCGCGTGGTGCTCGAACCGGGCACCACGGTCGCCATGGAAGACCCCGGCTACAGCCCGGCGCGCCAGCTGTTCATGGCCATGGGCGCGCACGTTGCCGGCGTGCCGGTCGACGCGCAAGGCATTCAGGTCGACCTGATTCCGGACGGCACACGGCTGATCTACGTGACCCCGTCCCACCAGTTCCCTTTGGGCATGCCCATGAGCCTGGCGCGCCGCGAAGCCTTGCTGGCGCGCGCGTTCGAGCTGGGCGCGATCATCATTGAAGACGACTACGACAGCGAATTTCGCTACGAAGGCCGCCCCACCGATTCCCTGCAAAGCATGGACAGCCGTGGCGTGGTCACGTACGTCGGGACCTTCTCGAAAACCCTGCTGCCGGAGTTGCGCCTGGGCTATGCGGTGCTGCCGCCGGCCATTTACGGCGCGGTGCTCAAGGCCAAGCAACTGACCGACCAGCACAGCTCTACCCTGCCGCAATGGGCACTGGCCAAGTTCATCAGCGAAGGCTACTTGCTCAAGCATATTCGCCGCTGCCACACGGTGTACGCCGGGCGCCGCGAACGCATCCTGCAGCGCCTGGCAGGTGACTTGGCGCCCTGGTTTGAAGCGGTGCCCAGCGTGGCGGGGTTTCACATGGCCGCGCTGTGCAAGGTGCCGGTGGATATCCCGTTGCTGATGGAACTGGCGCGGCGCGTGGAAGTGGGCGTGTACCCGGTGGATGTGTTCTTCCATGACGCCCCCGTGCGCCAAGGGTTGATCATCGGCTTCGGCGCCATCGAATTGCTCGACATCGACCCGGCGCTGGACCGGCTGCGCGATATTCTTCAGCAGATTGGCTAGCGGGTTTTCCCGCGCATTGGTCATTGGTCCGGTGCACTCGGCGGCGTAGGGTGAAGAGGTCTCGAACTTCTCGGAAACCTCATCATGAAACGACTGCTCGCTGCCACCCTGATGCTCGCCTCGCTCAGCGCCCTCGCCCACGAGCCGGTTTACAACCAGGAATCCATCAAGGTGCTGCAGGAACACGCTTTGATCAACGTGCCCGGCAAGAAAACCATCATGCTCACCGTCGATTACGCCCCTGGCCAGGCCACCGTGCCGCACAGCCACACCGGCACTGCCGTGGCGTATGTGCTGGAGGGTGAGATCACCTCGCGGGTCAACGATGAAAATGCGATTACCTACAAGGTCGGTGAGTCGTTCTATGAAGCGGCCGGCTCGCGACACTTTGAATCAAGCAACGCCAGCCAGACCCAGCCGGCCAAGCTGCTGGTGGTGGTGGTGCTGGATGACAAGGCTGAGGTGTTGACGCCGCTGCCGCAGTAACCAACCACACCACAAAACTGAATTGTGGGAGCTGGCTTGCCTGCGATAGCGGTACATCAGAAACAGATGTGTTGGCTGACTCACCGCCCTCGCAGGCAAGCCAGCTCTCACAGTTTGAAGGGTGTTGGATTCGAGGATTCAGGGGCGTTTGAATTGTCGGCGAAGGTCTTCGATCTGCGCTCGGCAAGCGCAGCCTTCCAGGTGATCATTGACCATGCCCATCGCCTGCATCAACGCATACATGGTGGTGGGGCCGACAAAGGTCCAGCCGCGTTTTTTCAAGGCTTTGGATAAGCGCACCGACGCCGGCGACGTTGGGTTGCCGGTCCAGTAAGCCATGTCTACCACGGCCGGGCGCTCCTCCTCGGCTGGCTCGAACGCCCATATCCAATGGGCCAACGAGCCGGTTTCATCCACCAGTTCGCACGCCCTGCGCGCGTTGTTGAGGGTGGAGACGATCTTGGCCCGATTGCGCACAATGCCGGGATCATTCATCAGGCGGTCGATATCCGCCTCGCCGTACTGCGCCACGCGGCGAAAATCAAAGCCCTCGAAAGCTGCCCGAAACTGCTCGCGCTTGCGCAGGATGGTGATCCACGCCATGCCGGCCTGAAAGCCTTCCAGGCAAATCTTCTCGTACAGTTGAATATCATCCGCCACCGGCACGCCCCACTCGTGGTCGTGATAGCGCGGGTATTCCGGCGCCGCCGTGCGCCAGGTGCAATGGGTCTGCCCTGTGGCGTCCGTGGTCAGTCCTGGTGCGTCCATCAATCACCTCGCGAATCAAGCCGCGATGATAAGCGAATTTTTTTCCAGCCCGCCAACCGCTCAAGCATCACGCTTGCCGACCAACTGGTCAGACCGGGAACTGTCAACCGCCGATTATTTACTTGTGATTTCAAAAAAACCCGGCGTAGACTGGCCGCGCACTGGACTTACCGGTAAGACCACAACAATTAAGCCTTGGAACCACCAGGGCAACGAATAGAGATCCCTCACATGCTCAGATGGTGCTCGCGTTCGATTTTCCTGCAAGTCGTGATTGGCCTGATGCTGGGCATTATCTGCGGCCTGGCCCTTCCCGAATTCTCCTCGCAACTCAAACCCCTGGGTGACGGCTTTATCAAGCTGATCAAAATGCTGATTGGCCTGATCGTATTCTGCGTGGTGGTCAGCGGTATTTCCGGTGCCGGCGACTTGAAGAAGGTCGGGCGCATCGGCCTCAAGTCAGTGATCTATTTTGAAGTGCTGACCACCGTCGCACTGGTGATCGGCCTGGTCATGGCGTTCAGTACCGGCATCGGCACCGGCGCCAATATTCACCTTGAGCAGCTGTCCTCCGCCGGCCTGAATGAGCTGGCCGACAAAGGCCAGCACATCCGCGGCACCAGCCAGTTCCTGATGGACCTGATCCCCAACTCGGTGATCGGCGCCTTCGCCGACAACAACGTGCTGCAAGTATTGCTGTTCTCGGTGCTGTTTGGCAGCGCGCTGAACCTGGTGGGCGAAGCCGCCTCGGGCATTTCGCGGTTGATCAACGAGCTGAGCCACGTGATCTTCCGCATCATGGGCATGATCGTGCGCCTGGCGCCGATCGGCGTGTTCGGCGCCATTGCGTTCACCACCAGCACGTATGGCCTGGATTCGCTGCAACACCTGGGCAGCCTGGTAGGGTTGTTCTACCTGACCTGCTTTGTCTTTGTCGCGGTGGTGCTTGGCCTGGTGATGCGTGTGTCCGGCCTGCGCATGTTGCCGCTGCTCAAGTACCTGCGCGAAGAACTGCTGATCGTGATGGGCACCGCCTCCTCCGATGCGGTACTGCCACAGATCATGCGCAAACTCGAGCACCTGGGTATTGGCAGCTCAACCGTAGGCCTGGTGATTCCGACGGGCTATTCGTTCAACCTCGACGGCTTCTCGATCTACCTGACCCTGGCCATCGTGTTTATCGCCAACGCCACCGGTACGCCGCTGTCGATGACCGACTTGCTGACCATCCTGCTGGTGTCGCTGATCACCTCCAAGGGCGCCCATGGGATTCCGGGCTCGGCACTGGTGATTCTGGCGGCGACCCTCACCGCTATCCCGGCGATCCCGGTGGTCGGGCTGGTGCTGGTGTTGGCGGTCGACTGGTTCATGGGCATTGGGCGTGCATTGACCAACCTGATCGGCAACTGCGTCGCCACGGTCGCCATTGCCCGCTGGGAAAAAGACATCGATATCCAACGCGCCAACAAGGTGCTCGACGGTCAGCAAGGCTATGCCTTCCAGGCCAAGAAGCCGGTGCTGCCGGCGCATCAGGAGTTCTAGCAACGCGATCCAACTGTGGGAGCTGGCTTGCCTGCGATAGCGGTGGGTCAGCCATAACGATGTTGACTGACAGTCAGTCATCGCAGGCAAGCCAGCTCCCACTTGGAATCGTGACCCTATTGGAAACATCCAAGGAGACGTAGACGTGATCAGCACCTCAACCGTCGTCAATTCAGTCGTAGAAAAACTGCGCGCCGCACTCAAGCGTGGCCAGTGGCGGCGTGGAGAAATGCTGCCCGGCCAGCGTGAACTGGCCGAACAGATGGGCATCAGCCGCCCGAGCCTGCGCGAAGCGGTCATCGTGCTGGAGACCCTTGGCCTGGTGCGCTCGATGCCCGGCAAGGGCGTGGTGGTATTGGAAACCAGCGTCAGCGAACCGCAGGCCAGCGACGCCGTGGCCGACGCCAGCCTCGAAGATATCCTGCAACTGCGCTACACCCTCGAGCCATTCATCGTCGGCCTGGTCGCCCAATCCATCAGTAGCAAGGAGGTCGGCCAACTGCGCCTGACCTTGATGGACATGCGCGAAGCCCTGGATGCCGGTGACGCCGAAGCCGGCATGAACGCCTACATCGGCTTTCACGAAGAACTGTTCGCGCTGACGTCCAACCCGATCTTCCAGAACGTGGTGCAGCAAACCAGCAACGCCCTCAAGCTGAGCGCGCAAGTCTTGCGCAATTCGCCGGAACATCTTGCCGAGCGTCTGCAAGAGAACGAAGCCGTGGTGCGCGCCATCCGCAACAAGAACAGTGCACTGGCCAGTGCCGAGATGCGTCGGCACATCCTCCAGGAAGGCCTGCGCATGGGCATTCGCTTGAACATCCCGGACGACCATCTGGGCAGCTGAATTTTTGGAGACCGGCCATGACCGCCCACGCGCTGCAACGCGATCCCATTCTCCCGGCCCTGCGCCTTGTGGCCGGTAAAAAGCCCTCGGTGGACGACATCTACCCGCGCTTGTTCGATGCCATCCTCGAACAACGCATCGCCCCCGCCAGCCGGTTCACCGAAGAAGGCCTGGGCGAAACCTTTGGTGTAAGCCGCAGCGTGATTCGACGCGTATTGGCCAAGCTGTCCCATCAGCAAGTGATCATCCTGCGTCCCAACCAGCGCGCCCAAGTGGCTGCGCCGGACGCCCAGCAGACGCGGCAGATTCTGGAAGCGCGGCGAATGACGGAAGTGACCGTGGTGCAGCTGGCCTGTGCCCAGGCCACGCCCGCGCACATTCGGCAGTTACGTGAGTTGATCGCCGGTGAACGTGACTGCATTGACCGCGACCAGCGCGCCACGGCGATTCGCCTGTCCGGAGAGTTCCACCTGCAATTGGCCGCGATGGCACACAACGCGCCCCTGGCGCAGTTCCTCAACAGCCTGGTGCCGTTGACCTCATTGATCATTGCCCAATACGAGGCACACGCCTGCACGTACTGCGCGTGGCAGGAACATGTGGCGATTGTGGATGCGCTGGAACAACGCGATGTGAACCGCGCGATCGGCCTGATGACCCAGCATCTGGATCATCTGGAGGCGAAATTGCTCACGCTCAACTGACGCTCGCCACCGCGTCGGTTGCCTGTGGCATCAGGTGTCTTCTCGCGTGATCCACTTGGGCACGTTGGGCGCCTGATAACTCAACACGGCAGCCAGCAAACGCTCGACGTTCGGTTCCACGATCAGCATGTTGCGGTGCACGGGTTTTAGAAACGCCTCACTGACAACCGAGTCGAGAAACGTGGCCAGGCCGTCGTAAAAGCCGTTGATGTTCAGCAGAGCGCAAGGTTTTGCGTGCTGGCCGAGTTGCGCCCAGGTCCACACCTCAAACAACTCTTCAAACGTACCGAGGCCGCCGGGCAACGCGATAAAGCCGTCGGAAAGCTCGGCCATCAGCGCTTTGCGCTCGTGCATGGAGCTGACGATCCGCAAGTCTTTGAGGCCGGTGTGCGCCAGTTCTTTTTCGGCCAGAAATTCTGGCATTACCCCGATCACTTCACCGCCATGGGCCAGCGCGGCGTCAGCCACCGCCCCCATCAAGCCGACCGAGGCGCCACCGTAAACCAGGCCGATACCCGCCTTGGCCAGCGCCTCACCCAATTGAGCCGCCATTTGCGCATACACCGGCAATCGGCCCGCGCTTGAACCCGAGAAAATACAAAGTCGCATACACCCTCGCTTGATCTGATTGTGTTGAGCACAGCCCCCATTTAACCATGCCAGGTCCAATGCGCAGAATTAGCCTTACCGGCCACCTTTAAGCATTACTTCGTAGATCGATCGTACTAAGATCCAATTGTGGGAGCTGGCTTGCCTGCGATCGCGGTGGGTCGGTTCGCACAGCTTTCACTCAAAGACCGCCATCGCAGGCAAGCCAGCTCCCACACGTGGCCAAGGGTGTCTGGTCAATCGTGGCGAAACAAAAAGCCCCCGCATCTCACGATACGGGGGCTTTTGTTTTACCGCAGGATCAAGCCGGTTGCAGCACCGACTGACCGCTCAACGCCAGGTCCAGCAGTTCACGGTTGGCGACTGCATACATGGCGTAGTCCGTGCCGACCGCAGCACGAATTTCCACCATCATGGCGCGCCAGCGATCAGCCATGTCCTGATGCTGCTCAAGCCACAGGGCCACGCGGGCTTCCATGTCGTGTGGCGCGTCGGCCATTTGCAGAACAGAGATGGTGATCGCGCGCTGCTGCCAGTCCACGTCATCGCGGAAGGCTTCGCGGGCCGCGGCCTGCCAGTTGTTGGCCACCGGCAGATCGCTGATCTGCTGCAAGTACCATGGCAAGTCCAGGGCGCTGCCGACGGCGAAGTAGGCCTTGGCCACTTCGGCGGCGTCATGCCCGGTCACGTCGGCGGCTTCGATGATTGGCAGCAGGGTGTACAGGTGAGTCGTGCCTGCAACCATGCGCGCCAACAACTCTGGCACACCCGCTTCGGTGTAGGCCTGGTAGCGGTTCTGCCAGCCTTCGCGGGTCGGGCCTTCCAGCAGTTCGTCGAGCTTGAGGCCCAGCGCTGCCAGGTGCGGACCGAAGTGCGCGGTGTCACGGCCAGCGTCCTGCTCGTTGCGACGGCTGCGCAGGAACCAGCGCGTGGCACGGCGACCCAGGCGCATCAGCTCGTCCATCAGCTCCAGTTGCACGTCAGCGGAAACCTGGTGGTCCAGGGCTTCGATCTGACGGAACCAGTGCGGGAGATGGAAAATGTCACGCACGATCACGTAGGCACCGGCCACGTTCGCCGGGCTCATGCCGGTCGACTCTTTGAGTCGCTGCACGAAGGTGATGCCCATGTGGTTGACCAGGTCGTTGGCGATCTGGGTGCTGACGATCTCGCGCTTGAGGCGGTGGCGACGCATGGCTTCGCCGAACTTGGCGACCAGGCTCGGTGGGAACGCGGTCTCCATGTCACGGGTCAGGTAGTCGTCATCCGGTACCAGCGACTTGAGCAGGGCTTCCTTGAGGTCGATCTTGCTGTAGGAGATCAACACCGACAGCTCCGGACGGGTCAGGCCCTTGCCGCTGGAGGCGCGCTCGGTGAGCTGCTCCTCGGTCGGCAGGTACTCGATGGCGCGGTCCAGCTTGCCACGGCCTTCCAGGTCGCTCATCAGACGCTTGTACTCGGCAGCACGCTCGTAGGCACGGCGCGCAGCCAGGGACAGGGCCTGGGTCTGCTTGTAGTTGTTGCCCAACACCAGGTTGCCGACTTCGTCGGTCATGCTCGCCAGCAGCTGGTTGCGCTGCTTGTCGGTCATGTCACCGGCCTGCACCACTTCGTTGAGCAGGATCTTGATGTTCACTTCGTGGTCGGAGCAGTCCACGCCACCGGCGTTGTCGATGAAGTCGGTGTTGGAACCGCCGCCATTGAGGCCGAATTCCACACGGCCCAGTTGGGTCATGCCCAGGTTACCGCCCTCGCCCACCACCTTGCAGCGCAGCTCGTTGCCGTTGACACGCAACGCGTCGTTGGCCTTGTCGCCCACGTCGGCGTGGCTTTCGGTGCTGGCCTTGACGTAAGTGCCGATGCCGCCGTTCCACAGCAGGTCTACTGGCGCCTTGAGCAAGGCGTTCAGCAGCTCGGTCGGGGTCAGCTTGTCGGCCTGGATGTCGAAGCGCTCTTTCATCTGTGGCGAGATGGCAATGCTTTTCGCGCTGCGCGAGAAGATACCGCCGCCTTCGGACATGATGCTGGTGTCGTAGTCGGTCCAGGCAGAACGCGGCAGCTCGAACAAACGCTTGCGTTCGACGAAGCTGGTCGCCGGGTTCGGGTTTGGATCGATGAAGATGTGCAGGTGGTTGAAGGCCGCGACCAGTTGCAGCGTGTCGGACATCAGCAAGCCGTTACCGAACACGTCACCGGCCATGTCGCCGACGCCGACCACCGTGATGCTGTCTTCCTGCACGTTGATGCCGCGCTCACGGAAGTGACGCTGCACACCCACCCACGCGCCCTTGGCGGTGATGCCCATTTTCTTGTGGTCGTAACCGGCCGAACCACCGGAAGCGAACGCGTCGCCCAGCCAGAAGCCGTAGTCGATGGCGATGCCGTTGGCGATGTCGGAGAAGGTTGCAGTGCCTTTGTCCGCTGCCACGACCAGGTACGGGTCATCGTCGTCATGACGCACGACGTTGGCCGGCGGCACCAGGGCGCCGTCTTTGAGGTTGTCGGTGATGTCCAACAGGCCCGAGATGAAGATGCGGTAGCAGGCGATGCCCTCGGCCGCGATCTCGTCGCGGGTGCCGCCCAATGGCAGGCGACGCGGCAGGAAGCCGCCCTTCGCGCCCACGGGCACGATCACCGAGTTTTTCACTTGCTGGGCTTTTACCAGGCCGAGCACTTCGGTACGGAAGTCTTCTTCACGGTCGGACCAGCGCAGGCCGCCACGCGCCACGTTGCCAAAGCGCAGGTGCACGCCTTCAACACGCGGCGAGTAGACGAAGATTTCAAACTTCGGCACCGGCTTGGGCAGCTCAGGAATCGCGCGCGGGTCGAACTTGAAGCTGAAGTACGACTTGTTGTGGCCGTTGGCGTCGGTCTGGTAGAAGTTGGTCCGCAGGGTGGCCTTGATCAGGTCCAGGTAGCGACGCAGGATGCGGTCTTCGTTGAGCACCTGAACGTCGTCCAGGGCGGTGAGGATCGCTTGTTCCAGGCGTTGCTGCTTGTCTTCCAGGTCATCGGCGGTGAGCTTGCGCGCCAGGTAGAAGCGCGTCTTGAACAACCGGGTCAACTCGCGGGCGATGTCGGTGTGGTTGTTCAGGGTGCTGGCGATGTAACCCAGGTCAAAGCCCAGGCGGATCTGCTTCAAGTAACGCGCATAGGCACGCAGCAGCGCGACGTCGCGCCATGGCAGGCCGGCAGTGAGTACCAGGCGGTTGAACGCATCGTTTTCGGCATCGCCATGCACGATGTGCACAAACGCGTCCTGCAAGGTGTCGTTGAGCTGCTGGATATCGAGGTTCACGCCTTCGGCGGCGATGAAGGCGAAATCGTGAATCCAGAACTCGCGGCCATTGGCATGGCGCAGGCGGTACGGGAATTCACCCAGCACGCGCAGGCCGAGGTTTTCCAGGATCGGCAACACGTCGGACAGTGCCAGCGGCGTATCCGCGTGGTAGAGCTTGCAATGCAGCTCGCGCTGGCCGGAAACCTGGCCCAGCGGCTGGTAGAAGCTCATTACCAGCGGGTTGGCTTCGGTCAGGCTGTTCAGGTGTTGCATGTCGACCACGGCCGAATGCGCGGCAAAACGCTCGCGGTAGCCGGCCGGGAAGCCTTTCGGGAAATCCGCCAGCACGTTGGTGCCCTGGGCTTCGCCGAAGCTTTCGACCACGAGGCTCGAGTAGTCGTCCTGCCAGCTGCGGCAGGCCTGCACCACTTCTTTTTCCAGTTGCAGCGGGTCGATGTCCAGGCGGTTCTTGGGGTCAACCCGCAGAATCAGCTGGACACGGGCCAGCACCGATTCAGAGAAGAAGGTCCAGAATTCGCAGTCCGAGGCTTTCAGGCGATCCATCAGCACTTGCTGGATCTTCTGGCGCACTTCGGTGGAATAAATGTCGCGCGGCACGTAGGCCAGGCAGTAGCAGAAACGACCGTACGGGTCTTTGCGCAGGAACACGCGGATCTTGTTGCGTTCCTGGATCTGCACGATCGACATCACGGTGCTGAACAGCTCGTCGACCGGGGTCTGGAACAGGTCGTCACGCGGCAGCACTTCAACCACTTGAGCAAGCTCTTTGCCCAGGTGAGCCTTGGGTTGGAAACCTGAACGGCGTTCGATTTCCGCGACCTTGCGGCGGATGTACGGAATCACTCGCACGCTTTCGCCGTACACCGAGGAGGTGTAGAGGCCCATGAAGCGGTGTTCCTTGATGACCTTGCCGTCAGCGTCGATCTCGCGGATCGACACGTAGTCAGGGTAAGCCGGGCGATGCACGCGGCTTGGGTGCGCGGCCTTGGCGAACGACAGCACGGTCGGCTCACGCAGGTAAGCCACGGCGTAGTCTTCGATGCGCAGGTCTTCGGCGGTGAGGCCGGCGCGCAGCAGCTTGGTCAGACCGAGGAAGGAGTTGGCGTCATATTCGATATGCCCGCCGTCCGCCTCGTCACGTACCACGAACTCTTCATAGCCCAGGAAGGTGAAGTGGTTGCCCACCAGCCATTCGAGGAAGTTCTTGATCTCGGCTTTTTCTTCGCCGTCGATGCTGAACTGGCTGGCGTCGATACCGGCCAGCAGGTCCTGGACCTTGGCTTTCATCGGTTCGAAATCAGCCACGGCCACGCGCACTTCGCCCAGCACCTGCTCAAGCTCTTTGCTCAGCACGTTCAGTTCGGCGGCATTGGCGCAGCGGTCGATTTCCAGGTACATCAGCGATTCTTGCTGAATGCCTTCGCCCTGGGTGCCTTTAGGCAGGATTTCCAGCAACTCGCCCTTGTTGCCACGGCGCACGCTGAGCACGGTGGTTTGCAGGGTGTGGATGCTGTAGCCACGACGGTTCAGCTCGGTACGCACCGAGTCGACCAGGAAGGGCAAGTCATGGTGCAGCACTTCGACCGCGGTGTGCGTCGATTGCCAGCCATGACGTTCGTAATCGGGGTTGTAGACCCGCACCTGCGGTTGGGTGTGATCAAAGCGCTCAAGCAGGCGCCAGGCAGACAAGGTGCAACCGGCCAGGTCGGAAAGGCGACGTTGGGTCAGTTCGTCCAGGGAAATGATGCCGAAAAATTGTTCAGCAAACAGCGCCACTTGTGGCAGTGCCTGTTCACTGATGTGCTGCGCCAGTGCCGCTTGCAGTTGATGCTGGAAGTCGGCCTTGCTGGCTGCGGTGAAGAACGCCATCTGTGGTACTCCGCTTGGGCTTGTTATTGATGGAAGCGTCGCGTGTTATCCCCTTGCGGGGAGACCGTCAGCTCTGTTCGCGGTCTACAGTAACGAATTCAGAGTGACAGGTGGGTGAAGCTGGACAAGACAATGAGGTCACATACAACTTCCATAAGATGTACACCGTGCAGGGCGACGGTACGACGGGCAGTCAGACTCCCGGCACAGGGCACATCCGTTGCGCAGCTTAACGAGTGTAGGAAGACAGCTGCTTGCGACGCTGCGACATATTCGGTCATCGGTACGCAGGCTTGGGGTTGCGACTTGAGCAACCCGGATTTTTCCGAGGAAAAACCGCCTGTTTTCAAGCTCGCGAGTACCGAAAGTGACTGGTATTGCCAGTCAGGTCATGCACTGCGTCTGACACACGATGCAGCACAAAATTCGCCGCAATGGCACAATTGGCGCGCTGCGCCCTCCCACAGACAGGATTTCCCATGCTGCAACTGAACACTGACGCACTGATGGCCACCCCGTGCGACGACGAAGAAGACAACATGGCCATGCTCTGCTGCCACGGCAAAAACGGCGAGATGTTCATGCTCACCCGTTATCCGGATGAAGAGGAAGTCGAACTGACCTGGGATTACGAGCCGTCGACCCTGGATGGCCTGAAAGTCACCTTGAGCGACACGACGTTGCTGATTGAACTGGCCGCCGGCGATGCCGATGCGCTGGGGGGCAAGGACCAGCTGGAAATTCTCCACAGCACCGCTGTGTCGGATTTGGCTGAGGTTGAGGAAACCTTGCAGAACATTCTTAAGGGCACTGGTACGTTCACCCGAATCTAAGCTGCACCAACGATCAAATGTGGGAGGTGGCTCGCCCCCGATAGCAGTCGCTCAGTCGCAGATGTGAAAACTGATCCACCGCTATCGGGGGCAAGCCCCCTCCCACATTGACCCTGTTCCCATACAAATTTCCTACAAGATTTGCCAAAAATACCCGTCACGCCGTTAGTCGCCACCCCCCTCGATGCATTAAAGTAAGCGCCCCAGGCCCGGCGCTTTTTATCAACGCCCGGTCAATCTCTCCAGGAACCGTCATCGATGGAACATCGTGAAGCGCTGCTCGCGCTGCGAACTTTTCTTTCTACGCAGATTCTCGGCCAGGAAAAACTCATTGATCGCCTGCTGATCGCCCTGCTGGCCGACGGCCACATGCTGGTCGAAGGCGCACCGGGCCTGGCCAAGACCAAGGCCATCAAAGAGTTGGCTGAAGGCATCGAAGCGCAGTTCCATCGTATCCAGTTCACCCCCGACCTGCTGCCCGCCGACATCACGGGCACCGAGATCTATCGCCCGGAAACCGGCAGTTTCGTGTTCCAGCAGGGGCCGATTTTCCACAACCTGGTGCTGGCCGACGAAATCAACCGCGCGCCGGCCAAGGTGCAGTCGGCATTGCTCGAAGCCATGGCCGAGCGCCAGGTCAGCGTGGGCCGCAGCACGTACGACCTGTCGCCGCTGTTTCTGGTAATGGCCACGCAAAACCCCATCGAGCAGGAAGGCACCTACCCGCTGCCCGAAGCCCAGCTCGACCGTTTCCTGATGCACGTCAAGATCGGCTTCCCGGACGCTGCCGTCGAACGGCGCATCCTGCAACAAGCCCGCGGCGAAGCCCTCAACGGTGAAACCAAACCCGAGCGCCGCGTCAGCCAGCAGGCGATCTTCGCGGCGCGCAAGGAAATCCTCGGCCTGTACATGGCCGACGCGGTGGAGGAATACCTGGTGCAGTTGGTCATGGCCACCCGCACCCCGGCCAAGTTCGACGCGGAGATGGCCGAGTGGATCGCCTACGGCGCCAGCCCGCGTGGCTCCATCGCCCTGGACCGCTGCGCGCGAGCCCACGCCTGGCTGGCCGGGCGCGACTTTGTGAGCCCGGAAGACATCCAGGCGGTGCTGTTCGACGTGCTGCGCCATCGCATCATCCTGTCGTTCGAAGCGGAAGCGGCCGGCATCGACCAGGACCGTGTGGTGCAACGCATTCTCGACGTCGTTGCCGTCGCTTGAACCCCATGAATGCAAGCGATGGCATCCGCGTCACACTCAGCGAATTGATTGAGATGCGCCACCGCGTGCGCGAAGTGCAGCTGTTTTCCACGCCGAGCCAGCGCAGCCCGCTGATCGGCCTGCACCATTCCAAACTGCGTGGGCGTGGCGTCGACTTCGACCAGGTGCGCGTGTACCAGGCCGGCGACGACGTGCGCACCATCGACTGGCGCGTCACGGCGCGCACCCAGGAGCCGCACACCAAACTGTTCCACGAAGAGCGCGAACGCCCGATTTTCATCATGGTTGAGCAAAGTTGCCGGCTGTTTTTCGGCTCTGGCCAGATGTTCAAGTCGGTGCTCGCCGCGCAAGCCGCCAGCCTGATTGGCTGGGCAGCACTGGGGCATAACGACCGCGTCGGCGGGCTGGTGTTTGGCGACAACGAACACTACGAAATCAAACCCCGGCGCAGCAAACAAAGCCTGCTGCAACTGCTCAACCGCCTGGTGCGCGTCAACCAGAGCCTGAACACCGAGAGCCGCCCCGAAGCCGACGCGCTGGGCATGGCGCTGCGCCGTGGCCGCGAAGTGCTGCGCCCAGGCAGCCTGGTGATTGTGATCTGCGACGAGCGCGCGCTGACCGAAGGCGCAGAGCAACAACTCAGCCTGCTGTCTCGGCACTGCGACCTGCTGCTGTTGCCGATTTCAGACCCGCTGGACCACGCCCTGCCCGCCGCCGGGCTCTTACGTTTTGCCGAGCGAGGCGCACAACTGGAACTCGACACGCTGAACTTCGATTTGCGCCAGGCCTACAAAGCCCAGGCCGAAGCCCGCATCGCGCGTTGGGAGCTGCTGGCGCAAAAGCTGCGAATTTTGCTGATGCCGTTGAGCACGCAAAGCGAAATGGTCGAGCAACTGCGCGAATACCTCAACCCGCAACGCCCGGTTAAAAAGCAATGAGCAGCCTCGACCAACTGCAACCCTTGATCGCCCCGCCGGCGATCGGTTTCTGGCCGCCTGCGCCGGGGTGGTGGCTGTTGCTGCTGGTGATTCCACTGCTCGGCTGGGGGCTGTGGTCGCTGCGCCGTTTGCTGCCCAAGCGCCGCCCGGTGGCCCGCGCCGAACAACCGCTGGACCCACTGCGCATCGCCGCCCTCGCTGAGCTGGCGTTGATGCCCAAACCCTACGACGGCGCGCCCGCCGGTGCCTGGCTGCAGCAACTCAACGGCCTGCTCAAGCGCCTGTGCCGCAACGATTACCCCTACAGCCAGAGCCACACCCTCAATGGCCGCAAATGGCTGGCGTTCCTCGACAACCGCTGCCCGGCTGCCGGCCTCACGCGCTGGATGGTGCTGGTGGAAGGCGCTTACAAACCCGAATGCAAACTCGACGACAAGGCCATCGCCGGCCTGACCCAAGCCGTCGACACCTGGATTCGCAAACATGTTTGAGTTCGCCTGGCCGTGGATCTTCGCCCTGTTGCCATTGCCCTGGTTGATGCGACTGGTCTTGCCGGTGGCCGACAGCGGTGAGCCGGCATTAAAGGTCAGCTACCTCGCCGACCTCGAAGGCCTGGCCCGCCGCCGCGCACGCGTCAACCTGCCCGGCTGGCGCCAACAGGCGCCGTTTGTGGTGATGTGGTTGCTGCTGTTGACCGCCGCCGCGCGCCCGGAATGGCTCGGCGAGCCGCTGCCGATTGCCGCCAGCGGCCGCGACCTGCTGGTGGCGGTGGACGTGTCCGGCTCGATGGACTTCCCCGACATGCACTGGCAGGACGAGGACGTCAGCCGCTTGAGGCTGGTGCAACACTTGCTCGGCGACTTCCTTGAAAGCCGTGAAGGCGACCGCGTCGGCCTGATTCTGTTTGGCAGCCAGGCCTACCTGCAAGCGCCGCTGACCTTTGACCGGCGTACCGTGCGCGCCTGGCTCGACGAAGCGCGCATCGGCATCGCCGGCAAGAACACCGCCATCGGCGACGCGATCGGTCTGGCCCTGAAACGCCTGCGCCAGCGCCCGGCGCAAAGCCGCGTGCTGATTCTGGTCACCGACGGCGCCAATAACGCCGGGCAGATCGACCCGCTGACCGCCGCGCGCCTGGCCGCTGAAGAAGGCGTGAAGATTTACCCGATCGGCATCGGCGCCGATCCGGCGCAAACCGGTTCCCTGGGCATTCTGGGCGTCAACCCGAGCCTGGACCTCGACGAACCCGCGTTGAAGGCCATCGCCGACGCCACCGGTGGCCGCTATTTCCGCGCCCGCGACGGCGACGAGTTGCTCAAGATCAAGCAAACCCTCGACCAGCTTGAGCCGGTTGCCCAGCAACCGACCCAGGCGCGCCCGGCCCTGGCGCTGTACAGCGCGCCGTTGGCCCTTGCGTTGGTTCTGAGCCTGTTGCTGGTGATCCAGGAACGCTGGCCCAACAACGCGCTGCAACGCGCCTTGCACAAACTCTCGACCAAGGGCAATTTCCTGCAACAGCACCCAGAATGGCGCCAGCGTCTCAAACGCCTGCGTTTGCGGAGGCGTCGATGATCGACCTCTGGCCGCACTGGTTCCGCCCTTGGTGTGTAGTGCTGTTGCCGTTGCTCGGCTGGCTGCTATGGCAGCTGTGGCATCGGCAAAAGCGCGCCGGGCGCTGGCAGATCATCTTGCCGCCGGCGTTTCATGCGGTGCTGCTCAGTGGCGGCAATGGCCGCGAGAGCAAATCGCCGTGGGTGGTGCTGGGCATCGCCTGGCTGCTGGCCGTGTTGGCGTTGCTCGGCCCCAGCTGGCAACGGGTTGAACAGTCCAGCCAGAAACCCGCCGACCCGCTGGTGGTGCTGCTGGAATTGACCCCGGAAATGCTCGCCACCGACAGCCCGCCCAATCGCCTCGAACAAGCTCGACGCAAGCTGTATGACTTGCTGCAGGCACGCGCCGATGCACCGACTGCCATCGTCGTGTATGCCGGCAGCGCCCACACGCTGGTGCCGCTGTCGGATGACTTGGCCACCAGCCGCAACCTGCTCGAAGCCCTGCGCCCCTCGATCATGCCCGAGCCCGGCCATCGCGCCGACCTCGCCGTGGAGAAGGCCCTGGGCTTGCTCAAGCAAGGCGGTCTGGGCCAAGGGCGCCTGTTGTTGGTGGGCTCATCGCTGTCCAAGCAGGAGCGCCAAGGCATTCGGCTGCAACTGCAAGGGGCCCAGGCGCCGAGCTTGTCGATCCTCGGCATCGGCAGCCGTGAAGGCACGCCGGTGACCCAGGAAAGCGGCGAGTTCCTCAAGGACGACCAGGGCGCGATTCTGGTGCCGCGCCTCGACAGCCCGACCCTCAAGGCGTTTGCCAGCGAAATGGGCGGCCGCTACCGCGCCGCGCGCCTGGACGACAAGGACCTGCGCCAACTCAACTTGCTCGATGGCCCGCAGAACCTGCGCAACGACGGCCAACTGCTGCACCTCGATGCCTGGGCCGACCAGGGTTATTGGCTGCTGCTGCCACTGTTGCTGCTCGCGGCCTGCGCCGGGCGCCGCGGCTGGCTGTTCTGCCTGCCGTTGCTGTTAATGGGTGCGCCGCAGCCCAGCTATGCCTTCGATTTCCAGGACCTGTGGCTGCGTCCCGACCAACAGGGCCAGTACCTGCTGAAGAAAAAACGCCCGGCCGAAGCAGCCGAACACTTCGAAAACCCGCAATGGCAGGGCGTTGCCTTGTACGAGGCGGGAAATTACGCCGAGGCGATCAAGCGTTTTGCGCTGAGCAATGACGCCTATTCCCACTACAACCGCGGCAATGCCCTGGCCAAGTCCGGCGAACTGGAAGCCGCGATTGATGCCTACGAACAGGCGCTGGAAGCCCAACCCGACCTGCAACCGGCGTTGAAAAACAAAGCGCTGGTCGAAACCCTGATTCAGGAAAAGGCCCAGCCCGAGCCCGCCAAGCCGGCAAAAAAGGAAGATGACGAAACCACCCAACCCGGCCAAACTGCGCAACCGGGCACTAGCGGGCAAAGTGCCACGGGTGGCGAACAATCGCCCCAAGGTCAGGGCGAGGCCGGCACCGGCGATACCCAGACCGGCGGCACGCCCAAAGCTGGCGGCAACGACGTACCGGGCAGCGAACTGGGTGATGAACACACCACCACCCCGCCGCTGCGCCCCGCCGATGCCAACATCGACGGTGAGCATCGCCAAGCCCTGGAGCAATGGCTGCGGGAGATCCCGGACAACCCCGGCGAACTGCTGCGGCGCAAATTCTGGTACGAACAGCAACAACATCAGGACAAGACTCGATGAGCCGCCGCACCACCCTTCTGCTCCTGCTCGCGTTAACGGCAGGCCACGCCCAGGCGGCAAACCTGGTCGCCAGCGTCGACCGCAGCCGCCTCAATTCCGGGGAAACGGTGGAGCTGACGGTCGAGTCCAGCGACGTTACCCAATTCGGCAAGCCGGACCTGGCGCCGCTGGATGCGCAGTTTGAAGTCAGCGGCACCCGCCAGATCAACCAACTGACCACCCTGGGCGGCGACAATCACGCCACCACGCGCTGGATCATCACCCTGCTGCCCAAGGAAAACGGCACCGTGGTAATTCCGCCGCTGCAAGTGGGCGAACTCAAGACCCAGCCGATCAGCCTGCAGGTGGTCGAAACCGCGAGCCAGAACACCAGCGCCGAACTGGCTCCGGTGTTCATCGAGGCCAACCTCGACCAGAGCAGCGTGTACGTCCAGGCCCAGGCGCTGCTGACCGTGCGCGTGTACCACTCGGTGTCGCTGTATGACGACAGCAGCCTCACGCCGTTGCAGATTCCCGATGCGCGCATCGAGCAATTGGGCGAGTCGCGCACCTATGAAAAAGTCATCAACAGCATTCGCCATGGCGTGATCGAAACCCGCTATGCGATCTACCCGCAACACAGCGGCGCCTTGGTGATTCCAGGGCAGACCTTCAGCGCCACGCTGGTGGAATCGCGCCCGCCGCAGGAAAACACGCTGCAGGGCACCAAGCCGGGCAAGCTGATTCACGTCAGCTCAGCCGAAATTGCGCTGACGGTCAAACCCAAGCCGACGCTGTACCCGGCCGACGCGCCGTGGATACCGGCCCGCAGCCTCAGCCTGACGCAAGCCTGGAACCCAGAGCCTGAGCACGTGCAAGTCGGCGACTCGCTGACCCGCAGCCTCACGGTCAAGGCCGAAGGGTTGTCCAGCGCGCAACTGCCGGCCCTGCCCAGCACCGACATCAATGGCCTGCGCCGCTACCCCGACCAGCCGGTGCTGGGCAATCAGAACAACGACCACGGCCTGACCGCCAGCCGCGAAGACCGCGAAGCCCTGGTGCCGACCCGCGCCGGCGCCATCGAACTGCCTGCCGTCGAGGTGGTGTGGTGGAACACCCACGAAGACCACCTCGAACGCACCAGCCTGCCTGCCCGCACGCTGCAGGTGGCGACCAACCCGAGCCTGGTGGTCGACACGCCCGCCACGCCGACCGTGATCACCGCACCAGACGATGACCGCCTGTGGCTGTGGCAGCTCAGCACGTTGATCTTTGCCTGCACCACGCTGCTGGGCTTCGGCCTGTGGTGGCGTGCGCGTCGGCAACCGGCCGTGCAACGGGCCGCTCAGACTGGTCCGAGCCCGCGTTCACTGCTCGACGACCTCAAGCGCGCTACCCAGGCCAACGACCCGCAGGCCACGCGTCAGGCGCTGGATGCCTGGGCACGGCAACAGCCGGAGACCTTGGCCGACATGGCGGCGCGGTTTGTGCCGTTGTCGGATGCGCTGGACGGGTTGAATGGTGCGCTCTACAGCGAAAGTGGTCATTTCTGGTTGGGTGAAGACCTTTGGCGTGCGGTCAAGGCCATCCCGGTCGCCGAGCGAGAGCAAGACCCGGCGACGGATACCACCAGCTTGCCGCCGTTGTATCCCAAGTAGGCCCTGGGTGTGCGGTGTATTTACCCATGCTGTTTGGACCGTGGTTGGCGCGGGGTCGCTGGGTGTATATCCGTTATTTGGGTGATGGCGGGTATTGGTTCCGCTCTTACAGCGGGTCACTTTTGAAAAGAGCCCAAAAGTAACCAAAAGG
>NZ_VMSH01000025.1:0-38982 GCF_007713445.1 Pseudomonas sp. RGB | reverse complement strand
GACCACTTGCCCAGGACGGGCGCATTAGGAAACCGCACCGGATCCGGTGCGGTTTGCGTTTACCAATGGCGGACGGTGTTCACGACCGCACATCCGCCGAAAAAGAAGCCGAGGAAAGGGGCGAAAAGGGGGAGTAACCCGACGACCAATAACGCCGCTTATGTTCAATGCCCCCCACCTTTCAGGCAAGGTCGGGGGCCTTTTTTGCCTCAACGTTTCCCACTTTCGGCCAAAGTGGGGCACCATTTTAGGCCTAAATGATTTTACGCACTGACCGACCTCACTCGAAAAGGACCCGCCCCGATGACTGATCACACCCCGGATCCGCTGGACGACCTGCCGCCGTTGGATGCCGATCTGGAGGCCCAGTTGCAGCAGCTGAGCGCTGAAGACTCGGCCGCCCTGCTGGATCAGCTGCTGCGCTATGACACGGACCTCGATGCCTTCCAGCAAGTCATGCTCAAGGAAGCCGAACAGGCGGCCGCCCTGGACGTGCTGGAAGGTGTCGACGTGGACGCGCTGCAGCGCGACTTGCACGCGGAGCTGGCCGACTTTGATTCGGCAGCGGCCGAGCGCGAGCTGCAGACGCTCGCGGCGTTTGAGCCGTATCAGGCGTTGCCGCAGCTTTCCCGGGATGAGCATCAGACCTTGATGGTCCAGCTGCTGAACGGCGAGATTGATCAGGCCGAATTTAATCGGCGGGTGGGCATCGACCCGGATGCGCCAGGCGAATGGCGCAATGTGGATTGATGAGCCTGAGCAAATTGGTATTGCCGGCGGATGTGCGCACGGTGATCGACCGCCTGTTAGCTCCCATCGAAGCGGCCGACAGCGCCAAGGGCGTGAACATGGCCGCCCAGCGCGCCGAAGGGTTTGTGCTCGGGCTGGAGACGGTCAAGGCCTTCCAGTCACCGCGTATCTCAAGAATGGCGGCACCCTGGAAAACGCGGCGGCGATGGCCAACCATGCCTCGACCCGTACCACGCAGTTGTACGACAGGCGCTGCGACGAGATCAGCCTGGATGAGGTCGAGCGAGTACGACTAGAACCCTAGTGGGAAAGGCATATGCGCCCGGCACGCTAAGAACCCCAGAACAATCCATAACAACTTTGAATAACGCGATCAAGAACTGGTTGTTGATGTTTTGTTGGCGAAAAATAGAATTTGTGCCCAGACAAGCCTTTCGGTAAGCTTCGAGAACGGGCGCGAATCCGTATTCTCAAAAACCTAAAGGATGTCTGGACATGAACATTTTACTCGATATAGAAGAAGGCCTCACCCGTGAAATCATGGATTTTGCAGATGAGGAGCTACTGACCTTTGAACAGGCTCATGCCTATATTCTGAAGAAAGGTCTCGAAAAAACGCAGATGGTGGCTCTTGATGCCGGTGACGTCGACGCACTGGTCGACAAACTGATCAATCAGTCTCTGAAGACTGCGCAGGACAAGCCATTCCTACTGGCTGCGGTCTACAGGACGCTTGGGAAAAAACCAGCTAGCGAATGGGCCAACCTGCACCCTACCACCCGTAAATTGATCGGCAAACGCTTTCGCCAAGCCGTTTCGGAATACGATGACGAAGCCCTGCGTGGCCAGCTTATCGTAGAGTTCATGGAGAAAACCGCTCAGAACTCGGCCCTGTATCGTATTACTCAAAAAGTGTGATATTCCTCTGAAAGCCCTGCGAACCAGGGCTTTCTTATCCACTCAACAAGCTGGCACCGACAATTGACTGGGAATGGGTATGAAAAACCGTGACGACTATGATGCTGGTTGGACCCAACCAACGTTCAACCCCAAAACTGGGAAGCGGCCTGCAGGTGGTGCCGCTCGAAACATGCTTCTGGCTCGGCAGGGTGGTGCGCAAGCGGTGCGTAATGCAGGCGCTATTGATGCCTACAATCAGATGGCACCTCTTTTTGAGCAGTATCAAAATCAGTTGGATGCTTCACAGAAAATCAGCGGTCAGTTGTTGCAAGAGCTCCAGAAGCTCCAGGTGCAAAAGAAGCCCTGAGGCCGCCTTCTTCGTTTAAAAGCTCGTAAAGCGGGCTTTTAAACGATTTTTTGGTCTGCTTGGGGGAGCCGTGTACATCAGTATTTGACTCGGAACGTCGGCGAATCCTCGGTTCGTTGGCCTCGTCGGTCATACAGGCGCGTAGTACTGATGTTGGCATGCCCCAACCATACCTGTACCTTGGCAATGTCCGCGTCATGCTCTAGGGCATTGGTTGCGGCGGTTGCCCGCAGACCATGCACGCCTAATCCGTCTACGTGAATGCCTGCTGCCTTTGCCCATTGTGCAACGACGGTATAAATACCGTTTGCGCTGACGCCGGCACCGGTAGTTCGACCTCGGATCGAGCGGAACAGCGGGCCATTGCCGGGTTCGCGTTGAGTGTCTCGCTCCAGGTACTCGTAGATCCGATCCGCCGCGACTGGGTGTAGCGGCAAATAGCGGGTCTTGCCTCCCTTCCCTCTTACCATTAAGTGCTTGATGCCGCGACGATCTTGCAGATCGCCGGTCATCAACTGTGCCGCTTCCTGTCGACGCAGGCCTTGGTATAGCAACACCGCCAAGATCGCTCGGTCGCGCAGGCCTTTGAGCGTTTCAGCGTCCGGTGCCGTCAGTAGTAACTTAGCCTGGTCGTCACCGAGTGCCGGCGTCTTGCCTTCGTTGGATTCAACCCGGGGCCTTTTGACGCCGTGCACAGGATTGCCGCCGGCGACGGCGTTGTTCTCCAGGAGGTGATCAAACAAGCTAGCCAGCGCCGCTAGTTTGCGTCGGATGGTCGCCCCAGCCAGGGCCCGGTTTTCGAGCTGGGCGCGCCAGGCCAGGACGTGGCCACGGGTCACTGCGCGAAACTCCTCGGCGCCGGTGAGCCCGACAAAACCGCAGAAGTCGGCCAGGTCGTTTTGATAGGCGCGGCGCGTGCGTGGGTTGTCGATATTGGCGAACCATTCCGCCGCTGCCGGCACCTCAGCCAGGATCTGAAACTCGGCAGCGGTTAGACGGCGTTCGCCAGCGATCTGCAGATGGCTCGCTGTGCTGGCCGGGAGGTTGATAGGGTCACTCATGGCTATGCGAGATCTACGAATTCGTCAGGCATTCGATAAACCACTCCTCCCCCTCCTTCCATAGCCAATTTCCACTTATGGCCTAAGGTTTTTCCTAGGCCCATTCCAGAACCCTTCACTAGATGAGCAATACTGAATTTGTGGGGCAAATACATATAGTCTCCTGCCGTCACGTCTCGAGCGCGGATACGCCTCACGAAAATCGTGTTACCTGCATTGGTAATCATGACATTCAGAGGACCTCCGCAGGTTATGCAGGTCCAGTCATCGTCGTTCACAGCGGCCAGGTTCAGAATCAGATTGTGCTGGCCACAACCTGCGTTTACACATTTGTAACCTTTGTCGTGCCCAGTGTTGATGCGTGGCGCCATGATGAGATCCTTTCAAAAAGTGGTGATAACGTATTTCTTACATTGGTAAGTAACGGCCATAACCGACAATGGTACGCATGCGCCGCCGGGGGACGTGGTGTCAACGAGCTGACGAACAGCCATAATCCTTCACGATTTCTAGCCGATAGCTTCAAGACCAGGCCTCTGGCCATCTTGCAGTGGGAAGTCCTATGCGGCTCAGAAATATAAACCTCGCTCCACGCGCCACCTTGTTTTTTTCGGCCATCATTTTGCTGGTCGTGGTCTTGGGCGTCATCGCCATACTGCAGATGGGCAAGCTTCGCGATACGGAAAAGGATGTCGAACTGAATTGGCTACCCAGTATTCGGCAAACCGCGATGATGAACTCCACCGTCCTTCGCGTCCGGTTGGAGACCCAGCGGGCCGTTGCCGATCCTCAAACCGTTCAGCAGACCATCGTCAAATTTCCTGCCTACCGGAAAGCCATGAAGGATGCGGTCTATAACTATGAGACCCTCATTGCGAGTGACCAGGAGCGACAGTTGTTCTTGGCCGTGAAAAAGTCCTACGACGATTACGCAAGCCAACTGGATCTGCTGGAACCTTTGTTGAAGGCAGGCGACACCGCTTCGATTGTCAAACTCGTCGCTACCGGTATACGTCCCCTCACGAACCAAATGGAAACTCAGGTCGAGGAATTAACACAATTCAATAACAAAGGCGCTGCGCTTGCCGGTGTTCAAGCGACGCAAGTTTATGATTCAGGTCTTTACATCGTCATCGGCCTGATTATCTTCGTCGCGCTCCTGACTCTTTGTTTGGCAACTCTTCTAACCAAAACGATTACGTCGCCCATCGGGAGCGCCCTTAGCGTCGCCGAACGCATTGCCTCAAGCGACCTGACGAAGGAGGTTGAGGTAAGCGGTACCGACGAGGCAGGCAGGCTTTTGAGCGCGTTGGCCACGATGCAGCAGAACCTTCGAAGCACGATCATGCAGATCGCTGACTCCTCATCCCAACTGGCTGCCGCCTCGGAAGAAATGACCGCGGTGACTGAGCAATCCAGCCTTGGCCTGGTGTCGCAGAATGATGAAGTAAATCAGGCTGCAACTGCTGTCACCGAGATGAGCGCTGCAGTGGACGAGGTAGCACGCAATGCCGAATCAGCTTCCGAAGAGTCCAGGAAAGGTCAGGGCTATACGGAGGTTGGTTTGGAGCGTGTATCGCAGACGCTTAAGTCCATCGAAAAGCTGTCGAGCAACGTGCGCGACACCAGCGAGCAGATCACTGGCTTGTCCAATCGTGCACAGAACATTTCCAAAGTGGTTGAGGTGATCAGAGCCATTGCTGAGCAGACCAATCTGCTTGCGCTCAATGCCGCGATCGAGGCCGCTAGGGCGGGTGAACAAGGCCGAGGCTTCGCAGTCGTTGCCGACGAAGTTCGAGCCCTCGCTCACCGCACGCAAGTGTCTACGCAAGAAATTGAGCAGATGATTCAGGCCATTCAGAACGATTCTGACCAGGCCGTGAAGGCGATGGCCACCAGCAGAGAACTGGCTGCAGAATCCCTAAGCGTCGCAGGCGATGCCAGCAGTTCGCTTGACCAGATCGCGACAGCTATTACGGGCATCAACGAGCGTAACATTCTCATCGCCACCGCTTCGGAAGAACAGGCGCACGTCGCCCGGGAAGTCGATCGCAATCTGGTTAGCATTCGCGAGCTGGCCTCCCAAAGTTCTGCAGGTGCAAGCCAGACTGCAAGCGCTTGCAACGAGATGTCGAAGCTTGCGGTTAATCTGAATCAGCTGGTCAATCGTTTCAAGGTTTAAGGTATTCACGTACGTCAGCGGACTCGTCCGATGTCCTTGGATATCGGACCTAGACTGTCTGGCGATATACCGTCCTCCCTGAGCCTGAGCCTGCAGGGATTGCACAGTCTATTGGCTATTGGGTTGATCGGCTGTTTGTGTTTTGTGGGGTGGGTGACGTTGCGGGCCCGTGAAGATGTCCCGTAGGATCATTGATCTGAATTGTCTTCCCATGCTGCCATCCATCCGCACCTGGATCTGCTTTGGGGATCTGAATATCGGCTCGTTGAGCTTTGATTGCCGACTTGACGATTCCCAAGCGTTGGTTGCGTTGTTGCTGCATTGCGGGATCAGCCTGGCCGTCAGCTGTGATCCCCATCATCAGTTGTGGAACACCTAGGGGAAGTGTTTTGTCTTGATCGGTGTGCCAGGTGTGCCACGTCTTGCCATAGGTATGAGCCAGTCGCTCCACCCGGTCAGCAATACACGTCGTGGGCTCGCTGGTAATGACGGCTGCCGGGCTTCTGTCCTATCAAATAATCAGCACGCGCTGAGGAGAGGAATATGAAAGGTTTTCTGGTGACTTTCTTTACTCAACAGAATCGTCGCTATCAGGGAAAGATGCTCGGCGACTGGGTCGTTGATTTGGCGAAAGAAATGGGACTGCGGGGTGCGACCCTGTCCACAGGTATCGAAGGCTTTGGGCATACCGGCCGGCTGCATTCCTCGCATTTTTTTGAACTAGCGGATCAGCCTACCGAAATTCGTATGGCCATTACCGAGGACGAATCTGAACAGTTATTCAAGCGATTGGAGCTTGAAGATATCTCGTTGTTTTACATAAAAACCCCAGTCGAGCTGGGCTTCGTCGGAACAGAGGTCACCTAGTTTGGCCCTCTTTCATAAGCGGTGACTCGAAGACGCCTTCGCTTGCCTCGTACTCCGAAACACGATTTTACATTTTGGACAGACCTAGCTAAGCTCGGCGCATTGGAGATGGCATTCCTCCATTAACCAACCGCTGCGCCCGTAGCAGCTGATGATGCCTACAGAAACCTGATCAATCAGGTCTGTAGGCGTTCGCGCTCAGATTCCCTTTTTGGTCAGGCCCACTTACTTTTTTGTGGCTGGCCAAATGTCTAAATTTCGACGACCTGAACAACTCGACTTACTGCCCTATATAGCGAAATGGCTTGCGCTTGCAGGTCTTGTAGCTCTTTTGGCAGGCTCTGCTTCTGCGTTATTCCTCCTTTCCTTGGATCATGCCACCCAGTGGCGAGAAACCCATCCTTTGGTGATCTGGCTCCTGCCAGTGGCTGGCTTTGCTGTGGGACTTGCATATCACTTGATAGGCAAACCCGTTGATGCCGGAAACAACCTGATCATCGATGAGATCCATGATCCTAAGAAGATCGTGCCTTTGCGCATGGTGCCGATGGTGCTGATTGGAACCGTGGTTTCCCACCTTTTTGGTGCATCTGTGGGACGTGAGGGGACGGCGGTGCAAATGGGCGGTGCCCTTGCCGATCAACTGACGCATGTCTTCCGTCTGCGCCGCGAAGACCGTCGGGTGATTCTCATGGCCGGTATCAGTGCTGGCTTTGCGTCCGTCTTCGGCACCCCTCTTGCCGGGGCTTTATTCGGACTTGAAGTATTGGCCATTGGACGTATGCGTTACGACGCGCTTTTCCCTTGCGTGGTTGCGGCAATCGTTGCTGACCAGGTGGGGCAAGCCTGGGGCGTGGTTCACACGCATTACGTCATTGGCGAAGTGGTTCCGGTGCAGCTGTGGAGCGTCATGGCTGTGGTGGCAGCTGGGATTATCTTTGGCCTTACCGGCCTGCTATTCGCGACTGCAACCCACAAGCTCGGAGCCTTCGTTAAGCGGCTTATCACCTATTCACCATTAAGACCCTTCGCCGGCGGCCTGCTGATCGCAGTCTCAGTGTGGGCGCTCGGTAGTAACCATTACATCGACGTTGATAAGTACATCGGGCTAGGCATTCCGAGCATCGTCCAATCCTTTCAGATGCCAATGGCCCCTTGGGATTGGCTTGGAAAGATGGTGTTCACCGTTGTCTCCTTGGGCACTGGATTCAAAGGCGGTGAAGTGACACCGCTGTTTTACATCGGTGCCACCTTGGGGAATGCGCTGGCTCCCGTCTTGCACCTTCCCTTCGGCATGCTGGCTGGTATCGGCTTTGTCGCCGTCTTTGCCGGTGCAGCTAATACGCCACTGGCAACCATCGTTATGGCCATGGAGCTCTTCGGGCCCGAAATTGCTCCGCTTGCAGCCATTGCCTGTATCGCAAGTTACCTCGTATCCGGACACACCGGGATCTATCACGCCCAGCGCGTCGGCCACAGCAAGCATCACCGTCCTCTTCCGGAGGAAATCCGGCTCTCTGATATCAAGCAATTTCATGCTCAAAGTGAATCCGCCAGCGAGCGGAAAGTGACTCTTGCGGGGGAAGAGAAATGATTGAACATCACCAAGATCGCCTGACAGCTTTGCAACTCTATTTTCCTGGCGCTAGCCGGGCTCGCGTGACCAGCTTCTGGCACCACCTAAGCGCACTTGCACTAGCCCAGCACCTCCTTAAAGTTGCTCAAAAAGCAAAAATTGAGCAGGTCATGCTCAAGACGATTTCTGCAGGTTATTTGCCAGGCTATCGCATCTCCCATCATCACCCGGAGCTTGGCGATATGCGTCATCCCCAGTGTCTGGAATTGCTAGATACAGAGGACAAGCTGCGCGCATTCCTGCGCGACCACGCTGACGAGTTACGCAAAGTGCGAGCAGTTCTTCTCTTATGTGAGTTACCGCTCACTGACGCGTCGTAATTCAGTTTGAAAACAGCTCGGAAATGAAGAGGTAAGGCCGACCGAAGCGTCGGTCACTCGCGACATTAGAGGATGTAGCTATGAACGGCTTTCAACTGACGTTTTTCACTGAACAGGGTACCAACTACCAGCACCTTCCACTGGGAGAGTGGTTGGTCGAGTTCGCCAAGCGAGAGGGCGCGCTGGGTGCGACGTTGGTGAGCGGTACGGAGGGGCTAGATCATTTGGGGCATTTGCATACGGCGCATTTCCTCAGCGGTGCCGATCATCCCGTCACGGTGACTATGTCCACTGATGAAATTGGGTGCGACAGGTTGCTGGAGGCATTGGCCAAGGAGTCGTTTTCACTGAGCTATATCAAATTGCCCATCGAATACGGTCGAGTGGGCCAGGCGAAAGACTAAAAAGCGCACCTTGTTGGACAACCAGTAAAAAGGATAAACGCCATGTACCGAGTTTATAACCTACGTCCACAGCCAGCCCCTGCTAACTGGGCTCGTGACAACAAGCCGCTTCTCGTAGGACTGGTTTTCTGGTCACTTTTTCTGGCCGGCATCGCAGGCAGCCAAAGGGTATCGAGCGAAGACTGGTACATCGTCACGTCGCTCGAAGGCGCCTTGGTCAAGATGCGTATGCCCAGTGAGAAGTCCTGCAAGGCCGACGTGACCCAGGCCTGCCTGCCGGGCTACGAGCTGAGAGCACAGCAAAATTGAGCGTCATGAGCGCGATATTTATGAGACTGCGAATGGGGCTCAGAGACGCCGGCTCATTGAAATCACTTTAGAAAATTGGGAGACCACATGTGCGCAGTGATGCTAAGCATCGTATTCGGGCTTGTGATGGGCAGGTCTTTTACAGGATCCGTGTATGAGTTCGCCGCGCTTTTCATCGTAAGCATTGGCGTGTCGCTGCTGACCTTTCATCTGCTCAACCAAAGGCGGGCCAGGCTACAAGCCCAGACTGCGTACTGCTGCTCCGTGATGGTTACGTCAAACCAAATGCTGGAGCTCTTCCAGATGGCAAAGGGAGGGCAGTTCGTGCCCTTGATGGGAGAGATTCCTGAACTAATTATTGGAGGCTTCTTGGTTCCCGCAATTGCGGTGTCGGCCGTGCAGCTGTTCAGGATGCTCATGGAGAACTGACGTCCGACATAGAGGCCTCTCAACGTATTCACATGATTAATGAAGTTCCCGAATCGCTCCTTGGAGAAGATCAATGAACACGCAAATCCAGACTATTCATGCACGTGAAATTCTCGATTCACGCGGTAACCCTACCGTTGAAGTCGACGTCACCTTGGAGGGCGGAGCCCAGGGCCGGGCATCGGTTCCATCCGGTGCGTCTACAGGCGCTCACGAAGCAGTTGAGTTGCGTGACAAAGATACACAGCGGTACTCCGGCAAGGGAGTGTTAAAGGCCGTTAGCAATGTGAATACCGAAATACTTGAGTCTCTGAGGGGCGTGAATGCGATTGACCAGGAAAAAATTGATCATTTGATGATTAAGCTGGATGGAACCTCTGATAAATCCAGGCTTGGAGGAAACGCGATATTGGGCGTGAGCCTCGCCATTGCCAGAGCGGCGGCTTCTGCGCTGAACTTGCCCTTGTTCCAATATCTGGGCGGCGAACAAGTAGCAAGAATGCCCGTCCCGATGTTCAATATTCTCAATGGAGGTGTCCACGCCAACTGGCAAGGCCCTGACTTTCAGGAATTCATGATTGCACCTACAGGGGCTGGCAGTTTCAAGGAAGCCTTGCGATGGGGCGCCGAGGTGTACCACGAGCTGAAAGCGGTGCTTAAGGACGTCGGCTATTCAACTGCGGTCGGAGATGAGGGCGGCTTTGCGCCGGCACTCAAGAAAAACTCAGACGCCATTGAGCTGATCATCAAGGCAATCGAAAGGGCTGGTTACGCGCCTGGATCTCAGATCGAGATCGCTATCGATCCAGCATCCAGCGGCTTCTATGAAAACAGGCTTTACCATCTGCGCTCTGAGGGTCGTAAGGTCGATGCTCAAGAGCTGATTAGTCTCTATTCCTCCTGGGTCGACAAGTATCCGATTGCGGTACTGGAAGACGGCCTCGCGGAAGACGATTGGTCAGGCTGGAAGCTATTGAATGCTGCTCTGGGTGACCGGATCGAGTTGGTTGGAGATGACCTATTTGTCACCAATGTCGAACGGATTCAGCGAGGCATCACAGAAAACGTCGCCAATGCCGTATTGATCAAACCTAATCAAATCGGAACGCTGACTGAGACCAAAGCCGCCATCGAAATGGCCTACGGTGCAAATTGGGGGGCGATGGTTTCTCATCGTAGCGGGGAGACGGTGGACAGCTCCATCGCTGATCTGACTGTCGCGATGGGGACTGGCCATCTCAAGACAGGAGCTCCATGCCGGGGGGAGCGGGTCGAGAAATACAATCAGTTTCTGCGAATAGAAGAGCATCTTGGCAGCCGTGCGTTTTATGCAGGACATGATGCATTCGTGCGCTGACGGCCTATCGCCGGTAAACCTGTTGGACTGGTTACCGTAAAAAAACGAACCACGTATAGCTGTTGGCAAAAACGTCAGTGGCATTGGCCTTTCCTAGACGCTTGGAGATATGAGCATGAGCTATACGGATATTCCAGCTGGTAACGCGATCCCCGATGACTTCTTCACCGTTATCGAGATTCCTGCAAACCACTCGCCGATCAAGTACGAGGTGGACAAGCCAAGTGGACAGATCTTCGTTGATCGCTTCCTCAGCACGCCGATGTTCTACCCGGCTAACTACGGGTTCATTCCAAATACCTTGAGCGATGACGGCGATCCTTTGGACGTCCTCGTGATTTGCCCTTACCCGGTATCACCTGGCGTTGTCATCCGCAGTCGCCCAGTAGGTGTGATGTACATGACGGACGAAGCTGGTGCGGATGCCAAGGTAATCGCAGTGCCTCATGAAAAACTCAGCTCTATGTACAGCAATGTAAAGGAATGCTCTGACCTCCCTGCGTTACTCCTCGCACAGATTCAGCACTTCTTCGAAAACTACAAAGCGTTAGAGCCGGGTAAGTGGGTGAAAATGGGCCGCTGGGGGAGCGCAGACGAAGCGCGGGAAGATATTCGTAAATCGGTAGCGGCCTATAACCTGAAGAAGGAGGCTTGCAAGTAGTGTTACTCAATCAGAAGAGCGCAGAGCAGGAAATTTCTCTGAAGGTAAGAGAAGACTTTTTGCTGCTGCCGAAAACTGCTGAATTGACGCGCTGGGTAATGGCCCAGTCCACGGGCGGAAGAACTTTACCGTATTTCGATCCACTGGATGGCGGCGTCTTCGCAAGGGTATTGATCTTGTTGGAATCGCCCGCTCGAACGGTCAGTCTTCCACGGTATGTCTCAAGAGACAATCCGGGGCCTGCACAACGCAACCTGAAAGGTTTCATTGAGCAGGTTGGACTGGCACGTCACAAAACCGTCCTTTGGAATTTGTACCCTTGGTTACCAGATCTCGATAAGCCCAAGGGTCCGCTCCGCAGAGCGCAAATTGAGGAAGGTATCGAGATGCTGATCACGCTACTGACGCTTTTCCCTGATCTCGTCACTATCGTGTTTGCCGGACGTGTTGCCCAGAAAGCCATACCGCGTGTTCGGCTCGCCTTCCCTAATTTTTCATTGCTGGAAATGCCACACCCAAGTCCCCTTTCTGTTTGCACTCACCCGAATGTTAGGCAGCGCATTTTGTCCACACTGCGTCACGCCAAACAGTCGATCAAGTAGCCAAAGGCTCAGGTTTTGCTCGCCTTGTTCAGCGAGTGGATACACGGCGAGACGAACAAGTTGCCGCGATAGGCACCAGCCAGGGTTTTAGCCGCGACGATCATCCACATGACAGTCAGCATCAACACCAGCACCACGCCAAAGAAGCTAAAGAACGTGAGGTGCAGCATAGAGCCCAATTTGAGGGTTGTTACGGCGTACACTCCCAGCGGAAAGGTGAAGCCCCACCAGCCGAGGTTGAAGGGAATGCCCTCCCTGAAGTAGCGCCCGGTAATTAGCAGCGCCAATACCATCCACCACAATCCCAGCCCCCAGAACAGCACACCACCGATCAAGCCAATGCCCTCGGCTACGCCGCCGATGCTTGCCATTCCATGAGCAGCAAAGATTGCTGGAGCATCGTTGCCCAGCAGCAACATCCCCAAAGCCCCGGTACCGATCGGCCCTAAAGACAGCCAGCTCGATGCTGCCATGCTTTCATGAGGTAGTTTGTGCAGCGCCATGCGCAGTAACAGGATCACCAGTATGCTCAAGGCGACGGGCACCGAGTAGGCCCACAGCACGTAGCTGGTGATGAGCATGGTGAACTGTGCGCTCGCATCAGCGAGGTGCGGAGCCAATAGACCGCCACTGGCGGCAGCCACCTCAGCCGCAACTACTGGCAGCAGCCATACCGCTGTCATCTGATCAATGCTGTGCTGCTGGCGAGTAAACATCATATACGGGATCAGCACCCCGCAGGCCAATGCCATGGTGACATCGATCCACCACAACACTTCCGCTAAAGCGACTACCCCACCCCCCCAGCGTGGCAAACCATAAAGGAGAAAACCGTTGATGATGGTCGCCAATCCCATGGGGATAGTTCCAAAAAACATCGATACAGTGGAGTGGCCGAAGATCTGTTTGGCCTCGTCGAAGAACAATACCCAACGGCTCGCGTACATCAGCGTAAACAGGCAAAACAGCACGATATTAAAAAACCACAAGGCTTCCCCTAACGCTTTGGGCCACTGCGCAACAAAGGGCAGTTGGCCCAGAGCCAGCGCCAGAATCCCGGTGCCCATCGTGGCGGCGAACCAGTTGGGTGTGAACTGCCGGATCGCTTCTCGTGGATTGGACAAAGCCGCCAGTGGATGGCTGCCGCCCATTATAGCTGCGAGTCGTGTCTCACTCATTTTCGCGCTCCCGCTTCAGTGTGCCTTCAATATGACATGGTTGAAGTATAGCTTGATGGGCATAGCGGTAAAAACGGATAGTATAGGTTTATATTACCTATTAAGAAGGTAGATTACTTGAAGCTAAGCCTACGCCAGCTACAAATTTTCTGCGCCGTCGCGCAGCACGGTAGCACCACCAGCGCCGCCATTTCGGTATCACTGTCCCAATCTGCAACCAGCGCCGCACTGAACGAGTTGGAAAGCGCCTTGGATACCAGGCTGTTCGACCGTGTAGGCAAGCGTTTAGTGCTGAACGATAACGGCCATGCCTTACTGCCTCAAGCCAGAAGGATGCTTGAGAATGCACAACAGATAGAGGCCAGTTTCTTACCCGGCCATGCCGGGCTGAAGACACGCTTGCGGGTAGGATGCAGTACCACGATAGGCAATTATGTTCTGCCATTAATTCTCGGTGAGCTACGTCAATCAACACCACATTTGAGGGTCGATGTCGACATGGCCAACAGCATGGCTATCGCAAGAAGAGTCGCTGATTTCGAGATTGATATGGGCCTGATCGAGGGGCCTTGCCACCTGCCCGAACTCAGTGCCGAGCCTTGGCTTATTGATGAGTTGCTTATTGTCGCAGGCCAACGGCACCCCTTGGCACTAAAGCAGCAGGTCACACTTGATGATCTTCGTACCGCTGAATGGCTACTGCGCGAGCCAGGTTCTGGTACCCGTGAAGAAGTCGAACAATTGCTGCTGCGTCATTTGCACGATCTCGCCGAAACGCGCCAGATCGGCAGTTCGGAGGCCATCAAGCATACCCTCGCACAAGGCATCGGCATCAGTTGCCTGTCCCGCTGGGTCGTTCGGGATCTACTGGCCTCTGAAGTTCTGGTTGAACTGCCGCACGCGTTGCCTGCACTGACCCGACGTTTTTTTCTGATCCGCCACCGGGACAAATACATCTCGCCTGGGCTTGAGCGATTCTGGGAAAACTGCAGTCAATTCGTGAGCCAGGAATAGCTAGACCTATTTATAAAACAGGTAAGAGCTACCAAAACAAGTTGTTTCCGGAATTTATCAACGACGCATAAAGTCAACTCATTGCCTTGCAGCGATGAACGAGTTGTATATGCCAAGGCGCGACTGGATGCCTTGCTTACCCTATGAGGAAACTCTGATGAATGTGATAAAGAAAACCGTCACAGCCCTGACGTTGGGTGTTGCGTTGGCCGCATCGATGAGCGCGTGGGCCGCGCAAGATCGCTGGACGTTTGACGGCGATATTCACAACAACTCGCTGGCCGTCAGCCCTGATGAAACGACGGCGGTGGTCTCTTACAGTCAGCGTCCAGATGTAGTGGTTTATGATTTGAAAACCGGTAAGGTTCGCCAGGTTCTCACCGGCTACGTCACGCCGCGAAATATTGTGTTTTCGCCAACTGGCGATGTGTTCTACCTCTCCGACAGCAGTTTGGGGGTCGTGCGCAAGATTGACACCAAGACTTTAAAAGTGATCGCAGATATTCCGTTGGGCGCAGGTGCTTTTGGTACCACACTCAGCAAGGACGGAAGCCTGCTCTACGTCAACAATGAAGCGGCCAGCACGCTGTCGGTCATTGACCTTGATCACCAGCGGCCAGTAGCTGTGGTACCTGGCTTCTCCCAACCGCGCCAGGGCATCCGAGTAAGCCCTGACGGCAAAACCGTCTATGTCACCAACTTTCTTGGGGACAAAATTACCCTGGTCGACAGCAAGACCAATACGATTGAAGGTGAGATCACTGGCTTCAACAAGTTGCGCGCCATCTCCATATCGGCGGACGGCAATACGCTGTACGCGGCTAACAGCGGCAGTAACAGCATCGCAGTTGTCGACACTCAAAAACGCGCCATCACAACCACCGTCATGGTTGGCAAAGACCCCTACGGCGCAGCCCTCACTCCAGACGGGCTGCACGTCTACTCGGGTAACCTCGGTGACAACAGCCTTTCAGTGATCGACACCAAAACGCTGAAAGTGACCACCACTGTGACCGGTTTGAAGGCACCCCGCCAGGCCATTGTCTTCACCAAAGACAAGTCGAAGGCGTATGTCCTCAATGAGGACTTGAGTATCTCCACAGTCGATCTCGACAGCAACAAGGTGGTGTCGACGCTCAAGGCCGACTGATTGAACAGCGCAGGCCTTCATGGGGGCCTGCTGATACTCCACGACCAAGTGAATAATAATGAGTGAAAATGATGAGTCCTGGATGATGGATCGCCGTCGCTCATTGAGATGAGCCAGTGATGCGTGACCGTGAGCGTCGCTTTGCTCAATTGAGGAAGGCATAGGGTCCGGGGGGGGGGAGCCCAGCATTCCAGCAAAAAATGATATCGGGACGTTTTTTCTACGGAATCGAATTAACCTGTTTGTGGCTCGTCTACTGTCTGATCGCTTGCCGTTTCAAAAGCAGGTGGGTCTTCTAAAAATTAAAAATGACCAAAGGAAATACATATGTTCAAAAAGATGATTCTCACCGTCGCTGTTGCCGCCAGCTGCATGTCGGGTTTGGCGCTCGCCGATGCGCCAGTCAAGCTTGCTGAAACGGACAAGGGAAAAGTACTCGTAGACGTGAAAGGAATGACTCTTTATACCTTCGGTAAGGACACCTCGGGCAAGTCGGTCTGCAATGGGCCATGCGCTTCAAACTGGCCACCTTTACCGGTATCCGCAGACGCGAAAGCGGGTCATGATTACTCTGTCGTCACTCGAGACGATGGCACAAAACAATGGGCATACAAAGGCATGCCACTTTACAGCTGGGTCAAAGATACCAAGCCAGGGGATACAACCGGTGACGGCGTCAACCAAGTCTGGCACGTTGCCAAGCCGTAACGTCAAATAATTAATAGGCTGGCTTACGCCACTGGCTTTGTCAGTGGCGCAAACCAGAAGAATACACACCTGATATTTTCGCCAACATACAGCCGCCGCGCCTCATAAATCTTTTGATGGATCATTTCAACGAAAAATGGGGCCGAGGTACGGTACACCTTGGACGTATTCCCGTAACGCCAGCCTGAGGATTTCGTTTGGCCGGGAGTCTGTGACGATGCGCATGGTGGTTCCATCCAGCCGCTAGTGGACCGATATTCTGAGGCAACGCCAATTAGAACGGTAGGGCATCGTAAATATGCGGGCGAAGGTCTGCTTATGGCCGAAAGCTGCCGTTAATAAGCCGACCAACAGGCGTCGCTTTATTGGTTGGTGCGCATGGCTTACAACTCAAACAAGGGTATGGTTTTGGGCGTATCAAACCGGCCCGCACAGCGCTACCTTCAGCATCTAACAAACGTACGCTGAGGAGTCGAAACAGTGGAGACTGAACGAGGTGTTGAGGAATGGAACGGTCGATGGTCGATCGTTGCCGGACGTGCTGTATGCACTGGCTGCATGGAAAGCCAAGCGCTGGAAGACAGCGAAAGCCCCTTTCTACATGCCGACACCTGTCCAGCCAGCGATGTGGAAGGTCATCATCCATGGGCAGCGTTGCACCACATCCTCGGCAGTGCGCGTGGGTGAGCTGCCGCTTAGGCCTCGATCACTTCAATTAATACTTCACTTTATAGGTGGGTGAATCCTCCGGCCGGTTCTCCCGCCGATCGTAGATCTTGGTCGTGCTGATGTTGGCATGACCCAGCCAGGCCTGGACCTTGGCGATATCGGCTTCATGCTCCAAGGCGTTGGTGGCTGCCGTTGCTCGGAGTCCATGAACCCCAAGGCCGTCGACCTCAATCCCGGCCTTTTTCGCGTAGGCCGTGACGACGGCATAGATGCCGTTTGCCGTGATACCGGCGCCGGTCAATTTACCTCGCAGCGGCATGAACAGTGGCACCTTCCGTTCGGCCAGATGATGCTCTGAGTTTTCCAGGTACTGATGAATACGCCCGGCTGCGATCGGGTGCAACGGGAGGTATCGCACCTTGCCGCCCTTGCCGTGAACCTTCAGATGCTGAATACCGCGGCGCTCCTGAATGTCGCTAACCTGCAGCAGCGCCGCTTCTTCACGGCGCAGTCCGTGATAGAGAAGAACAGCCAATAGCGCCCGGTCGCGCTGCCCTTTAAGTGTTGTTTCATCCGGCGCCTCGAGCAGCGCCTTCGCCTGGTGGTCACCCAACGCCGGCGTCTTGCCTTCATTGCTTTCAATCTTCGGCCGTTTTACTCCGTGCACGGGATTGCCGCCGGCGATTGCATTGCTTTCCAGGAGATGATCAAAAAGGCTGGCCAGCGCGGCCAATTTGCGCCGGATCGTCGCTCCCGCTAAGCCGCGATGTTCTAGCTGGGCACGCCAGGCCAGAACGTGCGATCGGGTCACCACACGAAACTCATCGGCCGAAGCCAAACCGACAAATCCGCAGAAGTCTTCTAAGTCATTTTGGTAGGCGCGTCGTGTGCGAGGGTTGTCGAGGTTGGCAAACCACTCGACTGCGGCCGGCACCCGGGCCAGTGTCTGAAATTCGACTGACGTCAGCCTGCGCTGATCGTTCTGGGCGGTTTTCGTCAGTTCATGCATATCTATCTCTCTGTTGGCACAGCTACGATCACTGATGGTCATCCCAGTCACCAAAGCAACGCGCTAAGCTATCGGCGTACGCAGATCGGATAAACGGCAATAATTGGTGATAACCTATTTTATCACCAATTAATCAGCCATTGACGTTTACTGGTAATAATATCTAATATTTCTAATATCAAAATTATCAGGAGTTAGAAGGTGGCAGAAGAACTCAACGATCCTTCAGGGTATGTGATCAAGACCGAGAGCCAAGCTATGACCAGGTCGCAAGTCGCAGCCACCCATCGATCCTTTCAGGAGATGAACGACGCCCTTCTAGCTGTCGAGCGTCAGTTGTTGCATGAGGATCTTAGTGCTGCTAACGCGCTGGAGGTCGCCCAAAAAATGGTGTTGGCATCTGACCTTCGGAAAAGACTTCAAGCTGCTGCACCGGTATTACAAGCAGTCACGCCTAGGGCGGGCAACGCTCGATTGACCGACCGAGAACGCACGGAGATACAGGGTTACTACATGACCGGGAACTACACACAGGAGCAGCTTGCTTCTCAGTTTCAGGTTAGCCAGGCCACCGTCAGTAACATTGTCAGCGATGATGACGATTCGGAAGCTTGAATCGCGGGTTAGGTTCACCGCATGCAAGCGTTTTGTTCGGCAGCTACGCGGTAACGAAAATAGAGAGTGGCTCAGCGGAGCCAAATTTAGTGACGGCTGACTGATCGCCCATCTCGTCCTCCTCAATCTTTGCGACGAACGGTAGGTGGCTTTAGGCCAGGAAAAACCGGCCTGGGGGGTCAGTACATAGCCAGTGTTATTAGCATCCGCACATCCGTGCGGATGCTAATAACACTGGCTATGTACTGGATTTACCTTAAACTACACATCATCGTATGTAAAGTAATACGTACTAAAAAGCATAGATTTAGCGTACTGATGTACAATAGACGGGAGATTCAATCATGGCAGCGTTACTAGATCGGGCAGATCAGGCCGTATCAGTTACCGCGATGGTGAGAGGTTTCAGCGCACGACTAAAAGAAGTTTCCAGCCGTGCCACAGACAGATTGGTAATTTTTAAAGACAACGAGCCAGCTGCAGTCATCGTAAATGTTGATGCGTACCAGGAGATGCTCGATGAGCTCGATGATCTTCGCATTGACGCGATTGCTCGCGACCGAATGAGTAATTTTGATAAGAGCAAAGCTATCTCCCTTAACGCCATGATGGAGAGATATGCCGCTGAGGAGTGAGCATGGCGTGGACGGTTGAATTTCACCCCGAGGTCGTAGATGACCTTGATGATTTAGGCTATTCCGCGGCCTCAAAAATACTGAGAGCCATCAAAGATAAAATCGAGAATGGTGAACCTGACAAGCTAGGCATCCCTTTGCGGGGAGCGCTCGCGGGCTACAGGCGGATAAGGGTAGGAGATACCCGAATCGTCTACAGGGTAGATCAGGGGGCTGTAGAGGTTCTCATTGTCGCTGTAGGTGCTAGGCGCGATAAAGAGGTCTACCACGCCGCTGAGAATCGAGTTTAGTCAACATACCGGTGTGTAAACGACACCGGTTTACCCCGCCACGTTCACTGCCCAGTCGAACGACATCAATTGAGCACTCATCAAATAAGGCCATCAAAACGATGATATTCTTGGCCTTTGTCACTTATTGAAAGTCGATCTATGACCACAGAAGTCGTCCAGGTCAGGGAAGCATCAGGACAGACCATGTGGTTCGACCTGGATTTGCCGGATCTGCGTTATTTGGCCCGCGAGCTGCGCTCGCCGGCAGTCGATGAATTGCAGCGAGCTGAAGATGCGGAAGGGGCTTTGGCGATCCTGCTTGAACATTTCGGCCTGGTCGATCCGGTGTTAGCGGCGGTGACCGTCACAACGCCTATCGGGGCTGTTCTGGTGCCGCGCTCCAGCCTCCCGCATATCGTCGAAAAACGCCCGGATTCGCGTGAGCGGTACGTGCGCCATGCCGTAGATACCCTGACAGGGCCGCTGGAAGTGTGGAAAGTGGCCTACACCAACGGTGGCCATCGCCTGGCGTTTATCAACGCGTATGAGGCGAAGAACGACATGCTGGTGATCGTCGACATCCAGGGCGATCACATCCTCTGGAATTTCATGCACGGCCCCGCGAAAACGATGAACCGTCATCGCCAAGGTGAGTTGCTCTACCGTCGTTATGAAATTGAGGACAAAGAAAAAGGGCAGCTATAAGGCTGCCCTTTTTCATGGGGATTCGAATCCTGATATCAGTCTCCTCAGGAAAGGGGAGAAGAGGTCTCACCACCACCGATTTTGCAGAATCGCCGGGGTACCTACGTCAGTCATTGCCCTGCAAGGCCACTGATTTCGCGCTCTGTAAGTATTTTTGACGATTCATAGTCACTATGTCAACCACTTAAAGTGGAAGAACCTCGCTAGTTAGCGGGGTTTCCTCATGTCTGCACCCCTGCATTTCCTGGGTTTTGTGCAAAGTCGTCCCTTTACAGGTACACCGTGTGTGTATGCCCTCAGGGTGTCTACGTTCCGCGTGAAAATCATGCAAACCCCTTGTGTAGAGGCCAGTGTCGTGACGTTATAAATACGGTTGCCCTCGAACAGGAGGTAGGGCAATCAATGAATAAAAAACAACTGATACAGGCGGCTATCGACCTGACCGTGGCGATACTGGCGGGTTACATTGTGATGCTGGCACCCGTGACCGGGACGGCTTCACAGCCCCCGGCCAGGGAGCTGCCGGGCAAAATGCTGATGGTGCAGATCGAGGCCCTCTGAGCTTTATGGTCAAAGCCCGGCAAAGGCACTTAGGTTGTCTAGTGAACCCATTTCCGCTCCTAGAGCCGCTGTCTGCCCAAAGGCAACATCCGGGTGCCCAGCGCACCTGTAAAATCCATTTGTCCTGGGCACTGCCGCTGGTGATGAATTCGCGAGCAGTGCTCAAGGCAATCAGTGTTTCGAGTGTATCCGAGCTCAGCTTTTTTGGCAGACGGGCAGCCCGCGTGTACTGCATCAGCATTGATCGAGGTGGACGCCCAAAAAGTCTGTATCTGATCGAGATACATTCTTGGGGCCAGTAGGCCCACGGAAAATCTATGGCCCGTCGCGTTTGGGCTTTGACAGCACCTGAATGCGAATTTCGCACCCGTGAAACTGACAAGGAAATCGGTATGACTAAGCTGCAAGAAGCTCCACAGGACATCGTTGATACTTTTCTGCCGACGATCTTTGAGAATGATGCCAAGGGTATTTTGGCTGATTTATTGGCCCAACCAGCGCTCGCCATGCATTTCATGGACTTCTCAAAAACCGAAACAATGAGAGCCATTCGACACGTGGTCGGCATACTTGAAGAGTGCTACCGCGCAGGTCACCTCAAGGTTGCAGTGAGTCATGAAAACGGCCGGTTATACGGTTATGCCATATTCTTTGTACATCCAGATCCCTCCATCTCACGTTACTGCCACAAAATCTTTGTGTTCGAGCCCTACAGGGGGCATGGCATTGGCACTCAGTTGCTGAATGGTGTATTGGACTATTCGCAAGGCACTTGCCTGCTATGCAATCACGATTTGATTCCGTTCTATGAGCGTGCAGGTTTGCAGCTCAAAGGCGACTTCACCCCCCCAACCTCTCAACAAGGCTTTGCCCTTACAAGGGATATGTACGTTGACCTCGCCATTATGGGAAGCCCTGGAGTTGAAGGCTCGTCACCGGTTTTCATGTTGAACGATGATGACATCAAACAGCTTCTCAGCATCTGACACTTAGCCGGTTGTTGGGTAGGTTCCCCATTATGGATAGAAGCAGTGGGTCAGCAAAAACGCGAACCTAGCCCTCAGCGGCTATATCTGTAAAACACATCCCTATCCTACTTCCAATTCGCGGCGTAAGGCTGCCAGCGCTCGTTTGAGTGTTTCACCTAACGGCTGATCGATATCGTCAGCAATGCGGTACAGCTCGTCCTTGGTTTCCTGTTCACCTTTGATGTTGATCTGGACATTGCGCCCAGTTTTGTAACGGCGTTTTGCCCGTTCGACTGGGGGGAGTAAAGGAGCGGGCTGTCGGCTGACAAAGCCGTGTTGGTTCGCCATTTGTTCCACTTCTGCATTGCTTTGCTTTGTTTTCTGCTCGGTGGCTGTTTTAGGCTCGAAATTCTTCAAGCTATCCAAGGGGTCTACGCGACTCATGATGAAATCTTCTCCTGGTGAGCCTCTGAGGTGATTCTGGCTATGAGTTCCCGTGCGAATGCTTCGGCGTTCTCTATGGCCTTTCCAACATTGGAAACTTCGTCAGTTGGCAGCATTTCAAGCGGCAATCGGTATGAAAACATCGCCTTGAACGCTGCTCGTTCGTTCAATTCAGTCTCAAAGAACGGTATGCCCCCTGCTTCAAAGCTCTTGCGGATATGCCGAGTATCCCGGCTTTGAATCGCTGCTGACGTGCGTGTGAACAAAACGGCGTAAGGCAGTTTGTAATCAGGCTTGTGCTTTTGGATGCCTCGTTCGTGCGCCCGAATTAGCCCAAACGCCCTACTCGCTTGCTCAGCGTCCAGCTGCGAGCCCTGCGTCGGTACCACCACAAAGTCCGACTCTGCAATTGCATACGCGACGATGGTTGCCGCAGTACCTTCCAGGTCAACAATCACGAATGGTGTTTTCGTCGCGGCATCTGCGATCGTTTCGCCGATCGTTTTATCAGTCACGTCTGAGATTATCGTCATATTGGCTGGCGAATTTCCGCCCTCAGCCCATGACTTAATGGGGTGATTGGGGTCGGCATCGATAACGGTAACCGGTACGCGGCGTGCGATTTGTTCCGATAATGCTAGGCAGGACGTAGTTTTACCTGCTCCTCCTTTGGGTGAGACGAAAACAATAACTGGCATACAGAGAGAACCTCTAGATTGGTTGGCCAACCTTAGTAAGATTTTTGAATTCCTACAAGAATTCAAATTGAATTCATAGGAGATATCTTAAAAGAATTCTTTTTAGAATTCCATTTGGAATTCTTTATGGTAGCTTTTATGAATTCTATAAAGATATCAATTAGGAATTCTTTTGGCTTGTCCGATTATTCTCACTGCTTTGAGTTTTGACTACTGACGACACGAAAATGTGGGGAGGGCGCTCGGCGCAAATTTTAGGCGCAGTGGGCACGGCATAGCTAAATGATGGAGACGCTTTAGCGCTCGGTCGGGACGACAGATACATCAGCGCACTGCGCGTACGTGCATGCCCATGAAATCATCTGGGTCCGGACACGGGTTGAGACGGACCGCGAGTGGTTAGGCAGTGGTGGTCGAGCTAACAGGTGTGGTGGGCTAAACGATCGTACAACCCGCACCAGGTGCGCGCGATTCTGCAGGCTATGCGTTGGTGCCGAGATTAAATCCTGAACCCCATGATTGAGACGTCATCAGGAATAGCTGTAAGCAATTCAGCTAGCACTCGTCGCTGCATAAAATCTGGAAAATCTGTGTCAAGGTCGCCATTTAAGGCTACTTTTCGCAATCATAACCTGCATGAATTTGCTTTTTCATGCGTCTAGGCTTAGTCTTAATTCGCTATTACCACAACGATTCGAGGGGCTTAATGGCCGTGGATCTTTCAGCGATGCGCAAATTGTTCAATAAGGGTGGCCTCAAGACCGCCATTGTAGCCCCTGCTGCTATGCAAAGCGGGTGGGAGCTTATTGTTGTTCATACGGACGGAACGCTGGATTACATGACTATTGCCCGATCAGATCGACGTAAGATTTATAAAAGTCTCGAATCAGTACATGCCGACGCTGCAAGGGTGGGATTTGCGGAAGTGATAACGCACGTGGAGGCTATGCAAGTGGCGTAATTGGAATAGCAGAAACCAGAAAGCCCGGCTGGTAACCGGGCTTTCTGGACAAACTAGAACAGGTTTTCTCTTTCGACGGGGTAAACCTGTTCATCGACAAGGTGAGCTGATTATGGCTAGCACTGCGGCTTCTTGCAAGTTGCAAAATGCTATCCGTGGGAGGTTTGCCGCCGAATGGCGGGGAAAATGGATTCCACCTCTAAAAAACAAGATATGCACGTCTCACACGATGGCAGCCTGCAAAATAGGCCTATCGCGGGGGCATATGCGCCGTCAGAGCGATTCTTTGAAGATGGAACGGCACTCAACCGTGTTGTTTTTGAAGCGCCCTATCTCGCGCGCTGCAGCGATAACAAGACTGCCACGCTGGTACGTCCACGCGATTACGCGATCCGTTATCCCTATATGCAGATCAATCGCCGTGGGATGGTGTCCTGGCTGATCTTCGATCTCGATCACACTAACTCTCTTGCCTGGGATGACGAGGGCCTTCCACCGCCAAATCTAATCGTGCGGAACAGGAACAACGGCCACTCGCATCTGTTCTATGCCATTCCTCCGGTCTGTACGACGGAAAATGCCCGCGACAAGCCGATCCAGTACATGAGGGCGATTTACGCGGCATTTGCGCTGCGCCTAAAGGCTGACCCTGATTACAACAGCGGGCCAGTCGCTAAGACGCCAGGGCATCCGTGGTGGTCGACCTCTGAGCTGCATAACCATGTCTATGAGCTGGGTGAACTCGCCGATTATGTAGAGCTGCAGGTGTCGCCCTGGAAAACGGGGCCCCAGTTGGAAGATCTGCCCCATTCCAGGCACTGCGTTCTATTTGAGCAGCTACGTTATTTCGCTTACAGCATCGTCAACCAAGAGCGCGAACGCGGAACCCTGGCCTCGTTCTCGCGGCGACTTGAAGCGTTTGCACATAATCACAACAAATTTGCTCGGAACGGCTTTTCTGAGGATCTGATGCTGTCTTCAGTGAGGGCAACAGTCAGGTCAGTAGCTAGGTGGACGTGGACGCGCTACCAAGGCAGCACCAGGTGCTGTCGAGGTGCAATGGCCTTGGACAAGTCGTTACCACTGGCAGAGCGGCAGAGCCTGGCCGCCAAGCGCACTCACGAGCTGCGACACAGGTCGACCGAGTCGAAAATCCGCGCAGCGTGTCGAGGACTCCAGGAACGCGGGGAAAAGCTCACCCAGATGGCTATAGCCATCCTCGCAGGCGTTTCTCGGCAAACGGTGGCCAACTATGGCCATGTATTGAATGAAGTCACCCGGCCGCAGACCATTTCGGTCCTGGGGGCCACTTCCGCGTCTAAGACGTTTTCCACAAGCACTGCCGGCGATCAAGGCTCGACATCCGCGCATGGCGCAGGCCTGGCTCGCACGCTTACGGATGTTGCATATGGTGTACATCAGGTAACAGCCCCCGTTGGGGGCGCTCTTGATCCTATCGTTTCCAGCTTTCAAGGTGAGGATTCTTCATAGTGCCGGGGAGTGCTGTACTTATGGTGTTAGTTCATGCGCACTGCTATTGCTGCTGTGTTGCGAGGTCCAGCACTGGTCTGTAGTCAGAATCGTCTGTTTGATTGGCTTCGAACGTGCCTTTCGTTGAAATGTATGGGGTATTGATGTGCTGACTCGCCCAGATTTCGATACAGAGCGTCCGAGTTCACGTTGGTTGTTACTGGATGGGTTGTTCACACGTTTGTTCGTTGTTTGAATTGGCCAGGATCAAGTCATTCAACGTTCTGTTACGTCGGCTAACTCTAGTGACAGCCAAGCGGTTTGGTCTCGACATGGCCGACATCTGCGAGCGAGTGGTTCGCTGTGGTCAAGACGTTGTTTGAGGGGTATGCGCACCGACGCGAGCGCGCCGGTTTACACCGGCATGCTGGAATTGCACGCGCCAACGTAGGTGAGTTTCTGCACACATCGTAAATGTTACGCAGGCTACTGGTTTTTTGCCTGGGCGCGGGTTTCCTTGGTAAGGGACACAGGCTATTACGGTGTTATTCCCGCGTGCTGTTGAAGCCCTTATCTACCCATTGTGTGGCTGCTGGACGTGCACCATGAGGGTCCAGCTGACTGTTCTACAGGCAAAAAGAAACCCCCTGGTGCGCAGTACGGGCCGGAGCCCATCCGAGGCGTGGAGGTTATGGTTGTAATCAATCCTACGCAGAGGCTGCAAATGCGTCAATTAAGGGCTGGGTTTGGGCAGCAACAGAATAGCAACGCATTTAAGCTCAGAGCCTCCCCGAAACTCTGCGTGTTGCAAGAAACGTCGTATATCACCGACATTTTCTATTTGTACTGCGGGTTTTTCGCGACTCACTGAGCTTGAATAGCTCGACTTTTCCCCTGAAAAGCCTGTTTCTGGCAATTTTTGAAGTGGTTTTTGACTTTTTAGGTTTTTGTAGGGGGAGAATTACGCGGTGCCCTTACCCTTGAGCATTGTCGTATATCGCCGACATTTCTGTTTGAACAGCTGTGCAGCAGGACTTCTACGACATTGCGATTCTATTAGTAATTGCTGTACCAAGCGTTGGGCTGTGCAGGCCATAGCCGGAATCTTTCCCCCTTTAATGACATGGCCATGGCTCGGAGCGCGTACTTGCAGACCTTGTGTCCTGGAGCGGGAAGCGGTGTTTGCACTACTCGGTATCGCGTCGCGCAGCGATGGCCGGAATCCTTCCTCCATTCATGAGATAGCCATGGCGAACCGTGCATCGATCTATACCACGCAGCGTGATGAGGTCGAGCGGATTCGTCTTTAACCTGATGAAATTGCGATGCCGAATATAACTGTGGCTTCTTTAAAGCCTGTTGACCAAGGGGACGAAAAAAAATTTAGCCTATAGGTACTCTTGATTGAAAAGGCTCATTCTCGAAGCTCGCAAAGCCGTCAATACCTTGTATTTAAGGGCCTTAGGCGCTCATAGCCAAGCTAATACGTCATAACTCAAACTTAGTTAGTATATAGGCTCTCTTTAGGTATGACTTGGTGCACGCATTTCGAGGGTATTGCGAGACGTATTTCATGTATATACCATCGCATCAAGCCAACTAGGAATTTCGCAAATGTGCAAACTAGAGATAACCGTCAAAGCAAACTTCACAAGCAAAATTAATCTTGGTAATGCCGTTCGTCGGATTGTTTTATATGTGGTGATAGGTATGGGTGTTCTGTATCAGCAGACTGTTCTTGACGTGAACGGTATTAAACCTCCCGAAAACATTGGTGCGTATTCTATTGTTTCGAAGAAATAATTGGCTGCCAATGTGCTTTAATGCTTCATTAAGTTAAATATGAAGTTTTCGGTTGTTAATGTAGTAGGTTGACTTTTGCAAATCCGCAATATATTATTTTTAAGTAAGCAAATAACGCGACGTTAATTCATCCCGAATAACTACAGAGGAGTGCGCTTATGACATTAACTAACGAGGTGTAATTATTATGTCGAAGAAGAATAAAAAATCAAAATTAAAGCTTTATATTGTTATAGGTGTTTCGCTCCTGCTGAACGGAGACACTCCTCAACCGCCTGTACATGCTGGTGATAGCCCTTCTTATAGGGTGTGCATAGGCTTCGGTGGAGGTGCTAAACCCTGATAGCCATTCCGTCACGCTTACATCATAACTACCACGACCGCGAGGTCGTGCTGTTGTTTCTGGGCTTCTCGATGTCAACTCGGTGTTTGATTCCCCATGAACCAGACACGTGCACTGCGAGGTCCTTCGCGGTATCAATCTTCCGATTGCATCAATTGCATTGACAACGCTTTGTAGTGTTTAACAATCGCTTTCACAGCACTGCTTTTTTCAATCCTCAACGTATGTCGATCATTATTCGCTGTCGTCATCAGGCGATGCCAATGAGAGATCGATTTTTCGTCATTTCCGGCTTCTTTGTAAAGCTTCTCGGAAGCGAGTGCGAAGACGGTATCTATTAAGTCCTCTGCCAATTCGAGATTTTTTAACTGATCATTTGATTTTTTATATATATCACGACAATTTTACCTTTGTCTTAAATTTTTTTTGTTTCTTTTTTCATACGGATGATGATCTCCTCAACCATTTTAGCAGTAATGCTTCTATCGTTTACTCTATCTTTCGTTATGCTCTTGCATTCTCTCGCGTCAAACGTCTGTAGATTTGTCATTGTTGTTGAAATCGATTTTTCTCCCTGATTGTTTATCTGGATGTCATTTTTCGTGGTGCCGAGCTGATCGTAAATGGTTTTCGGAATGTCTTTTCCAGGTTCATCGATTATTGTCACTAAACACGCTTTTCGGAGCAGGACAGGGTAGGGTTTGTACTCCCGCCATAAATGGCGTCCTCACAACCGGCCCCGCTGCAGTCGTTTCACTCCCTTGCGCTGCCTACCTCCCTGTTCAGGGCAAGCCCCGAAACCCCTAAGCCAATTTTTGTGCGCCTGCTTTGGTAGCCCGAAGGCGGCTATTTACACGGCTCTATTGCGATAGGCGGTCCCGCACCTTAACGCTACGCTATACTTGTATAGCAGCCATTGGAGGATCCCATGTTAGCTATCCGTCTTGCCCCGGAAATAGAGGAGCGCCTAGAAGCATTGGCTGCTCGTACAGGACGCACCAAGACCTTCTATGCCCGTGAGGCCATCCTCGAGCACATTGATGACCTAGAGGATCTGTACCTAGCTGAGCAGCGATTGGGAGAGGTGCGTGAGAACCGTAGCGAAACGATTTCACTTCAAGACGTGATCAAGTCCTATGACCTGGCGGATTGAATTTGATCCGGCAGCGGAAAAGGAACTGAAAGAACTTGGGGACGATGCAGCAAAGGACGTTCTGAAATTTCTTGTTGGACGTATCACCAATCAAGGCGAACCACGCAGTATTGGAAGCGCTCTGAAAGGCTCGGAGCTGGGCGAGCTCTGGAAGTACCGAGTTGGAGACTATCGCATCGTTTCCAATATCCAGGACGTCACTTTAACCATTTTGGTTGTACGGCTCAGCAGTCAGCAGAGAGGGTACAGACGATGAAGGACGATAAGCGCTGGAATCTGTGGAGCTTGTGGACGCGTTGGAAATCTAAAAGGAGAGGCAAAGAGTTCACCCGCTGCGCCACATACAGAGAAGATTTGGTATTGCGGCCTGAGCTCCTTGCCGAGCTGGCCGAACGCTCTAAGAAAGACACACAGCCGAGTTCCAGGCTATGAGCATGAACGAGCAACGGCGAACCAAATGGTTGCCATTTGTTAGGTGTTTTGAGCATGAAGAAGTGGCAGTTCGCGAGAAAGCCTATGACTGCGGAAAAAGCACTGGGCAATTCATGCTCGCAGCGGCTTTAGGTCGGCGTACTCAAAGCAAAATTGATAGTCACATCCTCAACGAATTGAGGCGGCTGGCTGGTTTGCAAAAACACCTGTTCAAGGAAAGCGGTGGCATGCGTTCAAAAGAATATGCAGAGATCCTTGTTGAGGTGAAAGCGGCAATCGTAAGGCTCAGTAAGTAACTGAGTTATTGCGTTAAATTGTAAAATATGGAGGTTAGTCATGGGAGCTATTCATTTTATCCGCGCACCGGATTACCGGTTTGACATTCTGCGGTTACAGCAAGCTAACGCATTGATGAGATCCGCTAATCGGGCTGTGGCTTTCGGTGATGATATTGAGCTAGCTAGGCTAGGATTTGCAGCCGAGCATCGAGAAGAGCTGATGCGGGGTGGTGGCTTTCATGAACGACTTTTCCGCGCAAACTATCAGACGATTTCTTATTTGCGTCGCCACGGAGGCAAGCATGTTCACTAATGCCGTACCACCGCTGTCGATCGCTGGTGGGGTATTAATGCCCGCGACGATAAGGACGGTACGCGGATTACCAGCCTTTCACCTCTGCGGTTGGAGAATTCTGGACCGCTGGGCTCTTGAGAGCCCAGCACAGCTTCGATCTCTGGAAGCTGAGGGTGAGTAGCTCTCTTGGGGCGTTTGTTCGAACAGCAGCAGCTGGAGCACTCGATGCTAACGTCAGAATCTGCTCTGGAACAGCGCGATCTGGGATGGCTGAACACGAAATCCTTGTACTGAACGAAATCCCCACTCAACTGGGATAAAAAAACCGGGCTTTAAGCCCGGTTTTTCTATCCCAGCGCGGTTATCAGCTGCGATGTGATGCGTTCCATATCGTGCGTTCGCACGGGTATGGTTATTGATGGGTAGTCATAATTTCTAAATCGCAATATGACGTGCTGGAAGTGCTTCCCTGAGGTTATGTCGGTGGCCCACTCTGTGATTTCTGAGAGTGGCATGGCTTTGCGGATACCGTTGTACTCGTCGATCAAGACTGCCGTGCCTGCTTTTGGGTCTATTCCCACGTAGCGGCGGCCTGCTTCATCAGAAATCTGCACCTTGGCTGAAAAGCCCGCCGGAGCGATTGACATAACTAGCTTATGCAGTCGCTTCGCGTAGCGACTCTTTAAGTTTTTGATGAGCCAGCTGCCTCCAAACATCCAGACAAAGGTTAGGCCGATCAGCCCAAGTGGCCATAAGGCGTGGCTATTATAAATAATTGCGATTGCTACCCATATTATGATTAGGCTTAAAATATTCCCTAGCCAATGAATAGTCGTAATTAAAGAAAGCATAATTAACTCCCGTGAATAATATAATTAATTAGCACATTAACCATGAATGCCATCTCCACCGCTAGGTTTGCTATTGCCCGGCTTTCTACCTGGCATGCCAGACTTAGGTGCCATGTGCTCTAGCTTTCCAGCGAAAACCGAGATGGCCTGCCGTGTACGGTCATTGTCGTCCCGACCTACAGTAGCGGATGCCTGACCACCTACCCAGTTTATGACCTGATCTGGTACGATAAAAATCAGGTTGAAACTGCTATGGATTAAGTTCAAACACATAGAGCAATAAACCGCGACAAAGAACAGAGCGCTGAAAATTCCTGTCATGGAGTCGTACTGAACATTTGCAATGGCTATTCCAAATAGGTTGTTTAGTAGCGTGCCGCCCGCAACCACAATAGCTCCGCCCAAGAAAAATCCGACTACCATCAATGTAGGTCGAAACATGCAATTCAAGAGAAATAGATAACCGTGCGCCGTTCTCTGGCCCATACCGTCACCTTCACCGCCAAGATGGGTAAAAGCCCAAAGCGGTGCTGCAATGATTGCTTCTCCAACGACAACAAGCCAATTAATTGCTGCACCGAACCAAATGATGAAAGGTGTCATTGGTAGGTATATTGATAAAGTCGCGCCTAGCAGAAATAATGCGAATATCGCCATTATGATAAATGGGGACATTGCATCAAGTAAACCTTTACCAGCATCCAATCCTCCTGAGAAGAAATTTACAAACTTTGTCGTTAGCCCTACAGCGCTGTTGCCATCGGTAACTCTTTCCAAAGCTTTTAAACCGCCGTATGTGGCTACGGCAACTTCGGCTGTTCCCATGAGAGTGTCACCAAGGTTCTTCATCTTGATGAGCGGGTTAAGCTGACCGCCTTGCTCTCCATTGAAGTTAACGTCCGTTACCAGTGAAGTTGTTATTTTCTGCATCGGAGCAAAAAGGTGGCTCATCACTTTGCTTGTTTCGGTTCCCTGAGAACCGTTTGCGCCCAAAGGATTTGCATTGGTGTTTGTACTCTTTTGCACCGCGTAGGCGTCCATCGCGCTTTGATAAAGATTGACGACAGCAGGGTCTCCACCCGATGAAGGGCCGTATGAGCCAGCTTTGGCGGCAACGGCATCAGTCAGTTTCGTATTGGCTTGGGCAAATGTTTGATACCAGGCGCCTAGTGACCACCACCCTGCCTCTGTGATGCTCGTGCTCATCTGATTTGCGAGCGCTTCAATATCTCCCTGCTTAGTACCGACGCTTTGGTTAACGGTAATTTCGTAAGCCTGAGCGGCGGACTGGATCACCCCTTCGACATCCGAAATATCTCCAGCACCATTCTTTTTCTGAACAACTTCATTAACGAAGTTGAGAGCGGATTTGGTGATCGTATTTTGCATTGCCACCAAAGCGTCGAGATGCGCCTTACGGATTTGTGAGGTATCAATCGTGGTGGAAAACCAGTTTGTCGATGATGACTGGGCTTCGAGATCCGCATTGATATCGGCTCCACCACATATGAAGCTTTTGTTTTTTAGGGTGAAACCGGAGCTCGTCGGCACCTGCTGGACGTAGCCGCCTTGTGTGACAAGTCCGCCTTGTGCAGCAGCCTCGGCGAGACCGGCGTTTATGCCGTGCATGCAGATATTGGCCTCAAACAGATTATGGGCAAGCTGGAGGGTGCTGGGCATGGCCGGTTGCACCACCATTCCTTTCCCATCTTCAAAGGCACTAATGGCGGCATCTGTACTTAAATTGGCAATACCTATGCCCATAGTAGATGCGGACCAAAGCATAAGCAGTTGCGAAAGAGACCACCCGTTTGCGGTAGGTACTAAAGAAACCAACCCCCACACTATTCGTACAGGTCCCCAGACCGTTGTATTTTGCTTGTCGAACACAGCGCCATCGTGAGCCGTGCGAGTTAACTTCCGAAAGATGATATAGCAGGCCCATAGTGACCCAACGACCAGGAGAGCGCCGTTAAGTACTTGAAATATGCTGGCTAGAATAGTATCTACACCGCCAGCCTCGCTGGAGGCAAGAGGGTTGTTAACCACGTCGCCATAGATAGTTGCAAGAGCTTGGCGGGACAAATCGCCAGTTTTTTTGGATGCGGCAGTTATTTCACCGATTGTTGTGGTTTCCGCAAACACAGGCAACACAACAACACAGGAAAAAATAAAGGCAATACAGGAAAGCGGTCTGGATAGTTTCACTTGTCTGCGGCCTCAATTTCTGGGGATCCCTGTTTAATTTCCCAGTTAAAGACATGAAGCCACCAATGCTTCCGCTGGTAATAATCTCGTGGTGATTTCCCTGGGTTTCGGAGCAACCAGAGATTGCCATCTGCTGCGAATGCGCACCCGACAATTCCTAACGTCATCACTGCCCAAAACGTTTTGTACTTCAGCATGACGAATACGTAAGGCGTTGCGAATGGCCACCCAAATATTAAACCGATGGTTGAGAATAAAACAAAAAAAAGTATCACTCTTTTGGATGTTTTTTGATCCCTTATCAATTGCTCGCGATTTTCCATTCTTGTACCCCAGTATTGGAAACAGGCCGGTATAGATACCTTTATTTTAAGTTTCCTATAGGTCGTTGTACAAGAATATCTAGAATAGATATTTCTATCGTTACTGTGTTTCCGTATAATTGCAATGTACGGAATTTAAATACGCTAAGAGCGCCGAAATTAAAGGGATTTATGAGGACTTAATTTTTATTATTATTTTGTACTCATGTCATAGTACAAAAAATCGTTAGCAGCCAAAGGCGTAATGCCAAGGGGGGGGCAATGACAAAAGGGACAAAACCAGGGCAGTTTTCGCCGGTATCGCTTGAAGCACTGGAGCTGATCGCTAACGCGAAAAAAGACCCTCGCTTGCTACTGGCGTACTTAGGGTTGGCCAGGCATACGACCATGAGGGATTTAGACGGCCGTGGCCCTAACATGCTGACTGGTGCGGGTGCGGAGAAAGTCAGGGTGCTGACAGGCTGTGGAACGCCTATGGCCACAGGCATAGTTAACGCCTTAGCCGGCATGGGGCTGATCAAGAAGCCAGCGGCAGGGTTGCCACGCAATCAGGCTCTATGGGCAATGCACCACCAGGGAACTGTGAATATCCCTCACGCGCTGATAGATGGGGGGATAGGCAATGCGGATGGCATTGGTCGCTTATTGAAGGAAGGGGCTACTGATGAAGTGGTTGTCTGCGCCGTTATGCTGCTGATTAACTGTTATGCAGTGCACGATCTAGAAATGTTCGGCGGAGTTGATCACCAGCAGATATGGCGACATTGGAACCATATGGTCAGCCCTGAAGGTGAAGGGTTCCGAGTGACAGCTGAGCCAATCAACGACACAGCCCAAGCAAAATTTATCAGCAAGATAGTTGGCAGCATGGGCGGTAAGGTGGACGAGAATGGCAATAGTGACGTTTTTTGGAAGGCCTTCAAGCTGCTGAAAGGTACGGGCCTTTTTTATGAGGTTGTAACCTCCATAAGCGTCGACGGTGAGAGGACTCCAATCCGTGTTAATGACTTCCACGCCGTTGGGTCTGACTCGTCCCTGCTAGAGGCCGCACCTGGCCTTGGCGTTGGATTTTACGTGCACAAGGATAACGATCGCTCAGAACCTGAGGGCTGCTGGTTTTATCTGCCATCAGATCCAGAGAAAGTGGTTGGTATCTGGCGGCTCAGATACCGGTGTGCAACACCGGAAACGGCTAGGGGAGTCGCGCTTGACTGGTCCAAAGTCGACGACGCTATCGCTGCTATGTGCGCGAAAGGCGTCCTATACTCTGGTTAAATACTAGGTAAGTGACATATAGGTAGGTTGAAGATATACGTAGGATGACTTATATAACTCAGAAAGACAGATATACGTCAGGAAGACTAGATACAGGTCAGAGTGAGCTGTGCAGAGCGTAAAAATCAAGGGCGGGTAATCAGTGCAGGGCTAAGCATAGGTTTGTGTACTGTCAGCAAGAGTTGGGAAACTGGGTAGCCTTTTGCCAAAAAGCTGCGGCGGCTGTCCCAATTTCCCAAAACGTATTTATTTCGGGAGTTCACACGCTATCCGTTACCCACTTGATATTCCCAGGTGAGACGCCCCGAAGCAGAGGCTCAAGCCAACCCGCAGGTTCCGCGCCTTTCAGAAAATACTGAGGATGATGGCCCCACGCTTCTTCGCGCTCTAGGGGCTTGAAAAAGTTATACGCCTTGAAGTTAACATCTTCGTTTTTATTGAGATAACCCACGAAATCCTTGAGGTTTCCCTGACCGCCCGCACCCATGCCATCACCGAGATAGAAGCGAGTTGAGCTGTAACCGGCCTCTATGTGCGCGTCCCCGTCTTTAACGCGAAAGATCAAGAGCGTTCCATCATGTCGCCCTGAGCTACCGTCGGCAGCCTTTTTCTGACAGATGCGTACAAGCTTGATGGTAATGGGAAGGACCCCCTTTGCAGGCTCGATGAATTCACTATATGAGCCACCAATTTCGGGATAAGGGAACATTGAACCCGCACCGTTGAGCAGCCAGGAGGTGCTGCAGCTAAAACGTTTGGCGAGCTTCTCGGCCATCTCGAAGGATAAGGCTAGGCGACCATCTATGATGTCCATCAGTGGCGCTGGCGATACTTCTCCCAGGGCCTGCGCTAGATGCGGAACATCGTGGCGTTCACCCCAAGCAAACGCATCATCTTCGCGTAGGCGATCAAACAATTGCTCTAGGCGCTTACCTGTCTGGCGTTGCCAGGTTTCCCGCCTCGGTGCAGGCTCAGGTTGAGGCTGATGAAGCGATTCAATATACCGAGCGAGTGCATAACGAGTTTCTCCTTCAAGAGAGCGCTCATGCTTGTTAGCCGCATGGACCAGCTGTTGGTGCAGATCGTCAGGAAAGTCGCGGATCGAAAGTCTAGCCATTTACCACCTCGTTGGCATTATGAGGTCATTTTGCCTTCTTTGAGGTCATAATGTCAGCATAATGCCTTATTTTGTCAAGGTCGAAAGCGACTCGTACGGGAAGGTAAACAAGTGAACACTCATTATTGCCAATGGCAGGCCACCAACGTTGGGTACCTACCCACAGAAGGCCTTTCAGTCACTTGGAAGGCGCCCTACAGGGCATCACTATGACCGAAAGCACGTTTCTAGCCGCTTTGCCGGCACCACTATGGGGTCTATGTCGAAAACGATATGGACGCACGCCGACTGCTTTATTTGGTCGAAAAAGTTGGAGATGAAAAGGTCACTGGGAGCGCATCGCGAGCATGATATTGACCGTTTTGGGCAAGTTTCAAACCCAGCAAACTGAAATGAATCTGCCGAAAATCGCATCCGAAACTCCGATCGCTCAGTACGTCAGTTCTCGGTGGAAGGCATGGCCGTGCAGATAAAACCAAGGAAAGTGCTTTTTTTGAAAAAAAATCACTTTTTTTAGATGGGAGAGGGAGACCTTTCTGACTCTGAGGGGAGGCTTCTAAATCTCCCTACTGGGAGACAGGTGCTTCTCCGCCCAGGAGACAGTGTCGACTCCCAAAACATACCCACCGTAAAGCACATTTATTCGTTAAACACATTCAGCCAATCGAGACACAGTAAACCTACCAAGGAGGCTGACGCAGGCGTCTCCCCCCCTGACGTTGTCAGCCTTATTTGGAGCCAGCATACTCTCGCCATCGATAAATAATGGGGGCACGGAGATGACTACAGCAAAAGCCAAGAAACCAATAGCAGCGGAAAACAAGGCCATCGAACAGCGGTGGGGTAAGGATCTAGTAGCCGCCGGGTGGACTGCTATTCCCAATGTCCTTTTTGAGTGCTCGCAACAGCTGGGGCTCAAACACCTGGACGTGGTAATCATCCTGCACCTGGCTGGTTACTGGTGGCATGCAGGCAACGATCCGTTTCCGACCAAGGAAACCTTGGCCAAAAAGATTGGTGTAACTCCTCGAACAATTCAGCGCTCCATCGCGGAGCTTGAGAAAAAAGAGTACATCACCCGCCATGCCCGAACGTCGAAGCTCGGTGGCAACCTGGCAAACAGCTACTCATTCGAAGGCATCATCAAGGCGGCAACGCCCTTTGCCAAGGTTATGGTGGATGCCCGTGAAAAACAAAAGGCTACCGGTGATGGCCGTGCAAAGCCTAAAAAGCCAATCGCTTTGGAATTGGTCAAATAAGACGATTCTGTCGTCGAGCGCTAAGGAAGTACGACGATGAAAAAAACCGCTACCCAGTGGGGGGATGAGAGCTTAGCGGAAGCTTTCCATGAACTGATGAACGTAGTCATTAACATGCGAAATGCAGGCGTATCGCTAAATCAGGTTCAGCATGCTCCGGAGTTCACCTACCTGATGACTCCAAAGCAATTTGATCGAATCAAGAGAATCTGCCGCGAAAAGCATTGGCCAGTACCCAATCGCCGGGGGATTCTGATTGACCTTCAAGCTGTGGCTCATCCTTTGGATGCTCGCGAAAGTAAGGACAACTGCACACCAGTTGAAGCTTTGGAGATCCTGGCAAACGCTTATTGCGCATACAGCCAAGTAGGGCTGAACAAGCCTAAGAATGCCCAAGGCATCCTCTTCAATACGGGCAGGAAGGTCAGAGTAGGTAACGGCAGCTATTACGCCTTGGCGGTCGTAAAAGTATGTGAAGCGGGGGGTATAACGTACTTGGCCCCAGTCACCGCCTATCACGCGACTGAGGCCAAGATCCGAAATATTAGCTGACTACGAGGAAGGACGGCCTCGAAGACAAGTCTCCTGCACTGAAGCAGAACAACTCATACGTCTTGCGATTTCCCTTCATATGACCATGGCTAGCCAGGTCTTCGCAGCTCCGCCGACAAATTTTCTGCTGTCTGCGTAGTCAAGGTTAATGGTAAGCACCCTACCCACAAAATGCAATCATTTACCCCCCCTGCGGTACCTAATGCCTCCCCCCGGGCGACAAAATGCTATCAATTCAGCATGTTTTCGGCGCCGCCAGATCCCCGACGCTTTTGCGCCATGCTTTGTGGATGACCTCATAGAGGCCGTCTATCTCTGCCAGCGCCCTGCGCGCGCACCAGGTCAAGCACCATGCGTTCTCCGGAAGGCTCGTCACGGCGCGCAAGCCGGCGTCAAATCAGGGTTCAAAAGGGGCCAAGATTTGGCTATGCGGTACCTAGAAAACTGTACATACGTACAGCTTTCCTATAATTTCATCACTGCCCGGGCACGGACCGATGGTCAAAAATGTATCGCCCGGGCTCTGGTCAGCCGACAAAAATCACCCTAACTATTTTATATTCTATTGATTTATAAGGTTTTTTTAGGGTTTTGGCTGTCAAAGCGGCGCGCATTCTACGGCCCGTCGGTCGAAAAAATCAAATGGTTTTACTTGTAATCGCTTGCACAAATTATCAAAACTGATAACCTCCGCCAGACCCGACATCGTAAATAATGATTATCCACAAATTATTCGATTGAATTTGCATATCAAAGCCCCGAGAGACATAACCTCCCCTACGTTGGAGGACTACCGAAATGAGCCAAAATATATTCGAGCTGTTCACGGCTGATCCCGTGCAATACAACATGAAGCATCTGAAAGTGCAGCTGTTCGCGGCGTTGACCAAGTTGATACGCGAAAAACAATGGACTCAGTCAGAGGCTGCCCTGGAACTGAACGTCAGCCCACCAAGAATGAGTAACCTGTTCAAAGGTCACTTAGAGAAATTTTCCATCGACGCGCTGATCGAAATGTTAGTGCGCATCGGCTATAAGCTGGATGTGGATTTCGACCCCGATAATCGGCAGCAACCGCTGACGATGAACGTAAAAAAGGCGACGCTGTGAAGCGTCGCCTTCTGAATAGATCGCCTGGCCGCGCTCTATTTTCCCGCCTGCTATTCATCACCCGCTTTGATCGCAGCTATCAAAGCCTTCAAGCGTTTTTCCACGGTTGACATCAACTGCCTGTCTACGCCGTTTGTCGTCTTCTCTGCCACGTACAACACGTATATAACGCCCTTCACACCCGTGTAGTACACGCATCGCCATGCCGGCCGACCGTTTTCCTTGAGTTCGTACACGTTGGGGCCCAAGGCTTTCAAAGGGCTGACGGTACAAGCTGGCTCCATGTTGTTGCTGAGCAAAGTCAGATTAGTCACAAATCTGCTCTGTTCTCTTTCTGGTGTTGCCCCCATGTCCTTTCCTACTGCCTTTGCAGGATAGAATTTGACGATGCGAGGGGAATTACTTGCGGTGTCGGTGTTTTCGTTTTTGTGGGGGGGCATGGGATACCTCATAGTTGTGGGGAGTCGGTCTAGAACTAGTCATTTTTCAATACCTTTAAGGTTTGGGTTAACTGGCACAGTCGAAAGGCTAATAGCTTCCACAGCTGAGGGTTAAGCACCGTCGTCGTAGACGGTACTATGCCAGTGCGGCTACATTATCAGAATTGATAATAATCACCAACTGTTTATACGCCGCTACGGCTTTTATTTAATTGACGTCAAATTATTTGTCTGATTGTTGCCCGCGCGACATTGATCGCAGTTCGCTGAACGCGGCAGATAGACATATAAACCCTCGGGAACGGCCGTTACAGCGGCGAAGATCCTTCGCCCGACCTATCGCGCTGGAATAGGTCCTGGTTGCTTATCTAGCAAAAACTTCGTCGGGGTTGTTGCGCCAGGTTTTGCTCCTTAGGCAATCTGAAATGACCGGCCAACGATAAGAGCCGGATAAGGAGCAATTGCATGACCGACGACCTGATTTTTCTCAACGCGGCCGCCTACCTGACCCTGGCGTTTTTGGTGTTCATGGCCTGGCGAGCCCGCCGTAAGGAACCGGAGGCTTGGCCACCAGGCGGCAACTACTGACCACTTGCCCAGGACGGGCGCATTAGGAAACCGCACCGGATCCGGTGCGGTTT
>NZ_VMSH01000024.1:9058-39865 GCF_007713445.1 Pseudomonas sp. RGB | reverse complement strand
GTGTTGGTGGGGAGGGTTGGGGAAATAACAGATGTATCTATGTTTGTTTGGTAGCGGGTTGTCGGGAGGGCTGATTTCGGCCACAAGCGGACATTCGCGAACTCCCTTTGGTCTTGCCCAACTCAATTCCAATGCGTTTAATCGTGATTATCTTGAAACAAGGAGCAAGGTATGCCGCACAACACCATGTCTTTTCAGGATGCGGTTCGCCCTGGAAGCTCATCGAACGGCTGTACCAGCGTTGAGCGTAGCTTTGCTGATTTCCGAATCGACGAGCGTTCCTTACTGGAAATTCTGGTGACGGCTGACGGTGGGCACTCTGACTACATGAGTGGTTTCGTGTCGGGTTATTCAGAGCAGAATCTCCGATTTGCCGTCAGCCTGATTCGATGCAACCGGCCAGAGGCAGAGCCCTGTCGGGTGGTAATTTATATCTGCCCTGAGTGCGGAGACATAGGGTGCGGAGCCTACTCCGTGCAAATTCGCAGCTTCAGAGGCGAGATCATATGGGAGGAATTTGCTTACGAAAATGGATATGAAGAACCTCGCGTAATCCCTGACGTTGGCCCATTTATATTCAGCTCAGCACCCTATGTGCGCGTTGTAAAAAACGCGTCTGAGATTTGATTTGACGGCGTCAGGGGACTGCCCCCCTTGGTCGAGTGTGTCCGCTTCGGGTCGACTTCAGCCCGTCGCGACAGGCTGAATTCGGCCGAAGCAGCCTGTCGCGATCAGAAACGTTTGACGACAACGCGTCGCTCTCGCACTCTGTTTTGCCCCTATTTCTTACTAGGCTTCCCTATGTCATTCGCGACCGTAGTGCTGCTCGACTCCTGGCCACAGCCAAGTACGTCGCCCGAACCCGTCATTTTCGCCACGGACACGCAGCTATGTTTGCGGTATTGCACCGCTGAGGAAGAAATAGCTGTAATCCATTTCCCCCCAGTAAAAAAAGTTCAGTTCGGCTCACCAAACGATGAGGCTTTGGGCGGCCATCCGCTTGTTGGACTTGGCCTCAAGCATTATCAAATTCATCGAATAGATAATTCGCCTTGGCTAGCAGAGCTTGAGCAGAGAAACGCCATTCATCCACGACACGATAAACAGCGGTTTCTAAAAGATGCCATCCATTACGTCTTTACGTTTCAGGACTCTACCCTGGAATGCATTGTAATTGAGGGGCAGTTCTGGCATCCAAAAGTACAACTCTTTACCTCGGAGCAGAAGGCAAGGGATGTCTGGCGCGAACTGATAAATGGCGTGGGCGCATGATCCCAATAGTCACGTGTGAATGACGGCTATGGGTCGATAGCTGCCACTCAGTGAAGGTGGAAAAGCCTCAAGATCAAGCGTGAGGCTTTATCACCGTCGGCCTCATATAGACCGTGTAATCCGGCCTGATCGGTGAGTTTGTGTAGATTAAAGTGGTTGTAAAACGCTTGGCCCAGTCGCTGATGCTCGAAGCTTCCTTGACTCCAAAGCCAGACGAACTCCTCATAAGCGGCGCGTTCGATCTGCAACGAGGGATCATGTCCCATGTCAGGTTCCTATCATTAGAGGGACTCAAGCGTACTAGTTGCCTATCAGCCCTTCCAGCTCGGCCTTTCCAATCAGAAAGTCAGTTATCGGCCAGAAGCGGTCACTCCGCATCACATCCTCGGCCTGAAAGCCTGGATAGCCGAGTTGACCGTTCACGATGCAGTGCAGCAGCATGTGATCAATCATTAAGTGCTTCCAGGAAACCTATGCATAGCCCTGTAGATCTTCATGAGTTGTTGGCGCACGTCAGAGATGAACCGTCGTTCATACGATTTATCGAAGCCCTCGGTGTAGATTTCGCCAGCGGGCGTTTAATTGAAAAGACATCGCCTTCATCGGCCTATGGGCCAAGTGCTCTAGGCTGGGAAAATGTGTCCGTTGACGCGTTTTTCGATGCGGCAGCTTCGTGGGCAGACGCCAGTTCACGACTTGCCCAAGAGGATAGGTCGATACCCAATGTTTGGCATCGCTGTGCGGCCATTTTGCTGGCTGGGAAGTATTATGAGTGACACGGGTACGACATCCGCAACGTGGAAGGGAACCGTGGACGGGAGGTTGCCAAAGAACCAACGCAATAAGCTTTTGGTTGAAGCCGAAGCCTACGGTTTAACATTGAATGATCTTGCTGCCACCTGCGAGGAATTCGGCGTGGCCCCCCGCAATCTGCTGAACGAGCTATCCATAGCGGTTGCTGAAGGCTACTTGGCAGGGGCTTTGACTTACGAGTTCTGCGATGGCGTTATGAACGGGCTCATCGCTGCCATCGTTGATGTGGGCATGACCAATGACATGCCGCAGCCTGCTTTCTCGCTTTATCAGGCCTTTGATCAGGGGGAGTGGGGGCGCCATGATGATCCGCCGGAGATTGATACCATTGAGAAATATGTGAAGCCGCTGGTTGTGCAGATAGTGCGTGAGTTTCAGGGTGGTAGCGGATATCGGCCAGAAGCAGATCTTTAAGCTGGAAAAATAAATCCTTCGATTCTTTTCCCGCTTTGAGAGTTTGTCTACGTACTTTTACACTCTCTGGGCTGGTAAGCAGAGTTGGAAAATCAACTCGTCCCCTCTCCAAAAGTAGGTGCAAATGATGGCTCCCTTCGTTCTTCAGGACTTTGACGTTGGATGGGTCGCTACCGACGCCCTCGGACAGGTTGCGCTCTTCACTACAGGTGGCCCCGGACCAGTTCCTGATTCCGCGATACCCTCCGTCGAAAACTCCGAAGAATTTGTCCTTTCCTTGCCGAAAGTGTCCGATGTAGATCGGGCCACTGCCCGGGCTGGTGCAAACGCATTCGTTGAATTTGCTAAACGTGGGTTCTTTGCTTACGACTGGTCGGACGTTCATCGCGATTCACGCCAGGCGTTGAGGGGGTATGAGCTGCAATACCGTCCCCAGAATCCACTGAAACTATTCGATTTGCCTGCCCCATTACGGGCATTGGCTGAGGTTACCCGGCTATCTCACGTAATCTTCGGAGCATCCATCATAGTGATAGGTGATCAGGTTGCTTAGCCTTTATTCGGCGAAAAGGGGACGGCGAAAAGGGGACAGATTTATTTTTCTATCACTGTCCGCTATTGGCCGATTCCTGCCTCTCACGACGGAAAGCAAACGGACCAGCGAATCCGCACTAACGCGACATCGAAATGCCTTTGCTATCAGGCCTGAATGAGTCGTCGCATAGCTCAGGAGTAAGACGACAGCTAAGGCTTGGCGCGACGTGTGGGCTGGGTCCAAAGCAGACGGTGGGCAGTCCGCTAATGCATCAGCAATGATGTACCCATCACTGTCGCGCTTACAAAATCACCTTTTATGATGATCAAGAGGTTATGTATGGCGATGGAAAGTTATACAACATACACTCAGTGAATCTCGAAAGAACCTTCGCCTAATAAATATCCAGGAGCAGTTATGAAACTTTTCGCGACATTCACAATTTTGTTATTTGCATTAGTAGGATGCGCTACAACTGGGAGCCAATCGCCACAGCAAGCCGCACAATCTGCGGCAATTTTATTTGAGCAACAAAAATTTAATTTAGTTTGGGTTCCCGCAGCGAATAACGGCATTTCCGGAGCTATGGCATCCGCGCTTATCGGAAGTGCAGGTTTAGAATCTCCAATTGTTTCAAGCATCCACCAAATAATTGCCCCTGCAAGCAAAGCTGATGTTCGTGTCGCCATCTCAGGAACCAATAGTTCTTTTGCAGCCAACTCAGCTATTACAGCCTTAAGTAACACATCAAGCATGCTCCCTAAGTTGCAACTTGCATTTATCGGCTCGACATCAGATGCCGCGGCAGTTCGCTCGGCAGTTGAAGCTAAAGGCGGTAAATTCTTACACGCCACACCAAATGGCTCCTAACTAGCGGTTAGCGACGGTCTGACTTCGACCGTCGCTATGCATGATCAAACCTCAGTCTGTTCCGCCATCTCCAGGGCGTCATCGACCTCAATCCCCAGATATCGAACAGTGCTCTCCAGCTTCGTATGGCCGAGCAGCAACTGAAGCGCCCGTAGGTTCTTCGTTCTGCGATAGATTAGTGATGCCTTCGTACGTCTCATTGTGTGAGTGCCATACATGGCTGGATCAAGGCCTACGGCTTTCACCCAGCCTTTGACGATACGAGCGTATTGACGAGTGGATAGATGGTCTGAGGTATGTAGCCGACTAGGAAAAAGGCAGTCCTCGCTGCGTAGTTGTGCCTGATGTATCCAGGCCACGAGAGCTGACCGTGTTTGCTCAGTGATCTCAAACTGCACTGGTCGCTGCGTTTTTTGCTGCATCACCATGGCTCGGGATGATACGTGCTCGCCATGGGCGACATCGCGCACGCGGAGCTTGGTTAAGTCGCAGGCTCGAAGCTTACTGTCGATGGCCAGATCGAAGAGAGCCAGATCCCGGGTTCTTTCCGCAATTTGAAGCCTTACTCGGATGGCCCAGATATCTCTCAGTCGGAGTGGGGCTTTCTGCCCGACTAGTTTTCCTTTGTTTCAGGGCTGACGGCCGCAGGTAGCGATGGTGTTCATAACAAGTCCTCCACGTGTGGAAAGACAAGGATGGCTAATCAGAGCGACGGTCGCTCACCGGCCAAGGGTAGTCTCTTGGAGGGGTCTAAGAAGCCGGGGGGAAATTAAGTGTAGGAAATTTCTCACGCGCCCTTGAACTTTAATGAGCAACAGTTGTTCATAGGGGAGTTGCCTGTCAGAGGCAATTCTTGCAGATCACGTGCCGTTCTGGTGCATGCTGCACCCGCAGGAAGATTTCACAGGGATGCGAAATGAAAGTATGTTTCCGGCCTAGGGAGTACCTGGCCCGTTTCGGTACGTTGTACTTGCCTGTTAGAAAACTGCCACCGTCCCTTCATTCGGTGGCAGTATTGTTGTTCGGTTTGATCAGCAGTCTCGGCGTGCAGGCCGCTGACCCTCCCGCACCTGCCCAACAGTTGCTATTGCAGCAGGACCGCGAGCGAGCGTTGCGCGAGCAACTTGAGCCGTCGCCGGATGTGCGCCTTGAGGCGCAGCCCTCATCCTCCGCCGGGGTTTTGCTCGAGAAGCGCGAATCCCCCTGTTTCCTGATTCGTCAGGTCGTCTTGAACGGCGAGTTGGCTGAAGATTTTCAATGGGCACTGCGCAGCGCCGATCCCAAAAATGACCCGGCCACCGGTCAATGTCTAGGTGCCCAAGGCATCAACCTGACGATGAAGCGAATCCAGAATGCAATCATCGAGCGCGGGTTTGTCACGACACGCGTGCTTGCACCGCCTCAGGATTTAAACAGCGGTGTGCTGCAACTGACCCTGATTCCGGGGCGCATTCATTCCATCCGCTTCGCCGAAGGCACCTCTACCCGAGCCAATGCCTGGAACGCGGTGCCTGCCAAAACAGGTGACCTGCTGAACCTGCGTGATCTTGAGCAAGCGTTGGAAAACTTCAAACGCGTGCCCACGGCTGAGGCGGATATCCAAATCGCCGCGGCCCAGGGGATGGACGCAAAGCCGGGCGACAGTGACTTGGTTATCGCGTGGAAACAGGCACTTCCCGTGCGTTTGAGCGTGTCGGTAGATGATTCGGGAACCGATGCCACAGGTAAATACCTGGGTTCGGCTTCGGTGTCGTTGGACAACCTGCTGAGCCTGAACGATTTGTTCTACGCCAGCTTCAACCACGACTTGGGCGGGGGGGACGCGGGTAATCGTGGTTCCAAGGGCCATACCTTGCACTACTCTGTCCCCTACGGTTATTGGCTGTTTGGCGTCACGTCCAGCGAGTATGACTATCACCAGACGGTCGCTGGGGCCAACCAGACTTACAAGTACACCGGAGAAAGCAAAAACAACGAGATCAGCGCGTCTCGCTTGCTGTATCGCGATGCCGTGCGCAAAACCACGCTCAAGCTCAGTGGCTGGACGCGCACTTCGCAAAACTATATCGACGATACCGAGATCGAAATTCAGCGCCGACGCATGGCAGGCTGGGCGCTGGGGCTGAGTCATCGGGAGTTCATCGGTACCGCCACGCTCGATCTGGGCACCAGCTATCGCCGGGGCACAGGTGCGCGCAACGCAATCGCTGCGCCTGAGGAGGCGTTTGACGAAGGGACCTCGCGTTCGCAGATCATCAACGCCGACGCGCAATTTTCCGTACCGTTTGGCCTTGCCACGCAGCGCTTGCGTTACACCGCGGCCTGGCGTGCGCAGTGGAACCGCACGGCGTTGGTGCCGCAGGATCGTTTCTCGATCGGCGGGCGCTACAGCGTGCGCGGGTTTGACGGTGAAAACATTTTGTCGGCCGACCGTGGTTGGCTGGTGCGTAACGACCTCGGCCTGGCGCTGGGCAACTCCGGGCAGGAGACCTACCTGGGTGTTGACTACGGCAAGGTGGGCGGCCCTTCAAGCCAATACCTCATTGGTGATCATCTGGCCGGGTACGTGGTGGGGTTGCGCGGTGGCTACCGGCAAGTGTCTTACGACGTGTTTGTCGGTCAACCGATCAGCAAACCCAAGGGCTTCGAGACTGCCAGTACCACGGCAGGTTTCAGCCTGACGTGGTCGATGTGAGGGTTTGCCATGCAACTCGATAACCTTGAGCTGATCGCCCCGGCGTTCAGCGAAAAGCCATGGAACGAGGCCCAGGCGCTGGGTGCCGCCGTATGGCTGTGGATGCACTCGGCGAGCCATCGCGATGTGCCGCTGCACACCCTGAACGCGCTGCTGTTGCCAGCTATTGCCAACCGCCAGTTCATCATCGGCTACGAATCGGGGCGCCCGGTGTTTTACGCCGCCTGGTGTTGGTTCAGCGTCGAGGCCGAGCAGCGCTATGTGCAAAATCCTGCCATCAGCCTGCCTGCGCACGACTGGAACAGCGGCGAGCGACTGTGGTTCCTGGACTGGGTGACGCCTTTTGGTCACAGCGCCCGCCTTGCACGCTTAGTGCAGCGCCATTTGTTTGCCGACAGCCGGTTCAGCGCTCTGTATCACCGGGGCAACGAGCGCGGGTTACGGATCAAGCGGTTTCAAGGTGCTGCTCTGGCGCGCTTGAAGTGGCCGATCGCGGCCGTTGCCCGCCAATCGTAGTACTTGTCGCATTTTAGAGCTTTCAAGACACAGGGATCGTCATGAACAAACACCTCTACAGGATCGTTTTCAACAAAGCCCGTGGCCTGCTGATGGTAGTGGCCGAAAACGTGCTGGGCAGCAAAAAAGCCTCAGGCACCGGGATCGGTGTCGCCCCTGTCGTCTTGAATACTGTGCTGACACTGCTTCCCCTGCGGTTCTCATTGATGGCGGCGTTGGGCTTGATCACATTGGCCTCGCCGCTGGCCTGGGGCGATATTGTGGCTGACCGTGGCGCTGCGCCCGGCCAGCAACCGGTGATTATCAACGCCGCAAACGGTGTGCCCCAAGTCAACATTCAGGCCCCGAGTGCGGCAGGGGTGTCACGTAACACCTACAGCCAGTTCGACGTTAATGCCCAAGGCGCGATCCTCAACAATGCGCGCACCAATACCCAAACTCAGCTGGGTGGCTGGATCGAGGGCAATGCGCATTTGGCCGGCGGTACGGCGCGGGTGATCCTTAACGAGGTCAACAGCAGCAACCCCAGCCAATTGCGTGGTTACATCGAAGTCGCCGGTGACCGAGCCCAGGTAGTGATCGCCAACCCGTCGGGCATCGCCTGTGACGGCTGTGGTTTTATCAACGCCAACCGTGCCACCTTGACCAGCGGCAGTGCGCAGATGCAGGACGGCCAATTGCAAGGCTACCGCGTTGAAAGCGGCAAGGTGGTTATCTCCGGCAAGGGCCTGGACGCATCGCAGACCGACTTTACCGATGTCATCGCACGCTCGGTCGAGGTCAATGCCGGTATCTGGGCCAAAGACCTGCGGGTGACCAGTGGCGCCAACCAGGTCAATGCCGACAATACCCAGGCGACGGTCATCAACGGTTCCGGCGATAAGCCCCAGGTCGCCATTGACGTGGCGCAGCTGGGTGGCATGTATGCCGGCAAAATCAAGTTGGTGGGTACCGAAGCCGGCCTGGGCGTGCGCAATGCCGGGCAAATAGGTTCGAGTGCCGGCGATGTGGTCATCAGCGCCGACGGGCGCCTGGGCAACAGCGGGCAAATCAGCAGCAGTCAGAACCTGCAGGTGGACAGCCAGCTGGGCATCGATAACAGCGGTTCGCTGTACAGCAAGGGCGCCGCGACGCTGTCCAGTCGTGGCGATATCAACAACCAAGGGGTGGTGGCTGCGCAGCAGGACTTGACCCTGACCGCCCAAACCATCGACAACGCCAGCAAGTCGATATTGGGCGCAGGTGTGGCAGCTGACGGCGCGGTCAGTGGCAATGGCGCACTGCGCGTCAGCGCCAGCCAGACGCTCAAGCACCAAGGCTCGGCGATTGCTGCCGGGGATCTGCAGTTGAGCGCCGAGAACCTTGACCTCAATGCGAGTAAGACCGCTGCGCACAATGTCATGCTCACTGCTCGCACGGGCGGCGCTGACTTAAGCGGTGCAGCGTTGGACGCGACAGGGACGTTGAGCACAGCGGTGCGACAAACCCTGACCACCGACAGTGCCAAAATCAACACCGAAGGTGTGCAATTGGCCGCCGGCAGCCTGTCCAACCGCCAAGGTGAAATCGTCCAGGTCGGCAAGGGCGCCACGGTGATTGCTGTGTCCGACCGCCTGGATAACACCGAAGGACGCATCGCCAGCAATGCGACCGACGTACGCCTTTCGGCGGCGCGCCTGTCCAATGCCAAGGGCAGGATCGAGCATGCCGGCACGGGCAGCATGACCCTTCAGGGCCAGGCGCTGACAGGTGCCCAAGGCAGCCTGCAGAGCAATGGTCTACTGCAAGTCACCGTTGCCGACGCGGTACTGGACGGCGCCACCACCGTAGCCCGGCAGATTCAAATCGACGCCAACCAACTGTCCAATCGGCAGGGGAACATCCTGCAGACCGGCGCCGGCACGATGCGCATCAACACCCTGGGCCTGCTGGACAACACGGGCGCCACGGTGGCCAGTGACAGTGATATCAGCCTGACGGCTGATCGCTTGCTCAATCAGGGCGGCACGGTTCAGGCGGCAGTGGCCGGCAACCTCAAGGTCACCGCGCATACGCTGTTGGACAACCGTGCAGGCACCCTGGCCGCAGCCAAGGGCGCGCAGTTGAGTAGCGGGCAGTTGCTCAACGCGCAAGGCAAGATCACAGCAGGCGACAGCCTCACGCTGTCCGGCGGGCAGGTGAGCAATGACCACGGCACGCTGGCGGCCATCGGCGCACTCAGTGTTAGCGCCGACGCACTGAGTAACCGCCAGGGCACCGTGGGTTCGGTCGGTGGGCCGCTGGTGCTGGCGGTGAGCCAGGGCGCGTTCGATAACAGCGGCGGTGTGGTGCAGGCCCAGCAAGGCGTGACGATTACCAGCCTGGGTCTGAATAACGACGATGGGTTGATCAGTGGCGCGGCCTTGTTGCTCGACAGTGCCGGGCAAGGCCTGTCAAACCAGCGCGGCGCCATAATCGGCAGCGGCACCGTGGACCTGCGCAGTGGTGAGCTGAAGAACCAGGCCGGGCTTATCCAGGGTAGCGGTGCGATCACACTCGACACCCATGGGCAAACGTTGACCAACACTGATTCGGGCAGCGCCAATGGCATCCTCGGGCAGGCCGGTATCACGCTGCGCACCGGCAACCTGAACAACAGCGCCGGCTTTATCGGCAGCAAAGGCGACGTGGCGATCCATGCCGCGCAGGTCGATAACCTCAACGCCGGTATACTCAGCAGTGAAAAGAGCCTGCTGCTGACGGCTGATGGCCTGAGCAATCGCGGTGGCCAGTTGCAGAGCCTGGGTAACGCGCGGCTGGACATCGGCAGCGGTCGCCTCGATAACGTCGGCGGTCTGCTGCGTGCCGGGGGCACCTTGACGGTCGATGCAGGACAGTTGGATAACCAGCAGACCCAAGGGAGCAACCAGGGTGTGGAGGGGCAGTCGTTGGCCCTGAATCTGGCGCAGTTGCTTAACCGCTCGGGTGCCCTGCGTGCCGACCAGTTGCTGACCGTCAACAGTGCCGGGCAGTTGGATAACAGCGCGGGCCTGATCTCGTCGAGCAAGCAAGTGTCAATCCGCGCCGACCAAGCGCTGCTCAACAGTGCCGGTACCGTGATCGCCGGAGAACGGCTCGGCCTGACCAGCGCGAGCCTCAGCGGCGATGGACGCGTGTTGAGCCTGGGCGATATCAGCCTCAACCTGGCTTCGGGGTTGGTCAATACCGGCAAACTGCAAGCCAACGGTAATCTTGAGCTGACCCTGCAAGGCATGCTCGATAACCAGGGGGGCGTTCAGGCCGGCAAGCAATTGCGGGTCTTGAGCGATAGCGTTGAAAACCGCGCCAACGGCGAGATCAGTGCCGCGCAAGTGACCCTCGATGTGGCGGATACCCTGAACAACCGTGGCTTGATCGATGCCCAGATCACCCGGATCAATACCCAGGTGCTCAACAACCTGGGCAGCGGCCGTATTTATGGTGATCACTTATCCATTGCGGCGGGGCAACTGACCAATGATGTGGAAGATGCCCGCGCGGCTGTGATCGCCGCGCGCGAGCGCCTCGACATTGGCGTCGGGACGCTGGTCAACCGTGAGCACGCCATGCTTTTCAGTGCCGGTGATCTGTTGATCGGCGGCGCGCTGGATGCCCAGGGCCAGGCCACCGGCCAGGCCGGGCTGGTGCGTAACGCCAGCGCAAGCATCGAAGCCCTCGGTGGGCTGAGCCTTAACAGTGCCGAGTTGCGCAATACCAACGAACACTTCAGCACCCAAGTGGTTGAGGTCAGCCGCGAAGGCGTCCAGGAGTTCCAGCACACTGGCTCTGCCAATCGTTATCGCCCTGACCAGATCTCACTCTACAACGACGAAGTCAGCCACTTGGTCAGCCCCGAGGGCGTGGCCGATAACTACAACCGCTACGACTACACCCGCACTATCACCCAGACGCAGATCCTCACCTCGGACCCGGGTGAAATCCTTTCCGGCGGCTCAATGCTGCTGACCGCCAATTCGGTGTTGAACGACAAGAGCCGGATCATCGCCGGCGGCACCTTGGTGGGCACTATCGGACAGCTCAACAACACCGAAGTCACCGGGCAGCAGACGGTGACGGACAGTGGCACATTCAGTCATCTGTATCGCATCCATCGCAAAGGGCGCGACCGCCAGGGCAACTCCACAGCCGCCTACAACCCGGCAGCCAGTGTCACAGATATCTTCCTGCAGCCCACCCAGTACCTGGAAAATACCGCCCAAACCGGCAGTGGCCTGCAAGTCGGTGCACGCCTGACCAGCAGCGTCGACCAGGCCGCCGTCGGTGCCGGCGCTGCCACCGTGAACGTGGGCAATGGCCGTGCGTCGGCCCCGGTCCTGGAGGTGCCGGCCTTGCAAGCTACTGCGGCGGGCGGCGTCGGCGAGTCGATACGCACTGGCGGTGTCAGTGTGCAGGTGCCGGACAATAGCCTGTTCCACCTCAACCCTCAGGCAAACCCGAACTACCTGGTGGAAAGCGACCCGCGTTTCACCAGTTACCGCTCTTGGTTGTCGTCCAATTACATGCTCGATCGGCTCCAACTCGACCCCGGCCTGACCCTGACGCGCCTGGGCGATGGTTTCTATGAGCAGAAGCTGATCCGTGAGCAGATCGCCCAACTGACCGGGCGGCGCTTTCTGGATGGCTACGCCAACGACGAGACCCAGTACCGGGCGCTGCTGGACAGCGCGCTGACCTACGCCGGAAAGTGGAGCCTGGTGCCCGGTGTGGCACTCAGTCCTGAACAAATGGCGCAATTGACCAGTGACATCGTGTGGTTGGTCAAAAAAGACGTGACCCTCGCCGATGGCAGCGTGACCCAGGCATTGGTGCCGCAGGTGTATGTAAGGGTGCGCGACGGTGACCTGGACGGTTCCGGCGCGCTGATGGCGGGTAACGTGGTGGACCTCAATCTGCAAGGCGACCTGGTCAACAGCGGCACGATTGCCGGGCGCAGCGTACTGGCGATTTCCGCCGACAGCATCCAGAACCTGGGCGGGCGTCTGTCCGGCGCCGAGGTAGAAGTGAAGGCTCGCACTGACTTGAACAACCTCGGTGGCTTGATCGATGCCGGCACGCGCCTGAACGCAGTCGCCGGTCGCGACATCAACCTGGTTTCCAGCACGCGCGACACCCAAAGTGCCCAGGGCACCGCGACCGGGATATCACGGGTTGCCGGACTTTTTGTGTCCGATGCCAAGGGTGAACTGGTAGCGAATGCCGCGCGCGACATCAACCTCAGTGCGGCGCAGATCGTCAGCTCGGGCAAAGACGGCAAGACCACGGTGGTTGCCGGCCACGATATCAACTTGGGCACGGTGACCCAGAGCCGCGAGCAGAGTGTGCAATGGAATTCCAGCAACTGGCGCAAGGACGCCAGCCGCACCGATACCGGCAGCGTGATCCAGGGTGAAGGCGAGGTCCGCCTGGTCGCAGACAACGACCTCAATGCCCGTGGCGCGAAAGTCACCAGCGAGCAGGGTGGGGTCACCGTTGCCACAGGGCGTGACGTCAATCTCGGCACCAGCCAGAGCTACAACTTTGTCGATGAAGCCCACAAAGTCACCGGCAGTAATAGCCTGTTCTCCAGCAAGACCACCACCACCCGTGACACGGTCAGTGAGACCCGCGCCCAGGCCACCACCCTCAGTGGCGAGACGACGTGGGTCAAGGCCGGCAACGACGTGAATGTGCGCGGCAGCAACGTGGTCTCTACCAGCGGTACGACCTTGTTGGCCGGACACGATGTGAATGTACTGGCCGCCACCGATCAGCTCAGCGAGCAGCATTTCAAGGACGTCAAGCAAAGCGGGTTGTTCAGCGGCGGCGCAATCGCGGTGACCATCGGCAGCCAGCAACGCAGTGACAAAAACCGCACCGACAGTGAAACGGCGGCCGCCAGCACCATCGGCGCCACCGACGGCAGCGTGAACATTTTGGCCGGCAATACGTATCGCCAGGTCGGCAGCCAATTGACGGCGCCCAAGGGCGATGTGGACATTGCGGCGCAGCACGTCAATATCCTTGAGGCTCGCAACCAGCAACACATCAGTCAGGAGACCAAATTCAAGCAAGGCGGCCTCACGATTACCGTGACTAACCCGGTGATCGAAGCCGTGCAGACCGCTCAGCGGATGAAAACCGCTTCCGACCGTACCGACGATGGCCGGCTAAAAACCCTGGCGCTGGTCAATACCCTGATGGGAGCCGGCAACGGCTATATCCAGTACGACAAAGACCCGGCCATGGCCGGGGGCATCAATATCAGCATTTCGGCAGGCACCAGTAAGAAGGAGAGTAAAAGCGAGCAGACCTCCAACTCGGCGGCCGGCTCGTCGGTATTGGCCGGTGGCGATGTCAACATCACTGCTGCAGGCGCCGGCAAGAACAGTAACCTCACGGTGCAAGGCAGCCAGATCACCGCCAGGCATGATGTAAATCTCAAGGCCGACGGCACAATCGCCTTGCTCGCCGCGCAAAATACAGTGGAGCAGCGCAGTACCGAGAAGGGCAGTAATGCCAGCCTGGGGATCGGTATTGCTATCGGCAGTTCGACCAACGGTATCAGTTTCAACGCAGGTGCTTCCCAGAACCGCGGCAAGGCCGACGGCAATGATGTGGTCTGGAGCAACACCCACGTGGATGCGGGTAATAAAGTCTCGCTCGACTCTGCAGGCGATACCCGGCTCAAGGGAGCGGTGGTCACCGGCAAGCAAGTCACTGCCGATGTGGGCGGTGATTTCAGCGTCGAAAGCCTGCAGGACACCAGTACCTACAAGGCCAAGCAAACCAGCCTCGGCGTGGGCGTGAGCATCTGCGTGCCGCCGTTCTGCATCGGTTCATCGAGCTTCACGCTGAGTCAGAACAAAGGCATCCAGAAATCCAACTTTGAAAGCGTCACCGAGCAGAGCGGCATTCGGGCTGGCGACGATGGCTTTGATATCCGCGTCAAAGGCAATACCGACTTGGTGGGCGGCGTGATTGCCAGCAATGACAAGGCGATCGCCGAGGGCAAAAACAGCCTGAGCACTGGCTCATTGACCACCTCCAACCTGCACAACAGCGCCAAGGCGAGTGCGGACAGCAGCGGGTTCACCCTCAGCAGCGACTTTGTCGGCCAGGGCATGTACGGCGCTAGTAAGGCTTTGTTCAGCAATTACCTGGATGCGGGAAAAGCCTCGGATTCATCCCAGGGCAATACCCTGAGCGCGGTGAGTGCGGGCAATATTCTGATTACCGATGCCTATCGCCAGCAACAGCTGACCGGGCGTGATGCCAACCAAACAGTGGCCGGGCTCAACCGTGATGCCGCCCATTCCCATGTTGGCGCCGGGCGCCAGGATCTGGACAAACTGCAACGCACCGCCGAGGCGGAGCAGTCGATCAAGAATGAAGCCTATCGCCAGGGGGTGCAGTTTACCGATGAGGCGTACCGTACGATGTTCAAGACGGCGCCCCAGATGTATGCCGTGGATATGGATGATCAGGGCAATGTCGACAGAGGTGCGGACACGAAACCGCAGTTCCGGGAGGTTGAGGGTGAGGAGCGGGATAACCTGCAACCCGACGCTAACAACGTGGTCAACGTGGCCCTCAACGGGATTTTCAACGACGCGCAGGCAGCGGCGAAATACGCCGCTCAGCATCGCGACCCAGATGCTACAGGGCCACAATATTTCCTATGGTTTCCGACAGCGGGTAACCGAATGTCAGAGCTGCTGGTTGCCGGCTATCAGAAGGCAATGGACAACGACTTCTGGGGCTTGACCAACTACACCGAAGCCGCTCGGGAAATCCAGCTCAAGTACGGTGCCACCGGTTTGCATTTGACTGAGCACAGCCGCGGCACCATGACCGGCGGCAACTCGCGAGACTCCATTGCTAATTTGCCTGATGCTGCGGGTCTGCTCAGCAAGACCACGGTGTATAACTTTGGCGGAGCGTTCAATGTCTATCGCGCCGATGAACAGCTGGCCTATCTGCAAAACCGCAACGCCGTCACCGACCCTGTCGAACGGGCGAACATGGTCCTCAAATATGAGGTCCACAACTACGATCCGGTTGGCCGGTTGTTCTTCATGGGCAACAACCCGGGCACCGGCGGGGTGATCCCTGAAGGCAGTACCTATCTCAAGGAACTAATCAACGTCTTCAACGGTGCCACTACGATGCACAGTTGTTATGGCAGTGGTGAGTCTGCCTGCACGAGGTATTGGCCTGACATGAAAGAAATGAAGCCGGTGCTGGTGCCTGTCAGCCCTAGAAAATAAGGAAACCTGGAATGTGGCTTAAACCAGTTGCACTTGCAGTCATGCTGCTACCGCTCGTCACGGCCTGTTTTGCCACGCCGTTTCAGCCACCCACTGATGAAGTGGAGCTATGGAAGAAACCGGGTGCGAACAGCCAGGAGGTGTTCGCTTCGATGTTGGCGTGCGGTTCAAAAAACCGATCCGGCATTGATCCCAAGGCCACGCTCCAGCAGAAAGCAGAACGCTTCGAGTGTATGAAGCGTGCAGGCTACACCCGCAGTGACGGTTTTGATCTCTGTGCGCTGGACACCCGGCATGAGCTCAAGGCCTGTGCGTCCGCACGTTGAAGGCACAAGAAATAGGATTTTCCATGAGAGCGTTTCTGATAGCGGGTCTGGCTTTTGCCGTGAGCGGCTGCGGCAATATTGCCAATATCCGGGCTTACTCCACGGCCTATGTCGAACCCGCCTCAGGTGATACCGCGCGTTTGCGCGTAATCACCAATGGCATGGCGCGCGGCGTGCCGGGCCGCGATTGCATCGACTGGCGTGTCCCCGGCGCCGGGGTGATGGCCGTGTCCGAATCCGGCTTTGCGGACAAGAATAATGGTCGCAGCCTGGGCATGCCCGAGAGCAACCGCCGGGTGGAAGGACAAGATCTGGCGCGTACCGAACTCAAAGTGCCGGCGGGCAAGCCTTTCGCCATGAACTTCCAGAGTGAAGGCCACGTTTCCGCCGGATATTCCTATAGTTGCCGGCAAACCTTTCGTTTCACCCCAAAGGCGGGTCAGGACTATGAGCTGGTCCTGTTGGACGGTGGCCAGTGCCTGGTCGCGTTGCAGCGCTTAAACCCAGCTGGAAAACCTGAAAGTGAGCCTGTTGAGAAGGCAGGGCTGTGTAGAGCACTGGATGCCTTTTAGCTCAGCGTATTCAGAATTCCAGCGAGAGGTGGCTATCCGGATATTGCGGATAGTTCAAACCTAAGCGTGAGCCGAATCAATGCGCATCGGGGGCGTGGCCTTTAGCCGACTTGACATACCAGGCGTATCCAAGAGGCAGAGAAGTGAGCCAGCTTGCACTTGCGGAGGAGGCAAGCTGGGCGAAACCAGAACCGAGTTGGTCGTCCGCTTTTGGCCGGTTGATTTCTGTCACGAGGGGCTGCTACCGACCTGAAGAGGTTTCAACGAAGTTTCGCCGACGTACTACGGTGTCCTTTTAGATGGCAATTCAGGTGTAATCGGCAAGCCCGCTCTGAGGATTTAAGCCCCATGACTGACCGCTTGGTGTCAAGCTATCCTGACGTACACCGTACTTTCGATGCTCTAGAACCGGCCGAGAAAACGCGGGTGGCTACTCGTATCGTTCTCTGGGCGGTTGATGAGGTAGGGGGTGACTCTAATGAGGTCGCTGAACTGTTGTCGTGTGGAGGTCGGGCTCGACTTGAGACTATATGCGCTCAAATGGAGGAACAATATTTCTATCTGCTGGAGCGCGACGACGACGGATCTTTTGCTTGGTTTTGCAAGGCCCGCGCATATAGTGCTAGCGTGTTCCTTGCCCGTGACGAACTTGACGACGCGGTCTATGAATCGATTTTCGCGACTGATAAACCGTTCCAGGTCAGCGATTTCTTGTGAAAGCGTTGTGCAGTGTGAGCAACGAAAATCTGTCGATGACCACTTTCGACCCATTGCGAGCATTCGAAGGAGCCAACAGAATCGGGGGGCCTCTTGTGGTGAGGTGACGCATGGTGAGGATTGAAGTATCTGAAGAAGCCGACTGGACGCTTTGACGTCCCTCAACTAAGCGCTAAGCAAGGTAGGTTTCGCGATGAAAAGCTGGATAGCTAATACGAAAGTTAATGCACTTTAAGGGGCTAGCTCTCAAAAATTTGATGGCGTGATGCTTAGGCGGGCCCTTATAGAATACTGCGACAGATATCAAAAAATTTACCCTTTGAAATTCTGGAAGAGCCACTTGAGTTTCTGAAAAACAACGTAAATTCAGATGATGAATATAGGGAAATGCGAGCGCTTCTCAGGATTGCAGCTGAAGAATACTGCGTTAGTTTAAACGAGATAGCCGATGCTCTTCTTGACCTGATAGACACGCGCATCCTTTCCACGGACCAAGCAAAGAAAATCATCAGCCACGTTTTCGAAGCATTTTCCTGCAATGAAAGCCCCGAAGATTTCATTCCAAGAGAGGATGCCTACTTGTGCAAAAACCTATTTGCGATTACCTCCAGTTAGCAAATGGTTGAAACCTCTAGCCTGGCTCACAATGACTGGCGCCGATTGGCGCAACTAGATACTCACCTCGGGACACTTTTGGGCCTTGATGACCGGCTGCTTTTGGCCGAAAGCAGCCCCTTTCCACGCTAACCGGTCTACCATGGCATCCCCCGGCAGTGGTCCATGCGCTCCCGATCATTTTTTCTCAAGGTATCGCCATGTCCATCGACCAAATCTCCCTCCCTAAAGGCGTAGGCCCTCACGCCATCAAGCTGCTCGACGCCATCACCGGTGCTTCCTCCCACGAAGAACTCAACCGCGCTGGCGGCAAAGCCGAAGGCTTTGTGTTGGGGCTGGAAGCCACCAAAGCCATCAAAAGCCAGATCGCCGAGTCGTTGTATGTGGCTTACGACGATGCGGCGAGTAACCGCGCGGGTGAGTTGAAGGGTTAAGAACAGGCAATGCAGGACGTTGTGCGTGCAGGTCGTTAAACTGGGCGCCTTTTTATTTCTCAGGATGAGGCTGTCATGTTCAAAGTTGCTCTTGCGTCACTGCTGCTGGCGTGTGCCTTCGGCGCTCAAGCGGATACGACTGTTGATGTGTCAAAGATTTACGGCAACATCAAGTTTGTCAGTAGCTTCCCGGACTATAAGGTCAAGGTGGTAAACAGTTTCCCTGACCTTAAGGTAAAGCAGGTGAGCAGTTTTCCCGATTCGGCCGGCAAGTGGAAAACAGTCGAGAGTTTCCCCGACTACAAGATCCAGATTGTTGACTCCTTTCCAGACTTCACCATTCAGTACGTTGATTCATTCCCTGGGGTTAATTGAAGGCAGCGCCTTCAGCGGCGCTGCCGTGGGCTGTGGGTCAGCCAGGGCAAGGCGCTTCACGGTCGAGCAATTTGGCGGTGAGCAGCACGCCCAGTTCGCTCAGTTGGTGGATGGCCAGGGCGATGTCGCGGTGTTTGCCGCACAGGTCTTCGGACAGGTCGAGCAGCAGGGTGCTGACGCTGGTGAAGGTTTCGTAGCTGTTGGTGATGAGGGTTTCGGTGCTGGCGTCGGGGACGACGGTGAAGAGGGTGGTTGAGTCAGTTGTGACATTAGCCATTGTTAAGTTCCTTGCTTGGGCTACAACCTCATCGCTACTAAACGAAAAGGCGGTAGCTGTACGCAGGTTAGTAGACCGGTGGAACCTAACAAAACCGGCGCACCCGAGGGTGCCCTACGCACAGCCACCATCAAGCGCAGACGAGAACGTCTGACAGATGAAGCTTATGCACTTGTTAGGTTAAACCGTGGGCTACTAAACCCGATCACTGAACATTCAGCGACCGAGCCACCTTAGAGACGGCCACCCCAGCGCACAAGCCGGCGGATTCTGACGCACGCGTAGGCAATGGGGCAAGGTGCTGCGGGCCGTTCGCAATGTCCCAGGCTGAGGAAACTCCTTTTGTGGCGAGCAGGCTTGCCCTGCGTTGGGGTGCGAAGCGGCCCTAAAACCGGCGACCGAGTTTTACTGTTGGACCGCGGTGGCTGGGTTGGGAGCGCTGCGCACTCCAGCGCAGGGCAAGCCTGCTCGCCACAACAAGCACTCAAGCCACAACAAGCCTGCTTGCCACAACCGTGCCGGGTTTAAAACGCCTGATTCACCCCAACACCACGCATGATCGAAAACCGTGGGTCGATCAGCTTCAGCGTTTGCTCGCCCTTCAAACGCCCGACTACCACGTGGTAGGTCTTTGGCACTTCGGAGAGGTTTTCCGGGTTGCGGGCCAGTTTTTCAATCGCCGGGGTGTTGGCCCAGTCGGCGATGGTTTTCTGGCGAATGTCGACGGTTACCACCCAGGATTTGTCCACGGCGGCGCCCATGGGGTTGGTGTTGGCGGCAATGTTCTGGACCTTGGCGATTTCATAGCCCTGGGCGTAGCAGAACCCGGACTCCTGCTGCACGTAGGCGGCGCGGCCGGCGTCGGTGAGGGTGTAGGTGTTGTCGCTTTTGGCCAGCAGGCCAGCGTTGGTCAGCGCATCGAAGGCCGGCTGGTTGGCGCTGGAGGTGCCGCTCATGACGCTGTCACTCAAGGTCACCGGGAAGCTGTTGAACATCGCCGCCTTTACGCAGGAAGCCCCTTCCAGCCTGGGTTGCAGCGCGGCTTGAATGTCGGCGTCCGATGGGCTGTCGCTGCAGGCGGTGAGCAGCAACGCGGCGGCGGTGATGAGGGCCATTTCTCTGATTCGCATCGTTTTATCCTTGACGATTGGTGGTGGGCGGGCAAAGTGTATAGAAATATTGCTGTCACGAAACCCTCCCGCCAGTCGTGTAGGGTCGGTGGCTTGAGCCGCGCTGAACACCCAAGGATTAACCATGACATTGACCGTCAACACCCTGCTCGAACTGGCCATGGCCAACCCCATCAACGCCCAGATCACCGCACGCCTGCCCGATCTCGGTGTGGAGCAGTGCATGCTCACGGCGGGCTGCCTGTTCCAGGCCGTATGGAACCATCAGTCAAACTTGCCTGCGGCTCAGGGCGTAAAGGACTACGACGTCTTTTACTTCGACACGGATCTGTCCTACGAAGCGGAGGACAAGGTGATCCGCGCCGCCGAACGGCTGTTTGAGGATTTGGGCGTTAACGTCGAGGTCAAGAACCAGGCGCGGGTGCACCTTTGGTACGGCGAGCGCTTTGGTCGGCCTTATCCACAGTTGCGCTCGGCTAAACAGGGCGTGGACCGTTACCTGGTGGCCGGCACCTGCATCGGGCTGGAGATCGACACCGGCGAGGTGTATGCGCCCTATGGCTTAGCGGATGTGGAGCAGGGCGTGTTGCGCATCAACCCGCTGCACCCGGAGCCTGAGTTGTTCGCCGCCAAGGCCCGCAGTTATCAAGCGCGCTGGCCTTGGCTGAAGATCGTGGCGCCGGATGATTTGTGAACTTTTACCGGCTCCCCATGCGTCCTATCTTCAAATGAACCCTGAGAGTGGATAGCTCATGATCTTCCTGATTTTCCTCATCGCCTGCGCCGCCGCCGCCAGCACCGGCGTTATTTTCAAGCCCGGCCAGTGGTACGAAAGCCTGGTCAAACCCAGCTTCACCCCACCCAACTGGCTGTTTCCGGTGGCCTGGACGGTCATCTATCTGCTACTCGCCTGGGCGGGCTATCGCCTGACGATGATCCCCGGCAGCCAATTGGCCCTGGGCTTGTGGGCGGCGCAGATTGCGCTGAACACGCTGTGGACGCCGGTGTTTTTCGGCGCGCATAACCTCTTCGCCGGGATGGTGGTGATCGTGCTGCTGTGGCTCGTAGTAGCGGCGTTGGTGGTGATGGCGTTGCGGTTGGACTTGATCACCGGGTTGATCCTGTTTCCGTACCTGGCGTGGCTGAGCGTGGCGGCGGCGTTGAATTTCTCGATTCTGCGGAACAATCGCTGATGGCCTACACACCGTGGCCTGCCAGCGAGCCTGAGCTGGCGCAGATGCGCGACTTCAACAAGAAGCTTGCCTGGATGCCGCGCTTTAAAATCCGCAACCGCGTCACGCCGCGTGTGATTCAGGCGCTGTTGCGGGTCAGCCAAACGCTCAAAAAAGCGCCGCCGGCAGAAACCCGCACGGTGGGCGCGGTGCCCGTGCGTATTCTGCGGCCGGCGGGCAAACCCAAAGGCGTGGTACTGGATATCCACGGCGGCGGCTGGGTGATTGGCAATGCGCAGATGGATGACGACCTGAACCTGGGCATGGTGCAGGCGTGTGGCGTGGCGGTGGTGTCGGTGGACTATCGGCTGGCGGTCGACACGCCGGTTGAAGGGCTGATGGAGGACTGCCTGAATGCTGCGCGCTGGTTGCTCAGCAGTGACGAGTTTGCTGATTTGCCGGTGTTTGTCGTGGGTGAGTCCGCCGGTGGGCATCTGGCGGCGGCAACCTTGCTGGCGCTTAAGCAATGGCCGGATTTGCTCAAGCGTGTGCGCGGTGCGGTGTTGTACTACGGCGTATACGACTTGACCGGCACACCGAGCGTGCGCACGGCGGGGCCGGAGACATTGTTGCTGGACGGGCCGGGAATGGTCGAGGCGCTGCGCATGCTGACGCCGGGGTTGAATGATGAACAACGTCGGCAACCGCCGTTGTCACCGTTGTATGGCGACCTGACCGGTTTGCCGCCGGCGTTGATGTTTGTCGGCGAACGGGACCCGTTGCTGGATGACACGTTGCAGATGGCCGAACGCTGGGGCGCGGCTGCGCATGTTGAGGCACACCTGTTGCCGGAGTCGGCCCATGGGTTTATTCATTTTCCGGTGGCGATGGCAGATGGCGTACTTGCTTACAGTCGGGAGTGGATATCGGCGAGGATCCAGGCTGTTCATCCCGCACTCGTCGAGCTATAAAGCTGCTGCGATTTGTGTTCAAGGGAATGCAAGCACTTGTAGGGTGATCACGGATGTATATCTACAAAATGGTTCAGGTGCCACCGAACATTGAAGTTCGGGCGAAAGAGCATAGGGGCAATGAGGCTGCAGCCTACCTTGAGAATGTAGTTAATGCTCACGCCGAGGATGGTTGGGAGTTCTATCGAATCGACACAATCGGCGTCTCCGTCAAAGCCGGTTGCTTCGATGCGCTGTTTGGGAAGAAAGATGTGCTCAGCAGCTACTACGTGATTTCTTTGCGCAAGCCTCGATGATCAAGCGCTGTGCCTTGTCAGCGATTCGCTGGTACCAGCGAGTCGCTCCCAGCCGACTGCGCGATGCTTGTCGGTTTGAGCCTACCTGCTCCAATTATGCTATTCAGGCTATCGAGAAGTATGGCGTTATGCAGGGCTGTCGCAAAACCGCCGGGCGTATTTGCAGGTGTCGTTACCCGAACGGCGGGCAGGATTTCCCCTAAGCATTCACGCGTTCGGTGCTCCCAGTGACTACCGCGTCGATTCCCGAAGTGGCGCAAAGTGTTCACGCCTTGGCCTTCCAGCGTGGAGTCCTGAAAAGTGAAGATAGAGTGGGCGATATCTTTCAGATTCTCCTGCAAGTTGGGTAACCTCTGACACCCTCATTTTCAGACTCTCGCAAGGACGCATACGTGGCCATTTCCCATGCAGTGGTAGGGCTATCGGCATTTTTGCTGGTGGCAGGTGTTCAAGCCGCCGAATATTACTTCTCGTTTGATGTGCCCTACGGGCAGTACGAGCGGCAATTCAAAATGAAGACCCCAGGTGACGGTACGTTGAGCTGCACGGTGTTCATCGAAAAAGAGTACCGGGGCGAGAAGTGGGTGCCGGCAGTGATTCTGGCCGCTGCCGAAGACGATGCCGAGGACGACACGCTGTTTCTGTCCAGTTCTACCGAGCCAAACGGCGGACCGCGCACGTTCCACCTGCGCACGTTCAACCAGGCGAAGCCGGTCATCGACAAGACGCTGTGGGAGGCTCCCGATGAGAAGGGCGTGTATAAGATGGCCGTGTCGTGGTATGCCAATGGCGCCATCGGTTATCAGTACGGCATCTATGCGAGTTGGCAAGAGAAGCAGTTCGTCGAGAAGCCAGGCTTTTCCACTCGCCATGTCAGCGTCCATGCGTCGGGCGTGAAGGGATCTGCTTTGTGCTACGTGCAGACTAAATGACACTGAGCGAGTGGGTGGGAACTTAAAAGCTGATCGATAAGTCAGGTTAATCAGTTGCTCATTTCCCATTATCAGGACTTCACCATGCGCGAATACACCCTGAACTACCTGTTCAACGACGAGCCCCGCACCCACGTGTTTGAACTCAAACAGCCTGAACTGCCCGTGCACGAGGCGGCGATGCATTTACTGCAATTGCATTTTGGCGATGCGGAGAATGGGTTGATCCTGCCGCCTGCGGATGCGACGCCCGAGGAGATTCTGGAGCAGGCGCAGGTGGTAGGGATCAGCCAGATCAAAGTTGTATGAACGAGCGACCGGTCATTCAGGACGTGACCTGCGACGACATTCCAGCAGTGCTGGACTTTGTCCTTGAGGCTCGCAGCGAGCTTTTCCCCAAGCTCAGCGCAGCCGGCATGCCGGACGATCTGGCGCGATTTGAAGCGGTGTATGTTCATGGCGACGGCCAGTTCCTGATCGCCCGCGTTGATGGCCAAATTGTTGCGGCCATCGGCTATGTGCCCTAAGACGGGCGCTTCTCCCAGTTGAATTACCAGGGCCTCAAGACGGTGGAGGTGGTGCGCCTGTTTGTGGCGCCGGCGTTGCGCCGATTCGGGTTGGCGGGTGAGTTGTACAGCGCGCTGGAGGCGAAGGCGCGCGGGGAGGGGGTGGAGATGGTTTACCTGCATACTCATCCGTTTCTTGCTGGTGCGATTGATTTTTGGCTTCGGCAGGGGTTTGAGATTGTTGATGTCGAGGCGGATCCGGTTTGGCGGACGACGCATATGCAGCGGTCTCTGTAGCTGCTTCAAGGACCCCGGGCAGCCGACCTGATTCTGGAAGCCGAACTCAATCAAATGTGGGAGCTGGCTTGCCCGCGAAGGCGGTGTGTCAGTGATACAACAGTCGGCTGACCCACCGCTATCGCAGGCAAGCCAGCTCCCACATTTTAACGGCGTTCAGCCAGTCAGTTAGAGCGCAATCGCAGGATCTGCGCGCCGTCAAACGGGTCCGTCAGGTAGTGCGCCTGTACCCCGAATGTCTCTTGCAATCGCTGCGGCGTCAGCACCTCCAGTGGCGGGCCCAGCGCCACCAGGCAGCCATGATCCAGCACAGCCAAACGATCACAGGTCAGCGCCTGGTTGAGGTCATGCAGCGCAATCAACGTGGTCACCGGCAAGGCCTGCACGCCCTTCAAGATCGCCAGTTGATGCTGGATATCCAAGTGATTGGTCGGCTCATCCAGCAGCAGAATCTGCGGCCGTTGCGCCAGGGCACGGGCGATGTGCACGCGTTGGCGTTCGCCGCCCGAGAGGCTGCGCCACGCGCGTTTGCTCAGGTGGTTGGCGTCCACGTCGTGCAGCGCCTGGCGCACGATGGCGTCGTCTTCTTCAGACCAGGGGCTCAGCGCCGACAGCCAGGGCGTGCGGCCCAGCGCCACGGCGTCGAACACGCGGATGGCATCGTCGGTATCAGCCTGCTGCTCCACCACGGCCAGTTGCTGCGCGATGGCGCGCCGGGATAGGCGGCCCAAGTGCTGGCCGCCCAACAGCACTTCACCGGACGCCGGTGCACGCAAACCGGCGAGCAGTTTGAGCAGGGTGGACTTGCCGGAACCGTTCGGCCCGACAATGCCCAAGGTTTCACCCTGCTGAACGTCAAGGTGGATATCGCGCAGCAACTCGGCGTCGCGCACTTTGAACCCCAGCCCTGTGCAACTGAGCACCGTCATCGCGCGTTTCTCCGGCCGATCAGGATCAATGCAAACACCGGCGCGCCGACCAGCGCGGTAACCACGCCGACCGGAATCACCTGGCCCTTGATCAGCGTGCGCGAGAGCACGTCGGCAGCAATCAAAAACAGCGCGCCGCCCAAGGCGCTGGCCGGCAGCAGCCGTGAATGCCCGGTACCGATCAGCAGGCGCACGGCATGCGGAATCACCAGCCCGACAAAGCCAATGGAGCCGACAATCGACACCATCACCGCCGTCACCAGCGCCGCACAGCCCACCAGCACAAACTGCGCTCGGCGCACTGGAATGCCCAGCGAGGCCGCCGAGTCGGTGCCGAAGGTGAAGGCATCCAGGGCACGCCGATGCCACAGGCACACCGCCAGGCCTGCGACGGTCACCGGCACCGCCAGCCACACCGACGGCCAGCGCACCCCGCTGAGGTTGCCCAGCAGCCAGAACATAATGCCGCGTGCCTGCTCGGAGCTGGCGGACTTGGTGATCAGGAACGCGGTGAGGGCGTTGAACAGCTGTGAGCCGGCGATGCCGGCGAGGATGATCTGGCCGGTGCCGCTCGCCGAGCCGCTGGCGCGCGCCAGCAGAATCACCAGCGCAAAGGCCGCCATGGCGCCGACAAACGCACCTGCCGACAGCGAAACCAGCCCGCCGCCGACGCCGATCAGCGCCACCAGTACCGCGCCGGTCGAGGCGCCGGCGCTGATGCCCAGCAGATAAGGATCGGCCAACGGGTTACGCAACAGCGACTGCAAGATCACCCCGCACGTGGCCAACCCGGCACCGCACGCGGCGGCGACCAGGGCGCGGGTCAGGCGGTAATTCCACACCACGCCTTCGTCGATTGGGTCAAGCGCATAACCGGCTGCCCACAGTTTGTTGGCCAGCACTTGCAACACCACCTGCGGCGCGATGGCGGTTTCGCCGATGGCCACCCCGGCGAGCACGGCGAGCAACAGCAGCGCCAGGGCGAGAAGGGTACGCATCATTTGTGCAGGTCGTAGCCATCAATGGCGCCGGCCAGCTGTTCCAGGCCATCGAACGTGCGCACGCTGGCCTGTAATGCTAGGGCGTCGAGGATGATGATGCGGTTGTTTTTCACCGCGTCCATGTTGCGCGTCACTGGGTCACTGCGCAGGAAGGCGAGTTTCTTTTCATGGTCGTCGGCCGGGTAGCGGCGCCGGTCCATGCGCGCGATCACCAGAAAGGTCGGGTTGGCCTTGGCAATGGTCTCCCAGCCGACGGCGGGCCACTCTTCATCGGACTGCACCACGTTGCGCAGGCCCAGGGTTTGGAGCATGAATTCGGGCACGCCCTTGTGGCCGGCCACGTACGGGTCGCTGGCCATTTCCGAGCTGGAGAACCACACCAATGCGCTGGCCTGCTTGAGGCCTTTGCTGTGGGCGGTGGCAATGGATTTGGCCAGGCGCGCCTTGAGCTCGTCGTTCAATTGTTGGCCGCGCGCCTGTACATCGAAAATCTCGGCCAATTGGCTGATGCTCTTATAGACGGTCTCGACGCGAAACGGCTCCAGCCGCGTGCCGTCGGCGCCCACCAGGTTGTCCTTGGCTTCGCAGTCGGAGGGCAGCAGGTAGGTGGGGATCTTCAGCTCGTGAAACTGCTCGCGGGTGCCGACCACGCCTTGCGGGCCCACCACCCATTCCAGCTCGGCCGCCACCAGTTGCGGGCGCTTGGCGATCACCGCTTCGAAGCTGGGTTCGTTGTTGGCCAGGCGCTCAATGGCGTCGTTCTGCGCCTTGAATTGCGGCAATACGTTGTTGAACCACAGCGAGGTGCCGACCACTTTGTCGCCCACGCCCAAGGCGTAAAGCATCTCGGTGGCGGCCTGGCCGATGGTCACCGTGCGCGCAGGCGCCTGCTCAAAGGTCAGGGTGCTACCGCAGTTCTGCACCGTCAGCGGGTAGTGAGTGGGCGTCGCTTGGGCCAGGGCACAAAAGCCCAGGGCGGTGATCAGGGCGCTAACGCGTGGCAACATCGGGCAATCTCCGGGTAAACCGTACGTGGAACTGGGGAGGTACGGCCCGGAAATACACCCTGGAGCGCTGCGGGCATCGCAGGGCGCGGAGGTACTTCCCGGACACCCCGCCGGTTAGTGATTTTGCTGGGCCGGCAGGTCTCCTGACTGATGCGTCGTCGCCACGCTCCGGCCTTCCCGGGCAATGCCCAGTGGCGATGTGGAGCAGGCTCAGCACCTACAGTTGCGGGGGCAGTTCCGATTGGCGCAATGAACGCGCTTCGGATTCCCTATTAGTCCCGTGTGGGAACCGGCGCGGTATGGTAGTCGATCATGCCCGCAAGGGGGAGCCTGTCCACGCGCAATTGGCAGGCCGCCGGGGGTCTCTATCTGCGGATATAGGGTGTACCATCAGTCTCTGTTCATCAGATATTAGTCAGACATGCCCACGCTTAGCGAAGAGAGCCGCCGGATCGTAGCTTCTCTGGCGCACCGTGTTGGTCCGCAGGCTGACACTGCAAGCATCGCCGCGGCGGTTGTTTCGATTTTGCAGGATGTGGGCGCAGCACTGGCGCCCGTCATCGGCCAGCAAGGCGTTGCCGCGCTGTACCGTCGCAGCTTCCATCTGTGCGTCTCGACCCATCCACGCCTGGCCGCCACCTATGACAGTGTGCCGGCCGCGATGGACTTGATTGCCCTCAAATCCGTACTCGTCGAGCAGAACGAAACCGATGCGCTGTTTTTCGGTGAGGTGTTGCTGACGACCCTCTACGAGCTTCTGACCACGCTGATCGGGCCTTCACTCACCGCACGTCTGCTGGTTGGCGTGTGGCAGCCTTCTTCGAGCGACACCTCTTCGCAGGAAATTTCGCCATGAGCACCAAAGTGACTATCAACCGCCTGGCCACGGGTGTGCCAGGACTGGACGAGGTACTGGGCGGTGGCCTGCCGGAGTTTTCGTTCAACCTGATCGCCGGCCCGCCAGGCTGCGGCAAAACCACCCTCGCGCACCAGATGATGTTTGCGCTGGCCACGCCGGAGCGTCCGGCGCTGTTCTTTACCGTGCTCGGTGAGCCGCCGTTGAAGATGCTGCGCTATCAGCAGCAATTCGATTTTTTCGACGACGCCGCCATCAACCGGTCGATTCGTTATATAAACCTGGCGGACGACACCCTGGCGGGCGACCTGGACGAGGTATTGCGGCGCATTGTCAGCGAGGTCGAGGCGCATTCGCCGTCGCTGGTGTTTGTCGATTCGTTCCGCTCCGTGGTGCTGGCCAGCCAGACGCAGCACAACCCGAACAACAACCTGCCGCAGTTCATCCAGCAGTTGGGCATGTTGATGACCACGTGGCAGGCGACCACCTTCCTGATCGGTGAATATTTCACCGAGACGGACACCAATCCGATTTTCACCGTGGCCGATGGCCTGATCTGGCTGCGCCAGAGCGTTGAGCGCAATTCGATGGTGCGCAAGATGGAAATCATGAAGATGCGCGGCCAACCGACCTTGCCGGGGCTGCACACCTTTCGTATTGCCACCTCGGGGGTCAAGGTGTTCCCGCCGGCCGCCGTCAACCGTGCGGTTGAAGCGCCGTCGACGTTCCCGATCACCCGCCTGAAAATGGGCGTGCCGGCGCTTGATGAGATGCTCGGCGGCGGCCTGCCTCGTGGTTATTCGCTATTGGTGGCCGGCCCGTCCGGATCGGGCAAGAGCATCCTGGCGGCGACCTTCCTCGCTGAAGGCGTGCGCAACGGCGAAACCGGGGTGATTGCGGCGTTCGAGCAACGGCCCAACCATTCGCAGAACCCTCAGTTGGCCGAGTTGATCAAGAGCGGGAAAGTCAGTCTGGTGGACAGCCGCGCGCCGGACCTGTCCATCGACGAAATCGTGCAACTGCTGCTCAGTGAAATCAGCCGGTTGAAAGCCACCCGTGTGGTGATTGACTCGCTGTCAGGCTTTGAGCTGGCGTTGGCGCCTACCTTCCGTGCGGATTTTCGCGAGTCGCTGTCACGCATGGTCACTGCGCTGACCGCCGTTGGGGTCAGCGTGTTGATGACCTCGGAGCTCGAAGACCGTTACACCGACCTGCGCTTCAGCCCTTATGGCACCGCGTTTCTGACCGACGCGATCATCGTGCAGCGCTATATCGAAGTACAAAGCCGGTTACTGCGCATCATGGCCGTGGTCAAAGTGCGCGCCAGCGCCCACTCCGACCAACTGCGCCAGTACCACATCGACGATAACGGCCTGCAGATTCGCGACATGCTGCCCGAGCAGGAAGGGTTGCTGGGTGGGCACCCGACCCGGCAGGTTTCAGCGAAAACCAAACATGTGTGAGCCCGACTCATGAGTGGCGGCGACGGCAAGCCTGAAAGTGAGCTGACCACGGCGGCTCACGAGCTGTTCCTCATTGGCCAAAAAACCGTTGAGGCGCGTGCGGCGCTCGCGGCGCTGCAGCAGCAATTGACTGACGCCAGCAGCCGTCTGGTGGATACCCAGCACGTCGAGCAGGTGATTGAAGCTAACCAGCAGTTGGTGCTGGCGATCCTCCTTGCGCAGTCGGACGCCGCCAGCCCGCCGCTCCTGGAGGAACAACGCCTGTACCAGGAGCTTCGCGAGGCGAATGCGCAGTTGGTGATCGCGGCGCTCAGTGCGCAAGACCTGCAGGCCACGGCCGAGCGTGCGTTGAGTCAGCAGAAAAGCATCCTGGCGATGGTGGCGCATGAGCTGCGCAACCCATTGACGCCGATCAGCATGATCGCCGAGCGCATGGTTCGCCTGCCCAGCGATCAGCTGCCGCGCATGCGTGCGCTGATTGAAGGTCAGGTGCAGCATATTTCTCAGTTGGTCGACGACTTGCTGGACGTGTCCCGCGTCAGCACGGGCAAGCTGCGCATCGATCGACGCGATGTAGACATGCTGCAGATCCTCAGAAGTGCCATTGATGCCTGCGGCCCGGTGATGCGGGCGAAGAAGCAGCAATTTGATGCCCACCTGCCTGACGGCCAACTGATGATGAGCGCAGACCCCGGGCGCCTTGCGCAGATTCTGCACAACCTGCTGGCCAACGCGGCCAAGTACACGCCGGTGGGTGGCTCGATTGTGCTGGCTGTGACCGCGACGGACGCGCTGCGGATCAGCATTTGTGACAACGGCATCGGCGTTTCGGCCAAGGCGCTGCCGCTGATCTTTGACCCTTACGTGCAGGATGAACACGCCATCGGCTTCAACGGCTCGGGCTTGGGGATCGGGCTCACGGTGGTGCGCGAGCTGGTTGAAGCACATGGCGGCAAGGTCACCGCCAAAAGCGCGGGCAAGGGCAAGGGCAGTGAGTTTGTGGTGACGCTGCCGTTGTTGAACGGCTGACTCGTGTATTTGCGATCCAGCCACAGGGGCTACGCGTTACAGAATTCATGCACGGCCACCTACACCGCAAATCAAAGGTGGGAGCGGGCTTGAGTGGGAGCGGGCTTGCTCGCGAATGCAGTCTGTCAGTCGACAAATTTGCCAACTGATACACCGCCTTCGCGAGCAAGCCCGCTCCCACAGTTGAAGGGTGTTGCCTGTTTTATTTGCGATCCAGCCACACGGTCTGTGCATTGCAGAATTCACGCACGGCCACAAACGCCGCAGATCAAAGGTGGGAGCTGGCTTGCCTGCGATTGCAGTGTGTCAGCCAAGCAGTTGTCACTGACCCACCGCTATCGCAGGCAAGCCAGCTCCCACAGTTGAAAGGTGTTGCCTGTTTTATTTGCGATCCAGCCACACGGTCTGCGCGTTGCAGAAATCACGCACGGCCACAAACGCCGCAAATCAAAGGTGGGAGCTGGCTTGCCTGCGATTGCAGTGTGTCAGCCAAGCAGTTGTC
>NZ_VMSH01000024.1:0-9051 GCF_007713445.1 Pseudomonas sp. RGB | reverse complement strand
AAATCAAAGGTGGGAGCTGGCTTGCCTGCGATTGCAGTGTGTCAGCCAAGCAGTTGTCACTGACCCACCGCTATCGCAGGCAAGCCAGCTCCCACAGTTGAAAGGTGTTGCCTGTTTTATTTGCGATCCAGCCACACGGTCTGCGCGTTGCAGAAATCACGCACGGCCACAAACGCCGCAGATCAAAGGTGGGAGCTGGCTTGAGTGGGAGCGGGCTTGCTCGCGAATGCAGTCTGTCAGTCGACAAATTTGCCAACTGATACACCGCCTTCGCGAGCAAGCCCGCTCCCACAGTTGAAGGGTGTTGCCTGTTTTATTTGCGATCCAACCACAGGGTTTGCGCATTGCAGAATTCACGCACGGCCACGAACACCGCAGATCAAAGGTGGGAGCTGGCTTGCCTGCGATTGCAGTGTGTCAGCCAAGGAATTGTCACTGATCCACCGCTATCGCAGGCAAGCCCGCTCCCACAGTTGAAGGGGGTTGTCCGTTTTATTTGCGATCCAGCCACACGGTCTGTGCATTGCAGAATTCACGCACGCCAAAGTGCGACAGTTCGCGCCCGAACCCACTCTTTTTCACTCCACCAAACGCTACGCGCGGGTCGGACACGCTGAACGAGTTGACGAATACTGCGCCAGTTTCCAGCTGGTTGGTGATATCCCGTGCCTTCACCGCGTCGGTGGTGAAGACGCTCGCCGTCAGGCCGAACTCGCTGTCGTTGGCCAGGGCCACGGCATGGTCGGCATCCCGAGCGGTGATGATCGAGGCCACGGGGCCGAACAGTTCCTGTTTGAACGAGGTCATCTGGTCGGTGACGTCGGCCAGCACGGTCGGTTCGTAGTAGTTGCCGACACCGGCCACTTTGTTGCCGCCCAGCAGCAGGGTTGCGCCTTCTTCCAGCGTGGCCTGCACCTGGCCGTGCAGCTCGTCGCGCAGGTCGAAGCGGGCCATTGGGCCGACGTAAGTGCTGGTTTCGGTCGGGTCGCCCATCACCAAGGCGCGGCTGGCGGCGAGGAATTTGGCGGTAAAGGCTTGCACCACGCCTTCTTCGATGATCAGGCGCTTGGCGGCAGCGCAGACTTGGCCGCTGTTCTGGAAACGCCCGATCACGGCTGCCTGGACGGCGGCGTCGAGGTCGGCGTCGTTGAGCACGATGAACGGGTCGGAGCCGCCCAGTTCCAGCACGCATTTCTTCAGCGCGGCGCCGGCCTGGGAGCCGATGGCGGCGCCGGCGCGGACGCTGCCGGTGAGGGTGACCGCGGCGATGCGTGGGTCGGCGATGGCCCTGGACACGCCGTCGTTGGTCACGTTGACCACTTCAAACAGGCCATCGGCGAAACCGGCTTTTTGAAACGCCGCCTTCATCAGGTAGGCGCTGCCCATCACGTTGGGTGCATGTTTGAGTACGTAGGTGTTGCCGGCGAGCAGGGTCGGCACGGCGCCGCGCAGCACTTGCCAGACCGGGAAGTTCCACGGCATGACGGCGAGGATCGGGCCCAGAGGGCGGTATTCGATCTGGGCGCTGCCGTTGTCCACCAGCGTGGGTTCCGGGGCGAGCATGGCCGGGCCGTGGGCGGCATACCATTGGCTGAGTTGCGCGCATTTTTCGATTTCGGCACGGGCCTGGGCGATGGGTTTACCCATTTCCAGGGTGATCATCTGCGCCATATCTTCGGCCTGATCCCGCAAGGCACCGGCCAGGGCCAGCAGCAATTCGGCGCGCTGGCTTACTGGTTGGCGGCGCCAGCTGCGGAAGGCATCCGTGGCGCGGTTAAGCGCCGCGTCCAACTGCGCCTCGGTTTCGTAAGGGTAGCTGCCGACTGTTTCGCCAGTGGCGGGGTTGATCGACAAGGCGTGAGTCTGGTGATAGATAGCGTTCATGGCACCGTCCGGCTGAATGAGTGGATGGGTTCAGCCTACGGGGCTGCATGTTTTCTGGAAACTGAATAATATTAAGCAATACATTCACGATTGGAGAATGATTTGGACCTGGTGCAGCTGGAAATCTTCAAGGCCGTTGCCGAGCAAGGCAGCATCAGCGCCGCCGCGCAGTTGATTCATCGCGTGCCGTCGAACCTGACCACGCGCATCAAGCAACTGGAGCAGGACCTGGGCGTGGAGTTGTTTATCCGTGAGAAGAGCCGCCTGCGCCTGTCGCCGGCCGGGTGGAATTTCCTCGGCTACACGCGGCGCATTCTTGATCTGGTGCAAGAAGCCCGCGCCACGGTGGCGGGGGAGGAACCCCAGGGCGCGTTTGCGCTGGGTTCGCTGGAGAGCACGGCGGCGGTGCGCATTCCGGCGTTGCTTGCGGCGTATAACCAGAAACACGCCAAGGTCGAGCTGGACCTGAGCACCGGGCCGTCCGGCACGATGATCGAGGGGGTGTTGTCGGGACGCCTGGCGGCCGCGTTTGTCGATGGGCCGGTGCTGCATGCCACGCTGGAAGGCGTGGCGGTGTTTGAGGAGGAGATGGTGGTCATTGCGCCGCTGCACCATGCGCCGATCACGCGCGGGCAGGATGTGGCGGGGGAGAGCATCTACACGTTTCGCTCGAACTGCTCGTATCGCCATCACTTCGAGCGCTGGTTCTCACAGGATGGCGCGGTGCCGGGCAAGATCTTTGAAATGGAGTCTTATCACGGCATGCTCGCCTGCATCAGTGCCGGGGCCGGCCTGGCACTGATGCCGCGCAGCATGCTGGAGAGCATGCCGGGGTTTACGGCGGTGAGTGTGTGGCCGCTGAGCGACGCGTTCCGCCTCCTCAATACCTGGCTGATCTGGCGCCGGGGCACGGTGTCGCAGAGTTTGAACAGTTTTGTGAGGCTGCTGGAGGAACGTGGTCTGGTAGCCACTTAGATCAAATGTGGGAGCTGGCTTGCCTGCGATAGCGGTGTATCGGCTAAGGCCGTGCGGGCTGGACTGACGCCATCGCAGGCCAGCCGGCTCCCACCTATTGATCGTGTTTTCAGCCGCCAAATTGCAGGGTGCCCATGGCGAGTTTTGCCATGATGGCCGTGGCGCCCAGTTGTACCAGCCAAAGGGCCAGGCCACCGAGGAACACACCCAGTGCCACTTGCAGCACCAGGCTTTTCTGGCGCTTGGCTTGCGGCGCGCGCGGGGTGAAATCATGCAGTTCGTCGCGGTCGGCGCGCAGGTCCAGGTCGTCGTTTCTCATAGGGCTCTCACAGCAAAGGGGCAGTTGGGGTTCAGTCTAGGGCTGGTCGCGGCAGGCAGCGAGGTTTTCTTCCTGTGGCGAGCGGGCTTGCCCCGCGTTGGGGGGGCGTCGCGGCCCCTTGTTCAGGCATCGGGTTCTTTCAGTAAGTTCACGGGGGGCTTTATGGGGCTGCTTCGCAGCCCAACGCGGGGCAAGCCCGCTCGCCACGGGAGGCCTGCGGGCCACAGGAGGCGCGTTGGCTACAAAAAAGGGGAAGCCATTGAATGGCTTCCCCTTTGTCGCAACCGTTGCAGGTTTACAGCACCTGAACAATCGCCTGGGTCACTGCGCCAATGTTCGACTGGTTCAGCGCCGCTACGCAGATGCGGCCAGTGTCGAGCGCGTAGATGCCAAACTCGGTACGCAGGCGGGTGACTTGCTCCACGGTCAGGCCGGAGTAGGAGAACATCCCACGCTGGCGGCCGACGAAGCTGAAGTCGTGACCCGGGGCGGCCTTGGCCAGTTCAGCCACCATCTGCTCACGCATGCCGCGGATGCGCAGGCGCATTTCGGCCAGTTCTGCTTCCCACTGGGCACGCAGCTCAGGGTTGTTCAGCACCGCCGCCACAATCGCCGCGCCGTGGGTCGGCGGGTTGGAGTAGTTGGTGCGGATCACGCGTTTGACCTGGGACAGGATGCGCGCGCTTTCTTCCTTGGATTCGCTGACGATCGATAGCGCACCCACGCGTTCGCCGTACAGCGAGAACGATTTGGAGAACGAACTGGACACAAAGAAGGTCAGGCCCGACTCAGCGAACAGGCGCACGGCGGCGGCATCTTCGTGAATGCCGTCGCCAAAGCCCTGGTAGGCCATGTCGAGGAACGGCACGAGGTTTTTCGCCTTGACGACGTCCAGCACGTTTTGCCAGTCGGCCGGGCTCAGGTCGACGCCGGTCGGGTTGTGGCAGCAGGCGTGCAGCACCACGATGGACTGTGGCGGCAGGGCGTTGAGGTCTTCGAGCAGGCCGGCGCGGTTGACGTCGTGGGTGGCGGCGTCGTAGTAGCGGTAGGTTTGCACCGGGAAGCCGGCTTTTTCGAACAGCGCCTGGTGGTTTTCCCAGCTAGGGTCGCTGATGGCAACCACGGCGTTGGGCAGCAGTTGCTTGAGGAAGTCTGCGCCGATTTTCAGCGCGCCGGTGCCGCCGACGGCTTGCGCGGTGATCACACGGCCAGCGCTCAGCAGGGGCGAGTCGGCGCCGAACAACAGCTTTTGCACGGCCTGGTCGTAGGCAACGATACCGTCGATCGGCAAGTAGCCACGGGCGGCGTGTTGCGCCACGCGAATGGCTTCCGCTTCGGCAACGGCACGCAAGAGTGGAATCTTCCCCTCCTCGTTGCAGTAAACGCCCACGCCAAGGTTGACCTTGGTGGTTCGTGTGTCGGCGTTGAATGCTTCGTTGAGGCCCAGGATTGGATCGCGTGGTGCCATTTCGACAGCGGAGAACAGGCTCATTTTGCGGCAGCTCTATGGGGGAATGGAGGGACGTGTCGCGCTCCAGCCGAATGCACTAGAGCGGTGCACAAACGGGGAGCTAGTATAGAGGCCATCCAGGCTCAGGGCGACAACCGAAACGGCTTTTCGGCCAAGTTTTTCGGTTTATTTGCCGACCGTTAGTCTTATTGCAACATGGGGCGGCGACAGCAGGTAGGACGATTGCCTTGAAACCCGTCACATTCGCCTCCACTTCTACAGCTATCATGGTTTTTTCCTGCAACCTGCGTTGACTATTCGCGGGTTGCTGAGCTTTTTCGTCCCTGGCGGTTTCGAGTCTGGGGTGACTTCACGAGGTACGTTATGTCGGATTTCCAGCTCGTCACCCGCTTTGAACCCGCCGGCGATCAACCCGAAGCCATTCGCCTGATGGTTGAAGGCATTGAAGCCGGCCTGGCGCACCAGACGCTGCTTGGGGTGACCGGTTCAGGCAAGACCTTCAGCATTGCCAATGTGATTGCGCAGACCAATCGCCCGACCCTGGTGCTGGCGCCGAACAAAACCCTGGCCGCCCAGCTGTATGGCGAGTTCAAGGCGTTTTTCCCGAACAACGCGGTGGAGTACTTCGTTTCCTATTACGACTACTACCAGCCCGAAGCCTACGTGCCATCCTCTGATACCTTCATCGAGAAGGACGCGTCGATCAACGACCATATCGAGCAGATGCGGTTGTCGGCGACCAAGGCGCTGCTGGAACGCAAGGACGCGATCATCGTCACCACGGTGTCGTGCATCTACGGCCTGGGCAGCCCGGAAACCTATTTGAAGATGGTGCTGCACGTCGATCGCGGCGACAAACTCGACCAGCGCGAGCTGCTGCGCCGCCTGACGAGCTTGCAGTACACCCGCAATGACATGGATTTCGCCCGCGCCACCTTCCGTGTGCGCGGCGATGTGATCGACATCTACCCGGCCGAATCCGACCTCGAAGCCATCCGCATCGAGCTGTTCGACGACGAAGTCGAAAGCCTGTCGGCCTTCGACCCGTTGACCGGCGAGGTGATACGCAAGCTGCCGCGCTTCACCTTCTACCCGAAAAGCCACTACGTAACGCCGCGCGAAACGCTGATGGGCGCGATCGAGGGCATTAAGGCCGAGCTGGTCGAGCGCCTGGACTACCTGCGCGCCAACAACAAGCTGGTGGAAGCCCAGCGCCTGGAGCAGCGCACGCGGTTCGACCTGGAAATGATCCTGGAGCTGGGTTACTGCAACGGCATCGAAAACTACTCGCGCTACCTCTCGGGTCGCGAATCCGGGCAGGCGCCGCCCACCTTGTTCGATTACTTGCCGGACGACGCCTTGCTGGTGATCGACGAATCCCACGTCAGCGTGCCGCAAGTGGGCGCGATGTACAAAGGTGACCGCTCGCGTAAGGAAACCCTGGTGGAATACGGTTTTCGCCTGCCGTCGGCACTGGACAACCGGCCGATGCGTTTCGACGAGTTTGAAAGCATCAGCCCGCAGACGATTTTCGTCTCGGCCACACCGGGTAACTACGAAGCCGAACATGCGGGCCGCGTGATTGAGCAACTGGTGCGCCCGACCGGTCTTGTCGACCCGCAAATCGAAATCCGCCCGGCGCTGACCCAGGTTGATGACTTGCTGTCGGAAATTACCAAACGTGTGGCCCTGGAAGAGCGGGTGCTGGTCACCACGCTGACCAAGCGCATGTCCGAAGACTTGACCGATTACCTGGCCGACCACGGCGTGCGCGTGCGCTATTTGCACTCGGACATCGACACCGTGGAGCGCGTCGAGATTATCCGCGACCTGCGTCTGGGCACCTTTGATGTGCTGGTGGGCATCAACCTGTTGCGTGAAGGGTTGGACATGCCGGAGGTGTCGCTGGTGGCGATTCTGGACGCCGACAAGGAAGGCTTCCTGCGCTCCGAGCGCTCGCTGATCCAGACCATCGGCCGGGCGGCGCGTAACCTCAATGGCCGGGCGATTCTGTACGCGGACCGTATCACCGGCTCCATGGAGCGCGCGATTGGCGAGACCGAACGCCGCCGTGACAAGCAGATCGCCTTCAACCTGGAGAATGGCATTATCCCCAAAGGCGTGTTCAAGGACGTCGCCGACATCATGGAAGGCGCCACCGTGCCGGGCTCGCGCAGCAAGAAGCGCAAAGGCATGGCCAAGGCCGCCGAAGAAAGCGCCAAGTACGAGAATGAATTGCGCTCGCCGAGTGAGATCACCAAGCGTATCCGGCAGTTGGAAGAGAAGATGTACCAGCTGGCGCGCGATCTTGAGTTTGAAGCGGCGGCGCAGATGCGCGATGAGATCGGCAAGTTGCGCGAGCGGTTGTTGGCTGTTTGATTTGCGGTGAATGAGCGGGCCTCATCGGGGGCAAGCCCCCTCCCACACGTTGGCGTGTGAACGCCGTCAAATGTGGGAGGGGGCTTGCCCCCGATGGCCGCGCCTCGGTTTTCCAGAAATCCCCCAGGCTGTTACCATTCGCCCCTTGTTTCAATTTTCAGTTATATCGCCCATTCGAGACCTGCCATGACCACCGTCCGCACGCGCATTGCGCCATCGCCTACTGGGGATCCCCACGTCGGCACTGCTTACATCGCCCTGTTCAACTACTGCTTTGCCAAGCAGCACGGCGGTGAATTCATCCTGCGGATCGAAGACACCGATCAACTGCGTTCGACCCGTGAGTCGGAACAGCAGATCTTCGATGCCTTGCGCTGGCTGGGCATCACCTGGGCCGAAGGCCCGGACGTCGGTGGCCCGCACGGCCCGTATCGCCAGAGCGAGCGCAGCGACATCTACAAGCAGTACACCCAGCAATTGGTCGACATGGGCCACGCATTCCCGTGCTTCTGCACGGCCGAAGAGCTGGACCAGATGCGTGCCGAGCAACAGGCCCGTGGCGAAACCCCGCGTTACGACGGCCGTGCGCTGCTGCTATCCAAAGAAGAAGTGGCCCAGCGCCTGGCTGCCGGTGAACCTCACGTGATTCGCATGAAAGTGCCGAGCGAAGGCGTGTGCGTGGTGCCGGACATGCTGCGCGGTGACGTCGAGATTCCGTGGGACCGCATGGACATGCAGGTGCTGATGAAGACCGACGGCCTGCCGACGTACTTCCTGGCCAACGTGGTCGACGACCACCTGATGGGCATCACCCACGTGCTGCGCGGCGAAGAATGGCTGCCGTCGGCGCCCAAACTGATCCTGCTCTACGAATACTTCGGCTGGGAACAGCCGCAGTTGTGCTACATGCCGCTGCTGCGTAACCCGGACAAGAGCAAACTGTCCAAGCGCAAGAACCCGACCTCGGTAACGTTCTACGAGCGCATGGGCTTCATGCCCGAAGCGATGCTCAACTACCTGGGCCGCATGGGCTGGTCGATGCCGGACGAGCGTGAGAAGTTCTCGCTGCAGGAAATGGTCGATAACTTCGACCTGTCGCGCGTATCCCTGGGCGGGCCGATTTTCGATATCGAGAAGCTGTCGTGGCTCAACGGCCAGTGGCTGCGCGACCTGCCGGTGGAAGAATTCGCCAGCCGTGTGCAGCAATGGGCGCTGAACCCCGAGTACATGATGAAGATCGCGCCTTTGGTGCAGGGCAGGGTGGAGACGTTCAGCCAGGTGGCTCCGTTGGCCAGCTTCTTCTTTGCCGGTGGCGTGAACCCGGATGCCAAGCTGTTTGAGTCCAAGAAGCTCTCGGGTGATCAGGTTCGCCAACTGATGCAGTTGATCCTGTGGAAGCTCGAAAGCCTGCGTCAGTGGGAGAAGGATGCAATCACTGCGACGATTCAGGCGGTGGTCGAGTCCCTTGAGCTGAAACTGCGCGATGCCATGCCACTGATGTTTGCCGCGATTACCGGGCAGGCCAGTTCGGTGTCGGTACTGGATGCGATGGAAATTCTCGGCCCGGACCTGACGCGTTTCCGTCTGCGCCAAGCCCTTGATTTGCTTGGTGGTGTGTCGAAGAAAGAAAACAAAGAGTGGGAAAAGCTACTGGGCGCTATCGCTTAAGTCGGCCGTTGTAACGACGAAACCCCGGTTTTCCGGGGTTTCGTCGGTAAGTGATTGTTATCCCGGCAAAAAATTTTGGAAATAGTTGAAAATAAATTTGACACGTTTCCAAACCGCCATTAAGATTCGCCCCGTCCTCACCGATGAGGGGCTATAGCTCAGCTGGGAGAGCGCTTGCATGGCATGCAAGAGGTCAACGGTTCGATCCCGTTTAGCTCCACCAATTTACAGATTCAAGGTCTGGCCACACCGTCCTTGAATTGATCAGTTCTCAGCGCTGATCAGATGTACAGAAGGTTTTGTCCCCTTCGTCTAGTGGCCTAGGACACCGCCCTTTCACGGCGGTAACAGGGGT
>NZ_VMSH01000023.1:0-43530 GCF_007713445.1 Pseudomonas sp. RGB | reverse complement strand
GTGACCCGCTGTAAGAGCGGAACCCTAAGTGGCCGTGACCGCAGCAACGGATATGTACACCAGACATCCCATTTGACTCCCCTCCCACCCCCATGCTCTCCTACACACCTTGTTTCGGGTGCCCTTCACAGGGTGAAACGGGAAACCGGTGACTTATGCCTGCACATAAGAAGTCCGGTGCTGCCCCCGCAACGGTAAGCGAGCGAAGCGTCATAACCACTGTGCCTGTAAGGCATGGGAAGGCGATGCTTTTTAGACCCAGCGTCCCTCGCAAGCCCGGAGACCGGCCCGAAAAAATTCAGATAACAAACCCGCGGTGGGCGGGCGCTGTTCAGAACCCTGCGTGCCCGGCTCGCAGAGTTTTCATGCGCTCGTTTCACCCCGAAACCCGAAGGGACGCGCCCATGTCGATCATCAGCAGCACCTCGCACTCCGCCAGTAGCACCGCCACCCTGAGCCAACGCCTGACCGCCGCTATCGGTGCGTCGATCCTCGGCGCGTGCCTGGTGTATTTCGCCGGTTTCTCGCATATCGAGGCGGTGCACAACGCTGCCCACGATACCCGCCACAGCGCCGCGTTCCCGTGCCACTGAGACCTGCCGACATGATCAAGCGTATCGCCCAAACCGCAGGTTTCACCGGCTTGCTCGCCGCCCTGCTGCTGACCCTGCTGCAAAGTTTCTGGGTCGCCCCGCTGATTCTGCAGGCGGAAACCTTTGAAAACGCCCCTGCCGCTGCCGAAGTCGTGCCCCATGCACACGCTGAAGGCGCCGCCGCTCACACCCACGACGCCGAAGCCTGGGAGCCGGAAAACGGCTGGCAGCGCGTGCTGTCCACCACTGGCGGTAACTTGGTGGTTGCGGTCGGTTTCGCATTGATGCTGGCCGGCCTTTACACCTTGCGCGCGCCAACCCGCACCGCTCAAGGGCTGCTGTGGGGCTTGGCCGGTTACGCGACGTTTGTACTGGCACCGACCCTGGGCCTGCCACCCGAGTTGCCGGGCACCGCTGCCGCCGACCTGGCGCAGCGGCAGATCTGGTGGATCGGTACTGCGGCGTCCACGGCTGCGGGTATCGCGCTGCTGGTGTTTGGTCGCAACTGGCTGCTCAAAGTGCTGGGCGTGGCGATCCTGGCCGTGCCGCATGTGATCGGCGCGCCGCAACCTGAAGTGCATTCGATGCTGGCTCCAGAAGCATTGGAAGCCCAGTTCAAGATTGCCTCGCAACTGACCAACGTCGCCTTCTGGCTGGCACTGGGCCTGATCAGCGCCTGGCTGTTTCGCCGCAATCGCGACGATCAATACTCGGCATGACGCTGGTGGTAGGGCTGGGTTGCCAGCGCGGGTGTGATGTTCACACCCTGCTCGGCCTGTTTGACGCCGCCCTTGCCGAGGGCGGTATCGAGCGCCAGCGCATCACCGCGCTGGCCAGTATCGACCGCAAGCGCGATGAACCGGGGCTGCTTGCCCTGGCGCAAGTATTGAACCTGCCGTTGCAGTGTTTCAGCGCAACGCAATTGGCGGTGTTTGAACCGCGCCTCAGTCATAGATCTGCGGTCGCGTTTGCCCATACCGGCTGTTACGGCATCGCCGAAAGTGCCGCCCTGGCCTTGGCTGAACAGCTCTCCCACCGCCCCGCCCGCCTGCTGATCACGCGCAAAAAAGTCGCCCAGGCCACCTTTGCATTGGCCTGCGCCGGCTAAAAACCCGATAATCGCCCTTCTCGATCATGAGCAATCTTCATGCTCGCCCGTTTTTCAACAGGAATTTCCATGACCGTCTACTTCATCGGCGCAGGCCCCGGCGACCCGGAATTGATTACCGTCAAAGGCCAACGGTTGATCCGCAGTTGCCCGGTGATCATCTATGCCGGCTCATTGGTGCCAGCGGCGGTGTTGGACGGTCATCAGGCGGAACAGGTGGTCAACAGCGCCGAACTGCACCTGGAACAGATCATCGACTTGATCAAGGCTGCCCATGCCAAGGGCCAGGATGTGGCGCGCGTGCACTCCGGCGACCCCAGCCTGTACGGGGCGATTGGCGAGCAGATCCGCCATTTACGTGAGGCGGGCATTCCCTTCCAGATCATTCCAGGGGTCACGGCGGTGGCGGCCTGCGCTGCGCTGCTGGAGACCGAGCTGACCCTGCCGGACATCGCCCAGAGTGTGATCTTGACCCGTTACGCCGACAAAACCCGCATGCCGCCCGGTGAGGATTTCGACAGCCTGGCGCGCCACGGCACGACCATGGCGATTCACCTGGGCGTTAATCACCTGGCGAAGATCGTCGCCGAGCTGTTGCCGCACTATGGCGCGGATTGCCCGATTGCCGTGGTGCACCGGGCGACGTGGCCGGATCAGGATTGGGTGGTGGGTACGCTGAGTGATATTGCCGAGAAAGTGGCGGCTAAAGGCTTTCGGCGTACGGCGTTGATAGTGGTTGGGCGGGTGCTGGCGAATGACAGCTTCAGTGAATCCTCGCTGTACCGTGCAGGCCACGCGCACCTCTATCGCCCCTGAAGGGTGGGAGCTGGCTTGCCTGCGATAGCGGTGTATCAGTAACCGGACATGTCGACTGATCTGCCGTCATCGCAGGCAAGCCAGCTCCCACAGTTGATCTACTTTGTTAAGTAGATTGCGCAAGATACTGAATTTTAAGCATAAAAAAACGGCGCTCACGGGGCGCCGTTTTTTTGTTCGCAGCGAACACCTTACTCAGTAGTAGGCGTTTTCTTTCTGCGTGTGGTCGGTCACATCACGTACGCCCTTAAGCTCCGGAATGCGCTCGAGCAAGGTGCGCTCGATGCCTTCACGCAGGGTCACGTCCGCCTGGCCGCAGCCCTGGCAACCGCCGCCGAACTTGAGGACGGCGATGCCGTCTTCGACCACATCAATCAGGCTGACCTGACCGCCGTGGCTGGCCAGCCCCGGGTTGATCTCGGTTTGCAGGTAGTAGTTGATGCGCTCGTTGACCGGGCTGTCAGCGTTGACATTCGGCACCTTGGCGTTGGGCGCCTTGATGGTCAACTGGCCGCCCATGCGGTCGGTGGCGTAGTCGACCACGGCGTCGTCGAGGAAGGCTTCGCTGAAGTTGTCGATGTAGGCGGTGAAGCTTTTCAGCCCCAAGGCGGTGTCTTCAGGTTTCTCTTCTCCGGGCTTGCAGTAGGCGATGCAAGTCTCGGCGTATTGGGTGCCGGGCTGGGTGATAAAGACGCGGATGCCGATACCTGGGGTGTTCTGCTTGGACAGCAGGTCGGCCAGGTAATCGTGGGCGGCGTCGGTAATGGTTATGGCAGTCATGGAAACTCCTCACAGGCTTGCGGGCAGTTTACGCCAAATCATTACAGAGGTACAAAGTCCTAGTGTTTTTGTCGGGATAAACTCGACCGTTCGTCGCCATCAAACCAGCCTTTGAGCACGCGATAACTGCCCTGCTCCAGCCATCGGTAGCTGCCCATGGCGCTCAGGCCGATGATCACCACGCACACGGCCAGCACGGCATAGGGGTTCAAGCCGTAACGCTGGGCCAGATAGCCACCGGCCGAAAGCACCAACACGTGCAGCAAATACACCGAATAGGAGCAGTCCCCGAGCACTTTGAGCAGACGATAATTGACGAAGAATCGCTCAAGCGCCACGCACGCCACCACCAATACCGCGCTCGGCAGGCCCCAGGTCAAGGCGCGGGGCGAGGCCGGCCAATGATAGATCGCCAGCAGCGCTGCGGCGATTCCCAGCAGCGGCAGCCATAACCCCGGCCGAATCCAGCCCTTGCGGTAGAGCATGCCGATGCCGATGCCCATCAGAAATTCGACGACAATGTCCGAGCGATAGAACTCACTGATCCAGCCAAACGAGGTCCAGGCCTCGCAGACCGCAAACAGCAACGCCGCCACCACCAGCAGTCGCCATTGCCGACGGAACAGCAAGGCCCAGGCAAACAGCAGGTAAAAAAGCATCTCGTAGTTCAGCGCCCAACCGACGTTAAGGGTTGGGTAAACGCCATAACCACCGGGGTTTTGCGAAGGAATAAACAACAGCGACATCAACACATGGGCGGCATCGACGCTCTGGTCCGGCAACATTGGCCGGGCGACCACCACCAGTAACGCCATCAGCAGCGTGTAGAACCAGTAGGCCGGCACGATGCGCAGCAGACGGTACAACAGGAAGCGCCACGGCGGCAGGTCCTTGTCCTGGGTAGACAGGAAAATCACCAGGCCGCTGATGACAAAAAACACGTCCACGCCCGCGGCGCCCTTTTCGACAAATAACCTGCCCAAGGCCGTGTCCGCCTTGAAACCGAAGAAAATCTGCATGAAGTGGTGCCCTACCACCGTCCAGGCCGCCAGCGCGCGCAACGCCTGTACCGAGATCAACATTGTTTGCCGCCCTTCCCAACTCATCTAGATGAAGTTGGGACCATGGCGGACGGTCAAAGGTCGATCAAAGATTCTCGTAGCGGTTCATGTCGAGCACGCCTTCTTCCACCGGCGTGGTTTCGCGGATGTACTGCGACAAGTCGTGGAAATACTCCCAGAACAGCGGATGACTGCGGCGCACGCCCCAGCGATCGACGATCTTCTCGAAGCGCTTGGCGTCCTTGGCATTCTCCATCGCCGCCACAAACTCAGGCACTTCCTGCGCCGGAATATTGAACATGAAGTTCGGGTAGCTGCTGATCACGCAGGGGTAGATGGTCAGGGTATCCAGCCCCGGCTGATAGCGGTAAGCCTCGCCCAATAAAAACGCCACATTACTGTGCGCCCGGTTGCGCAGCATGCTGTAAACCACGCGTTTGCCGCTGGCCGTTTCAACGCGCAGCATGGTCGCTTCCGGCAACTGGTCGATCACCTTGAGCCCCGCCGCCGGCCTCGACGTCAGGCGACTAAGCGCCTGCTCCGCATCCTGCAACGCCGGCTCAATCCCGTCGCGCGAGCAATAGGCACTGGTGCAGCGGTTGATCGGATCCGGGCTGGCATTCAAATAGCCATAACGCGTCAGCAACTGCTTGGCAAAATCGCGCTTCGGGTCCTTTTCATCCAGGTGCAAGCCGCTCGGCTTGTCATCATCAATCGCTTCATAGTCCAGCCACAGCTTGAGCTTGCCGCTGTTCTGGTACCAATCATCCATAAAATCATCGCGGGTATCGGCCGGCATCAGACGCAGGAAGTTCTGCTCGGCGCCATTGCGGATCAGGTCGAAATACAGCCGGGTCTGGGCCTGGTGCGACACGTTGCCGAACACATCGAAGTTCACCGCCAACTGGTAATAAGTGCGCTCCAGCAACGGGTAATCGAACAACCACATCGTTTGCGGCACCTCGCCGATCAGGCCCTTGGTCACCGAGGCACTGTCGAAATGGCGGAAAATGCTCAACAAGGCATTGTCATTACCCGCCCACAGGGTCGACCAACTCGGCGGCGGCAAGTCTGCGTAGCTGTCACGGCGCAAGGCCTCGTACTGGTTGCGCTTGTCGCGATAGGCCAGCCACAGGCCGAGCACGCTGCCCACGTCGTCGTTCTGCCCCGGCATCGCCAGCAATGGCGTGGCCTGGCCGCGATAACGCGCATCGGTGATGTACAGGTCGTGGTCCGGGTCCTGGAACAGGGTCCAGAAATTATCGCGGATCACGTCCGTGGCGATCTGCCCACGGCACACCGGCCCGCGAATAAAGGTGCGCACGAAGTATTCGGCGTTATCGAGCATGAACTGGTAACGCGCCTTGGCCGGAATCGCCTCAAAGGTCTCGAACGGGTTGGCCCGGCGCCCCGGACCATAGCCCGGCAAGGCATTGACCTGCCAGTCACCGGCGTAGAACAGCGCCTTGATGCGGGCCATTTTCGCCGCGCTGAACGGGTACGTGATGTGCGTTTTGTGCACGATCACGCCCTGCACCGGCCAGAGGCGGTAATAAACCTGGGTGCCTGGATCATCGTTGGGCCGACGGGTGGCGATCAGATCAATCGGCTGGCCGCTCGGCGTGCGTGAACGCACCCATTGGAAGAAATGCCCCGGCTCGCCGTTCTCGAAGTAAATGTGCGCCAGGAACAAATGCTCATACAACCAGCGCGCAACCAGGCTTTCGCGGGCGCCGGGCTGGTTGAACAGGTTTTCCCACTGCTGCACCTGCAAGGCTTCCCTGGCGCTGGGCGCCAGGCCTTGCTCATCAATCGGTGCGCCGGATGCCAGCCAGCGCTGCAGCGTCTGGTATTGCTGGTCGGTCAGGCCGGTGACGGCCAGCGGCATGCCTTCCTTGGGATGCGCGCCGGCGTAGGCATTGAACTCGCCGGGCATGGCGCACAGGTTCTGGCGGTTCAGGCCCAGCATGATCTCGTCGGGCAGTTTGGCATTGGGTTCAAGTGGCGCGTTATGGCCCAACTCCAGCATGCGCGCCATCAATGCGGCCTGGCTGCCCTGGGCGTCCAGCACCGAGTAGAAGCCCTTCTGCTGCCAGGCCTGCTTGCCGAAGGCATCAGCGAACAACCGGGTGGTCGGTGCGGCCTGGCTGCGTTCGCCGTCGTAGACCGGCACTTTGGTCGCGCCGCGCGCCGCGCCCTCGGCACTGCCCAGGTTGAGCTGGCAGGCTGAGTCGTAACAGGCGTGGCAGGCCACGCACTTTTCGGTGAAGATCGGCTGGACGTCGCGGGTGTAAGAGATCGCCGGGGCGGGACTGTTTAGCGGTGAAGCCTGTGCATGAGCGCTGCTGGCTATCAAGGCCAGAACGGCGCTGATGATGAGGCGAAGTGACATGTATCCGGTCCCGATTCAATGCGTGCGATATAAAAGTGCCAGCAGTCTACCGGGCCAGGCCCTGCCCCAACATGAACGATATTCATGCAAAACCTGGGCATGCTCCAAATCGGCACAGGTTTGCTATGATTCACGCCCTCCGAAATGCCTGACCAGAGTAGTCCCATGTCCGATCGTAGCGCTCGTCTGCAAGCCCTTCACCAAGCCCTCAAGGAACGCATCCTGATCCTCGACGGTGGCATGGGCACGATGATCCAGAGCTACAAGCTTGAGGAAAACGACTACCGCGGCAAACGCTTTGCCGACTGGCCGAGTGACGTCAAGGGCAACAACGACCTGCTGGTGATCACCCGTCCGGACGTGATCGGCGGCATCGAAAAGGCCTACCTGGACGCCGGCGCCGACATTCTGGAAACCAACACCTTCAACGCCACGCGCATCTCCATGGCCGATTACGGCATGGAAGAACTGGCCTACGAATTAAACGTAGAAGGTGCGCGACTGGCGCGCAAGATCGCCGACGCCAAGACCCTGGAAAACCCCGCCAAGCCGCGCTTTGTCGCCGGCGTGCTTGGCCCGACCAGCCGTACCTGCTCGCTGTCGCCGGACGTGAACAACCCCGGCTACCGCAACGTGACCTTTGACGAGCTGGTGGAAAACTACACCGAAGCCACCAAAGGCCTGATCGAAGGCGGCGCCGACCTGATCCTGATCGAAACCATTTTCGACACCCTCAACGCCAAGGCCGCGATCTTCGCGGTGCAAGGCGTGTTCGAAGAACTGAATGTCGAACTGCCGATCATGATCTCCGGCACCATCACCGACGCCTCCGGCCGTACCCTGTCGGGCCAGACCACCGAAGCGTTCTGGAACTCCGTCAGCCACGCCAAGCCACTGTCCGTGGGCCTCAACTGCGCGCTGGGCGCCAGTGAACTGCGTCCGTACCTGGAAGAGTTGTCGAACAAGGCCAATACCCACGTTTCCGCGCACCCGAACGCCGGCCTGCCCAACGAATTCGGCGAATACGACGAGCTGCCGTCGCAAACCGCGAAGGTCATCGAAGAGTTCGCCCAGAGCGGCTTCCTCAACATCGTCGGCGGCTGCTGCGGTACCACGCCGGGCCACATTGAAGCGATCGCCAAGGCCGTGGCCGGCTACGCACCGCGCCCGATTCCGGACATTCCCAAGGCGTGCCGCCTGTCGGGCCTGGAGCCGTTCACCATTGATCGCAGCTCGTTGTTCGTCAACGTCGGCGAGCGCACCAACATCACTGGCTCCGCACGTTTTGCCCGCCTGATCCGTGAAGACAACTACACCGAAGCCCTGGAAGTCGCCCTGCAACAGGTGGAAGCCGGCGCGCAGGTGATCGACATCAACATGGACGAGGGCATGCTGGATTCGAAGAAGGCCATGGTGACCTTCCTCAACCTGATTGCCGGCGAGCCGGACATCTCTCGCGTACCGATCATGATCGACTCCTCCAAGTGGGAAGTGATCGAAGCCGGCCTCAAGTGCATCCAGGGCAAGGGCATCGTCAACTCCATCAGCATGAAGGAAGGCGTCGAGCAGTTCATTCACCACGCCAAGCTGTGCAAGCGCTATGGCGCCGCCGTGGTGGTAATGGCCTTCGACGAAGCCGGCCAGGCCGATACCGAAGCGCGCAAGAAAGAAATCTGCAAACGCTCCTACGACATCCTCGTCAATGAAGTCGGCTTCCCGCCGGAAGACATCATTTTCGACCCGAACATCTTCGCGGTCGCCACCGGTATCGAGGAGCACAACAACTACGCCGTCGACTTCATCAACGCCTGTGCCTACATCCGCGACGAGCTGCCGTACGCGCTGACCTCGGGTGGCGTGTCCAACGTGTCGTTCTCGTTCCGTGGCAACAACCCGGTGCGTGAGGCGATTCACTCGGTGTTTTTGCTGTATGCGATCCGCAATGGCCTGAGCATGGGTATCGTCAACGCCGGCCAGCTGGAGATCTACGACCAGATCCCCGCCGAGCTGCGCGATGCGGTGGAAGACGTAGTGCTCAACCGCACACCGGAAGGCACTGACGCCCTGCTGGCCATCGCCGACAAGTACAAGGGCGACGGCAGCGTCAAAGAAGCCGAGACCGAAGAATGGCGTGGCTGGGACGTCAACAAGCGCCTGGAACACGCGCTGGTCAAAGGCATCACTACGCACATCGTTGAAGACACCGAAGAATCGCGCCAGTCGTTCGCGCGCCCGATCGAAGTGATCGAAGGCCCGCTGATGTCTGGCATGAACATCGTCGGCGACCTGTTCGGCGCCGGCAAAATGTTCCTGCCCCAGGTGGTGAAGTCCGCCCGGGTGATGAAGCAGGCCGTGGCCCACTTGATTCCGTTTATCGAGCTGGAAAAAGGCGACAAGCCGGAAGCCAAGGGCAAGATCCTGATGGCCACGGTAAAAGGCGACGTACACGACATCGGCAAGAACATCGTCGGCGTGGTGCTCGGTTGCAACGGCTACGACATTGTCGACCTGGGCGTGATGGTGCCGGCGGAGAAGATCCTGCAGGTGGCCAAGGAACAGAAGTGCGACATCATTGGCTTGTCCGGCCTGATCACGCCGTCGCTGGATGAGATGGTGCACGTGGCCCGCGAGATGCAGCGCCAGGACTTCCACCTGCCGCTGATGATCGGTGGCGCCACCACCTCCAAGGCGCACACGGCGGTGAAGATCGAGCCCAAGTACAGCAACGACGCGGTGATCTACGTCACCGACGCCTCGCGCGCAGTGGGCGTGGCCACGCAATTGCTGTCCAAGGAGCTGAAGGCCGGCTTCGTCGAGAAAACCCGCCTGGAATACATCGACGTGCGCGAGCGTACGTCCAACCGCAGCGCGCGCACCGAGCGCCTGAGCTACCCGGCGGCCATCGCCAAGAAGCCGCAGTTCGACTGGAGCACCTACACCCCGGTCAAGCCGACCTTTACCGGCGCCAAGGTGCTGGACAATATCGACCTCAAGGTGCTGGCCGAGTACATCGACTGGACGCCGTTCTTTATCTCCTGGGACCTGGCCGGCAAGTTCCCGCGCATCCTCGAAGACGAAGTGGTCGGTGAAGCGGCCACCGCGCTCTACGCCGATGCCCAGGAAATGCTCAAGAAGCTGATCGACGAAAAACTCATCAGCGCTCGCGCGGTGTTCGGTTTCTGGCCGACCAACCAGGTGCAGGACGATGACCTGGAAGTCTACGGCGACGATGGCCAGCCGATTGCCAAGCTGCATCACCTGCGCCAGCAGATCATCAAGACCGACGGCAAGCCGAACTTCTCGCTGGCCGACTTCGTGGCGCCAAAAGACAGCGGCGTGACCGACTACATCGGTGGCTTTATCACCACCGCCGGTATCGGCGCCGAAGAAGTCGCCAAGGCTTACCAGGACGCCGGCGACGACTACAACTCGATCATGGTCAAGGCCCTGGCCGACCGCCTCGCCGAAGCCTGCGCCGAGTGGCTGCACCAGCAAGTGCGTAAAGAGCACTGGGGTTACGCCAAGGACGAGCAACTGGACAACGAGGCGCTGATCAAGGAGCAATACAGCGGCATCCGCCCGGCTCCCGGCTACCCGGCGTGCCCTGATCACACCGAGAAGGCCCAGCTGTTCCAATTGCTGGACCCCCAGGCGCGCGAAATGCACGCCGGGCGCAGCGGCGTGTTCCTCACCGAGCACTACGCGATGTTCCCGGCGGCGGCGGTCAGTGGCTGGTACTTCGCCCATCCGCAGGCGCAGTACTTTGCCGTGGGCAAGGTCGACAAGGACCAGGTCACGAGCTACACCGCGCGCAAAGGCCAGGACCTGGCCGTGACCGAGCGCTGGCTGGCGCCGAACCTGGGTTACGACAACTGATCGGCTAATGGCCCAGCGCGGCGATCTCCCGCGCTGACAGTGCGTTTATCAAGGCCTGGCGCTGCACCTTGTTGGCCTTCTGCAACGCCTCCATCTGCTGCAGGTACGCCGAATTCATGTCGGGGTAGCGATCCTCCAGCGCAGAGGCGCTGTCTGCCAGCGTCTGCTGCAGCCGGGCGAACGCGTCCGGGTACTGCTGTTGCAGATAATCGACCCAGTACGCGCGCGCCGTCAGTTGCTCGATGAACAGCGATGTCTGTTCGCGGGCCATGATCGTCGTATAGGCCGCCTCCAGGTCGACTGGCCGTACTCCGGAAAGACCTTCGTAAAGCATGCTTGCAGGTTGCCTGGGCAAGGCCAGGCGCCGGGCCAGGCCGATGCGGTAGGCCAGGCGTATTTCAGCCGGGTCGGTGCCCGGGTTTTCGCGGATCCGCACGCTCGCCACTGCCTCCAGCTGGTCAAGGCGGAATAACCCTCTGGACAGTTTCAGCAGGGCGCGCCCCTTGTCGGTGGGGTCGATGGCACGCAGGGCATTGAACTCATAGACTTCGACTTCCAGCGCGTTGAACAACAGCATGCGGCCATCCCCGCAGGTCACCGCAAGCCTGGAAGCACGCGCGATGCCCATCAGCCGCTCGCACAAGGCCGCATCGCCGTAGGCCGCCTCCAGCACCTGCCAAACCCGCCCGGCCAGGTCGGCGCGGTCGAGTTCGAAGTCGCGGGTATTACGCAGTTGCGCCAGTATGTTGGAGAAATCACCGCTGTCGTCACGGGCGACGACCGTGTCCCATATCGCGTGTTTTTCCGAGTCGACGGGCACGCCGTCAAACCAGCGTGCCTTTTGCACCGCTGCCGGCTCCAGCTCAGGGTGAACATCAGGTTGTTCGTCATCGGACTCGGCCCCGTACCCCGCCAGCTGATCGTCAATTTCCTCAGCGCTGAAACCCAGCCCACGCTCGGTTTCGCGTTGATACTCGCGCAGGCGGATCAACGCTTCCTCAAGCAGCAGGTTGCCGGACAAATCGGTACCGGCCATCAAGGCAGCATGTTGCGGCTCAAATGCGTCGGCAGGGATCACGGCTATCGGGTAGTTGTTCCTGAGATCGAGGCGGGTCAGCGCGGGGGCTTGCAACGCGCCGGTGGGCCATTCGGACAACCGGTTGCGACTCAGATCCAGGCTTTGCAGGCGGTCAAGACCGGTGAGGTCAAACGTGCTCAGGGCGTTGCGCCCCAGGTCCAATACTTGCAGGCGCGGCAAGCCACGCAGTTGGCTCTGCAACGGCACGTTGGCCGCCAGCGCGTTGTCGTGGATGCCCAGCTCGGTCAGGTCTGCCATCTGCGTTAAGGCCTCGGGCAGCGTGCCCATGCGGTTGCCGTTGAGCATCAGGCGGTTCAAGCGCGGGAAGGCGCGTAGAAAATCATTCGAGGCGGTGGTGAGCCGCACACCGCTCAGGTCCAGCGCCCGCACATGGTTGAAGGTGACCGGCAGCGCCGGCAGGTCGCCGAGGATCAGGCCGCTCAAGTCAAGCGCAGCGTCATTGGCGGGCGCCTGGATGCCTCGCACGTCGCTCAGCGTCTCTCGCCAGCAGGCCAGCAGCCGATCAGCGGCGCGCCGGCGATCGGTCGCGTTGACCCACTCGTTACGGTTGCGCACGGCGGGCCTGTCAATCCAGCCATTCAGCCGCTCGATCATCTGGGTGTGCTGCGCCTGCCACTGGCGCAACGCCGTTTCGATCTGCGTGGCACTCACGTCCTGCGCCAGCCATGTGTCGATTCGCTTGCCGGCCTGGGTGGCATCAAGCTGTGGATCAAGGCGTTGCAGGCGCTCGGCCGAGGTCAGTGACGCCTCGGTGTCTTTGGGCGCCAATGCCAACGGCATTATCAGGTCCGGGTGCTGCGACACTTCTACCGGGAAGAACATGGGATCGCCGCCGGTCATCCCGGCCGCCAGTACGTTGCGATCAATCCCGAACGGCCTGTCAAACATGCTCGCCATGGGTCTTCCGGCGCTGGTGCGGCGAGCAAAAGCCTGCGCCACGGCCAGCGCCGTCGGGCTCAAGCGGCAACCGCGCAGGCTGGTGCCGGCCAGCAGCACATCGTGCCCGGCCAGCACCGCGTCGGGAATGCCGGTGACAGCACTGTGGCTGAGGTCGAGGAAACCCAGGCGCGGCAGGTTCAGCACACCCTCGGGCCAGTCGACGATCGCGGTCTGCCCCAGGTTCAGCGACACCAGTTCTGTCAGCGACGTGACGCTCAGCCGGCCAACGCGGTTCATCGACAAGTCCAGCCGTCGCAGTGCTTTGAGGCGGTTCAGCCGCGTCTGGGTGGGCGTGGTGATCGTCAGTTCGTTGCCACACAGACTCAGGTCGCTCAGGTGTTCCAGCGTCTCAAGGGCCTGAGGCAGCTCGGTCAGGCGGTTGTGACTCAGATCCAGTTCGCGCAGCTGCACAAACCGGCCCACGAACCCATTCACCTGCGCCGCCGTGAGCTTTGCACCGGCCAGGATCAAACGCCGGATGTGCGGGAACAGCGTATTGCCCAGCGCCGGCAAATCGCCCGGCGCACCATATTCGCGCAAGTCCAATGTCTCTCCCATCGGCTCGCCACGGCCTCGCGACGGGCCCGCCACCGGTTCGCGGGTCGCGTACCGGGCAGCCAGCGCGTCACGCCAGCACACGCGCAGCCGGTCCGCCAGCGTCTGGCGATGGTGGGAGGGCATTTGCTCGCCCTCGACGCGCGCGCCATCGCGGCTTTGCCATTCAATCAGCGGCGCATCCCAGGCGCGATACGCCTCGTGCAGCGCCTCGACCTTATTCAGCAACGCACGGCCCGCCAGGCCGTCCTGATGGAACGCGGCGAGTGCACTGGCGGCGAAGGTCGGGACGTGCGGCACCAGCGCTTCCAGGCGCTGTTCACAGTACTGCGCGACGATGTACGGTTCGTCCACCAGATGCGCCGGATTGCCCTGCACGTAGTCAAAGGCCTGTCGGAACGCCTGCGGTTCCAGTGCCTTCCAGTTCAACCTCAAGCGGCGCCACAAACGCTCATGCCCCGTGAACAGTTCGTCGGGCAGTGCGGCGATCTGCACGCCGGTCAGGTCGGCCGACTCAAGCCCCTCAAGCGCCAGCAGCCCTGCCGGCCATTCGCGCAGGTTGCCGGCCAGCCGCAACGTACGCAAACGCGGCAGCGCACGGTAATCCAGGGCCGGAAGGCTGCCGGTCAAGTGCAACTGCTCCAGCTGGTTCATGCCTTGAAGCGCCTGGGTCAATGCCGGCGAATACTCGCCGAAAAACGTCGGCAGCTCGAGCTTGAGCTCGGTAATGCCGGTGAGCCCCGCCAGCACGTCGGCGAATGCAGCCATGTTGGCTGAATCAATGGCAATATCGAGGGCTTCGAGCGCGCCAAACTGTTCGGAAAGTGCACCTGCGGCGAGCTGTGAACTGCTGATTCGCACCTTGCGCACATGGGAAAAATCGGCAGCCCAGGTCGGCAACGGCTCGGTGCCCAACAGATTGAGTTCGAACAACGGCGCCTGCCCGCGGTACACACCGTTTCTCCAGCCGGCAATCAGCCGCTCGGCAATATCGCGCCGGGTTGGCCAGTTGGCCCCCCGCGGATAGGCAGGCACGGCGCCTTCGACCCAGGTGTCCAATGCTGCGCGCAAGCCCTCGAACTCTCTGCGTCGGTTCTCCAACAGGTGGAACACCTGCTGATCGGAATCGCCGGCAAGCAGTCGACTCCGGACGAACTGCAACGCCTGCTGATCATCCAGATTGGGATAAATATCGCGCACCCTGGCAACCAACGGCTCGTCGGCAAACCCCACCGCATCACCGCTGGCCGCATAACCCGGTTGACCGGTCGGGCTTCGTACCCGGCGACCGGCGCCGGCCTTGAGCGGCTCGCGCTTGAGGATGCGCGACATGGCCTCGCGGTGGCTGCACGCATAGTCCGCCACCTGCTTGCGCAACGCCTCAGCCGGCTCGCCCTGCAAAGACTCGCGCAGCGCATCAGGCAGCGCGTGCAGCAGCGACTCAAACAGATTGCGACCGTACCGGGGAAGGCTATTGAGTGCCCTGCCCTCGGCATCCAGCAGCCGAAAACTTTCATCCGCCTTGATCAGGTAATAACGCGTTGCGGCCTGTTCTGCGCCGATGCTGTCCACCAGCGGCCCTTTGATGCCCAGGGACCGTTCTTCGATGCGAATAGCCGTCGACCAACCGGGCAGTTGCTCGAGGCAGTGCAGCGCCAAGCGGTCACTGGCCGCAGAGGCCAGGTTTTCGCGGTACACGCCTGCCAGGGCGCGGCTCAGACTGCCCTGATGCAGGTGCACGCGAATGGCTTTGGCCAGGCGCAGAGACACCCGGCCACTGCTGCGCAGTTGGCTCAACTCAGCAGCGCTGGCACTGGCCAGTACCCGCTGCGCGGCTTCTGGCGAGAGTGACGTAAAACTGCGCTGCAGTGCGCGAGTGTCGATGTCTGGCGGCGCCCGTCGGCTCTGGAGGCTGTCGAACAGCGCCTTCTTGCGGGCCTGCGCCTGATCGGCCAGACGCTCTCTGAACACCTGCTCCTGGTCGGCGCCGGCCTGGATGTTTTCGCGGCCCAGCAAACGGCTGATTTGCTCGTCATTGAGGGCTGCCAGCACGTGCGCCGGCAATTGCCCGGTATCGACCTGCGCCTGGGTGACCTTGATCGTGGGCCTTGTGCTGCCCGGCGACGCTGCGCCAAATCGCTGGGAAGTGCCCCAGGGCTCGGGCCCGCTGAACACCTCCACCACCTCCTCGACCGGCCAGCCCGGCATGTCCACGGCCAGCGGCACCATGAACTGGCAGAGGCCCTCCACGCAGGCGCCTTCGCGGATTTGCCTGATCACCTCGTCCGCCTGGCGGTCTGCCTCGAACAGCCGGGCCATCTCCAACACCTCCGGCGGCGGCGCCTGTTGATCCATGTGCAGTTTGCGCAATTGATCATCAGTGATCCCGCAGACGTCGGCGATCTGTTCCAGTTGCGCATCGGAAAATGGCTCCATGTGCAGCCCGCAGCGGCGCAGCAATGTGCTGCGACGCCATGTCAACGGCCGCTCCAGCGTGTGCCGCCAGGCACCGTGCCCGTTGTGTTGCACAATCGGCTGATAGGCGTCGATCTCAGTCGGGTGCTTGATCCGCCATTGCTTGCGCACCGGGTCGAAGGTCTTTTCGTAAACATTGCCCTCCAGCGCAATGTAGGTTTTGCCTGCTACCGGGTATTGCCCCAACGCGTTGGGTTCAAGCCCCTTGAGCGAGACGCTGCTTTTGTAGGCCGCAAGGTCGGGATGCCACAAGCGCAGTTTGCCGAACGGCGTGACCACCCGGCTCATGCCGTTGACGAAGCGCGACGGCACAACCGGCGGCGCCCTGCCCGCCACGGCACCCAGCGCGGCCATGAACGCGACGTTCTGCATCACCGAGGCAAGATGCGCCCAGGCCTCGTCGCTGTCGCCAGCGTTCCAGGCTTCCACGCCTTGATAAACCTCATAGCCGATCTGTATGGCGGTGACGGCCATCATCACTTCGCCCAGGCCCGGCACCAAAAACGCCGCCACATTGAGGAGGTTCAAGCCCCATTCGGCCCAGTGCTTGAGGCGATTGACCCAGGCATCGTGATCGACTTGCGCGGTGGGCACCGCCAGCAACTTTGCGTTGGACCTGAGGCGTGCAAGGTGCCGTTCGTACAGATGGCCGAACACCTCGACGTTGATGAAGGTTTCTTCTGGCCGCAGGTTGACGTTGTCGTTCCAGACTTCTTCGTACATCCCGTGGGCGTAGGCCGCAGGGTTGTAATTGGGCCCTGGGGGCAGCGGGTTCGGGTTCCAGCGCGTGGTCTTCAATTGGCTTCTAAGCCGCCGAAGGAACATCTGCGCTTCATCCTGGGCCAAGAAGCCGGTAAAAAAACGCTGGTAGTCCACCGAGCGCAGGTTGAGCGCCAACTGCGCGGTGAACGCCTTGAGCGATGCGTACTCCCTGACGGGGTTACGCGGATCGCCGGGGATCCACACGATGATTCGACTGTCGCCCACCTGGGGTTTGAGCAGCTCGGCCGCCGGCAGGAAAACGTCGATGAGCGTCACCACGCCCGGCAACGGCTTGCGCGCGCTGGCGCCGATGATCAGCACCTCGCTCACCTGCGCCCCCAACAGGTTCAACTGGCTGTAAGCCACCGGCTTGCCATCCAGGCTCGGTGCGGGATGGGCATCGAGTATCGCCAGCAACGTGGCGTAGGCCGTGGGGCTGAGGGTCGAGCGCAGGCGAGCGATGTGGGCTTGTACCCGCAGCGTGTCCTTGTTTGCCTCGATCATCTGCCGGCGCACCTGCGCCGCAGTGGCTGGCGTCTCAAACACGCCGCTCAGGTGTTGCTGGTACTGCTGACCCAGGTCCAGCTCGCGGCACAGGCTGGCGAAATCTTCAGGCTTGATCGACAGCTTGTCGCGCAGGCGGTAACGCCATTTCGCAAAGGGATAACGCTCGCTTTCATCGTACGCCAGGGTGTCCAGCGACCCCGCTGGCGCCAGCGCACTGGTTTCCTGCAACGCGGTTTCATCAAACCGTTCGCCGTCTTCGAAGTTGCGCAGCGCGGCTTGCAACAGCGACTGCTGTTCGACCCGGTTGGGCGCGTGCAGGTGGAACAGCGCGGTGGTGTTGACGTCGGGTATTTGGCCGAATGTCTTGTGCAATGCCTCGGCCAGCAACGGCTCGGCAAACTCGGTGACGCCTTTGAAGTCTTTCAGCGTTGCTGCCAGGGCCTGGCTGGAGGCCTGGCGCCGGCGGCCGCTGTCGTCCAGGGCCTGGCGCAATGCTGGGCTGGCGGCGGCAAAGGCCTCGGGGTAGGCGCTCTTGAAGCGCTGCACCGGGTCGCGGGCGCGGTTGAGGGCCTCGATATCCGGCGCCGCCAGGTGTTTGATCCATCCGGGCAAACGGGTCTTGATGAAGGGAACATGAAGTGAAGGGGCAGGCATGTGAGCAGATTCCTGATGCGTCTTGAGGAAGCATCAGAAAATCATGCTGGCGGCCCCGCGAAGCGGTGCACTTTTATCGCCCGCTGCGGGGAATTGACTATGCTTGCTCAGGATCGACCGGATCCGCATGACGAGGGTTTTATGAACGACTCACCCAATAAGCCCCCTACTTTCTGGCAAATGCTGCACAGCGTGATGGCCGCAGCCTTCGGGGTGCAAAGCGGGAAGAACCGCGCGCGCGATTTTACTCACGGCAAGCCCAGCCACTTCGTGATCATGGGAATTGTGTTCACGGCAGTGTTTGCGCTGACCTTGTTCGCCATCGTCAAGCTGGTGCTGCACCTGGCAGGCGTTTGAGTGGGCTCAAGGCGTTAACAGCTTCAAGCCGAACGGGTAAACGTAACCAGCGGGTTTGCCCTGGGCCGACAATGCCCGAAAGTTCACGCCGTAGACCTGCGCCGCGTTGATGTCCAGCAGACGCTGGGCAAGGTCCGGGCCGATCAACTCAAACAGATCCAGCCTGCGCTCATTCACGCCGTTCTGGCGGATATCCAGCCCCAGCGCATCGTCATGCAGCAGCACCATCGCCCAGCCGCCAAGGGTGAAGTGCCCCGCCACCAATGCGCTCAAGCGCCCATCGAGGCGGGCCCGCAATACTTCGGGCGAACTGTTGACGGCGCTGAACAGCACCTCCTTGCCCGGCGTACGCCCAGTGGCTTGCAGCGCCTCCATCGCGCCCAGCGCCATTTCATCATTGGCCGACCACACCAGCGCGGTTTGCGGATAACGTTTGAACAGTTGTGTGGCCTGGTCGAACGCGCGCTGGCGGCTCCACTCGCCGTACACCAGCTGGCGCAAACGCACGTAGGGAAAATCAACCAGAGCCCGCTGTAAACCCTGCTCGCGCAGTTGCGCCGCCGGCGTGGTCTTGGCCCCGGAAAACGCCAGCAGATCGAGGGTTTGGCCAGGTGCGACGGGGCCATGCTGACGCAGCAGCTCTTTGAGCATCAGGTAACCGGCATCCTCATCATTGGCGATAAGACTGCCGAGCCAGTTGGGATAGCTGTGTGCATTGAGCAATTGCACCTGGTCGCTGGTCAGGGCGTTATTCACGATCAGCAGCTTGACTGGGCTGCCCTGGGCCATGCGCAGAATCTGCGGGGCGACGTATCGCTCATTCACCAGCACCAGGTAATCAGGCCGCTCGCTGCCTTGCAGCGCTTCCCGGGCCTGTGCCAGGGTGTTACGCGGGTCGCGCTCGGAATAAAGCACGCGCAAATCCAGGCCGAGGTCCTTGGCAGCGGCCTGCATGAATTGCGCGTAGTTGACCCAGAAGGTTTCCGTGGACGTGCCAGGGTTGAGAAACACCACCGACGCGGCGTGGGCCGTGGCCCCGAACGTCGATCCCAGCAACCACACACACGTAATAAAAACCTTCAACATAGTTGTCAGAACCTTGAACGTTGACGGCCATGATAGTGGCAATACGACAGTCAATCGAGGTCCAATCAACGCTGGTTTATTGGTGGCTAACCCAGAACACGGCGGTTCCAACCACCAGGATTATCAGAAACAAAATCGCCCAGGCATCAACGGTACTGTCGGGTTTACGGGCTTTGGTCGAATTGCTCATTGCATCGCCTCTTATCGGTTTTATAGGTGATTGCACTCAAACACGCTCACAGTAAAGTTGATGATTGCCCGCATGACAAATGTGGGTATCGCGATAACCCTTCTCATTAGGCATTTTGGTTATTTGCATATACTCAAACATCACTTTTGCGCATAAACGCAAACTGGTATCGTGCGCCGGCTCCGTTGGGAGTGCGCGGCCGTGCGCGCAGATTTGCCGAGAACAGGACCTATATGTACGTATACGACGAATACGATCAGCGCATCATCGAGGACCGCGTCAAGCAGTTCCGTGATCAGACCCGACGCTACCTAGCAGGTGAACTGAGCGAAGAAGAGTTCCGCCCTCTGCGCCTGCAAAATGGCCTTTATGTTCAGCGCTTTGCGCCGATGCTGCGGGTTGCCGTGCCTTATGGCCAACTGACTTCCCGTCAGACACGCATGATGGCCAAGATTGCCCGCGACTTCGACAAAGGCTACGCCCACATCAGTACCCGCCAGAACGTACAGTTCAACTGGCCGGCGCTGGAGGACGTGCCGGACATCCTGGCCGAGCTGGCCACCGTGCAGATGCACGCCATTCAGACCAGCGGTAACTGCCTGCGCAACGTGACCACCGACCAATTCGCCGGTGTGGCGGCCGATGAGCTGATCGACCCGCGTCCGTGGTGTGAAATCGTGCGTCAGTGGACCACCTTCCACCCTGAGTTCGCCTACCTGCCGCGCAAGTTCAAGATCGCCATCAATGGCTCGACCTCGGACCGCGCCGCCATCGAAGTGCACGATATCGGCCTTGAGCCGGTGCACAACGCGGCCGGCGAGCTGGGTTTCCGCGTGCTGGTCGGTGGTGGCCTGGGCCGTACGCCGGTCGTTGGCGCGTTCATCAATGAATTCCTGCCCTGGCAAGACCTGTTGAGCTACCTCGACGCCATCCTGCGGGTCTACAACCGCTACGGCCGTCGTGACAACAAATACAAGGCCCGGATCAAGATCCTGGTCAAGGCGCTGACCCCTGAGATATTCGCGCAGAAAGTCGACGCCGAAATGGAACACCTGCGCGGTGGCCAAACCACGCTGACCGAAGCCGAAGTACACCGCGTGGCCAAGCACTTCGTCGATCCTGAGTACAAGGCCCTGAGCAATCAGGACGCCGAGTTGGCTGCACTCGATCAGCAGCACCCAGGTTTCGCCCGCTGGCGCACCCGCAACACCCTGGCGCATAAAAAGCCGGGCTATGTCGCCGTGACCCTGTCGCTCAAACCCACCGGCGTTGCGCCGGGTGACATCACCGACAAGCAGCTGGACGCCGTCGCCGACCTGGCCGAGCGCTACAGCTTTGGCCAACTGCGCACCTCCCACGAGCAGAACATCATTCTCGCGGACGTTGAGCAAAGCCAGCTGTTCACCCTGTGGGGCGAGCTGCGCGAAGGCGGTTTCGCCACGCCGAACATCGGTTTGCTGACCGACATCATCTGCTGCCCGGGCGGCGATTTCTGCTCCCTGGCCAACGCCAAATCGATCCCGATTGCCGAATCGATCCAGCGCCGTTTCGACGACCTGGACTACCTGTTCGACATCGGCGAGCTGGACCTGAACATCTCCGGTTGCATGAACGCCTGTGGTCACCACCACGTCGGCCACATCGGCATCCTGGGCGTGGACAAGAAAGGCGAAGAATTCTACCAAGTGTCCCTGGGCGGCAGCGCCAGCCGCGATGCGAGCCTGGGCAAGATCCTCGGCCCGTCCTTCGCCCAGGAAGCCATGCCCGAGGTGATCGGCAAACTGATCGATGTGTACATCGAACAGCGCACCGAAGATGAGCGTTTCATCGACACCTACCAGCGCATCGGCATCGACCTGTTCAAGGAGCGCGTCTATGCAGCGAATCATTAAGAACAACGAAGTCCTCGACGAAACCTGGCACCTGCTGCCCAAGGACGCGAGCTTTGACGGCATTTCCAACTGCGACGACCTGATCGTGCCGTTGGCCCTGTGGCGCGAGCACGGCCATGCCCTCAAGGCCCGCGACGGCGGCCTGGGTGTGTGGCTGGACGCCGATGAAGAAGCCGAAGAGATCGGCGCCGACGTGGAGCACTTCCAGGTCATCGCCCTGAACTTCCCGGCCTTCACCGACGGGCGCAACTACTCCAACGCGCGCCTGCTGCGTGACCGCTACGGCTTCAAGGGCGAGCTGCGCGCGATTGGCGACGTGCTGCGCGACCAGCTGTTTTATCTGCACCGTTGCGGGTTCGACGCCTTCGCCTTGCGTGCCGACAAAGACCCGTACGAAGCGCTGGAAAGCCTCAAGGATTTCTCGGTGACGTACCAGGCAGCCACGGATGAGCCGTTGCCGCTGTTTCGTCGTCGCTAAGCGTTAGCCCATGAAAAAGCCCTGGCATGCCAGGGCTTTTTTATGTCCGCTCGGTACAGCAATGAGCGAGGCACGAGGACTGTGGGGGTTGTGGTCGTGACTGCACATGCAATGTCAACAACACAAAAGCACCACTGTGGGCGCACGATGACGCAATCTTCACACTAAAGGATGAACATCCGCCGTGATCGAACTGTCCCCTATTGATCAGCAGTTTTTAACCTCACTGACGATTGGAGTTTTTCATGGCGAAAATCAACCTGGCCCAGCAATTGGCGACCACCCTTGAACAGGCGGGCATCAAGCGCATCTGGGGCCTGACCGGCGACAGCCTCAATGGCTTGACCGACGCCTTGCGCACCATGGACAGCATCGAATGGATGCACGTGCGCCACGAAGAGGTGGCCGCGTTCGCCGCCGGTGCCGAGGCCGCCGCCACCGGCGAATTGACGGTGTGCGCCGGCAGCTGCGGGCCGGGCAACCTGCACTTGATCAATGGCCTGTTCGACTGCCATCGCAACCACGTGCCGGTGCTGGCCATTGCTGCGCAAATCCCCTCCTCCGAAATCGGCTTGAACTACTTTCAGGAAACCCATCCCCAGGAGCTGTTCAAGGAGTGCAGCCACTTTATCGAGTTGGTGACCAACCCTGCGCAGATGCCCCAAGTGCTGCACCGCGCGATGCGCTCGGCGATTCTTAACCGTGGCGTAGCGGTGGTCGTCATTCCAGGCGACGTGTCGTTGCTTGAGGTGGAAAACACCCTCAAACCTTGGCCGGCCCTGCATGCGCCGCGCACCTTGCCGGCGGAACAGGACCTGCAACGCCTCAGCGAAATCCTGCAGAGCAGCGAGAAAGTCACCTTGCTGTGCGGCAGCGGTTGCGCCGGTGCCCATGACCAGGTCGTGGCCCTGGCCGATGCCCTTGGCGCACCGGTGGTGCACGCGTTGCGCGGCAAGGAGCATGTGGAATGGGACAACCCGTTTGACGTGGGCATGACCGGCCTGATCGGGTTCAGCTCGGGTTACCACGCCATGCTCAACTGCGACACGCTGATCATGCTCGGCACCGACTTTCCCTACCGCCAGTTCTACCCCACCGACGCAAAAATCATCCAGGTCGACCGTAATCCGCAGGCGCTCGGGCGTCGGGCCACGCTGGACCTGGGCATCGCCGCCGACGTCAGCGAAACCATCAACGCGCTGCTGCCACGCTTGACGCGCAAAACCGAGCGCAGCTTTCTCGAGACTTCGCTTAAGCATTACGAAAAAGCCCGGCAAGGCCTGGACGACCTGGCGGAACCCTCGAAGGCCGACCGGCCGATCCACCCACAGTACGTCGCACGCTTGCTCAGTGAGTTGGCGGACGACGATGCCATCTTCACAGCCGACGTCGGCTCGCCCACCGTGTGGGCCGCGCGCTACCTGAAGATGAACGGCAAGCGCCGCCTGATCGGCTCGTTCAATCACGGTTCGATGGCGAATGCGATGCCTCAGGCCATCGGCGCTCAGGCAGCCTTTCCCGGACGCCAAGTGATTTCGATGTCCGGCGACGGCGGTTTCGCCATGCTGATGGGCGATTTCATCTCGTTGGCGCAACTGAAACTGCCGGTAAAAGTCATCGTGTTCGATAACTCATCACTGGGTTTCGTCGCCATGGAAATGAAAGCCGCCGGCTACCTCGACACCGGTACCGAGCTGAAAAACCCGGACTTTGCGGCCATGTCCAACGCCATGGGCATCCTGGGCATCCGCGTGGAGCAATCCGAAGACCTTGAGCCGGCCCTGCGTCGCGCCCTGGCCCATGACGGCCCGGTGCTGGTGGACGTGGTCACGGCGACGCAGGAACTGGTCATGCCGCCGAGCATCAAGCTGGAACAGGCCAAGGGTTTCAGCCTGTACATGCTCAAGGCAGTGATGAGCGGGCGTGGCGACGAAGTGATCGAGCTGGCGCGCACCAACTGGTTGCGCTGAGCTTCAGCTGCGGGGTGTTTCAGTGGCGCCGGGCAGCGCCATAGCGGAGCACCACCTGGGTGACGACCTCGACCATGCGCGGGTCGGCATCCGGCGCGCTGAACAGGCGAAACTCGGCATCGGGCAACGCGGGCAACCCGTGCTCGGCGCCGAGGACCGCCAAGCCTCGGCCCACTTGGCTTTGCGCCATCGGGGCCACGGCAAAACCGGCCGATGCCGCGGCGTGCAACGCCGCATAGCTGGCGCACTGCATGGCCGTACGCTGAGCAATTCCAGCTTGAGCAAGCCGTGACAGCGCCGCCTCGCGGTACGGACAGGGCTCGGGGAACAAGGCCAGTGGCAACGGCGTCGGCAATGCCGCCAGCGGTTGCATAGACCAGGCCCACACCAACGGTTCGCGCCATAACGCCAGGCCCGGCTCGCTGGACTCGCACAACGAACCCACCACCACATCCAGCTCGCCCTGTTTCATCAAACTCAGCAACGAACCGGGAATGCCCACCTGCACGCTGATATGCAGGCCAGGGTACTGCGCGGCAACGTCCTGCAGCTCCCGCAGCAAACGCGCCTCTGCGAACTCCTCCGACACACCTACGCGAAGGCTTCCTTCAAACGCCGAACGCGTCAGTTCTGCCCAGGCATCACGATGCAGCGCCAGGATGCCGCGCGCGTAGGCGATCAATCGCTGACCATCCGGCGTCAGCTGTTGGGAACGCGTGGTGCGCGTCAGCAGCGGCTTGCCGACCTGTTCTTCGAGGCGGCGCAAATGCCCGCTGACGGCCGATTGCGTCAGGTGCAGGCGCTCACCGGCGCGGCTGAAGCCGCCTTCGTCCACGACCGCGACGAAGGTCTTGAGCAGCAAGGCATCAAACATATTCTGATAGGTGATCAATAGACGATGGAAATACGATTTATATTTCATCGAGCGCTATGTTGCAATGTTCAGGTCATCATTCCCGAGGCCTGTCATGACCACTCTTCTGCACATTGAATGCTCGCCGCGCAAACAGCGCTCTGCGTCGCTGGAAATCGCCCGACAATTCATCGCGCGTTATCAGCACAACGCCCCGGACACCCGCGTGGTGACGCTGGACCTTTGGGCTCTGGACCTGCCGGAGTTCGATGGCCCGATCATGGAGGCCAAATATGCCGGCCTCAGCGGCACAGCATTGACCGAGGAACAGGCGGCAGCCTGGGACGCGCTGAGATCGCTGGCGACCCAGCTGCATCAGGCCGACTTGCTGGTGTTCTCGGTGCCGCTGTGGAATTTCGCGCTGCCCTACAAGCTCAAGCACTTTATCGACGTGGTTTCGCAGAAGGGCGTGCTGTTCGAGTTCAGCCCGGAGCATGGCTTGCGCGGGTTGCTGCATGACAAAACGGCGGTGAATGTGTATGCGCGGGGCATGGATTTTTCAGCGCCTGACGCACAGGCGATGGACTTTCAGAAACCGTACATGGAGGCCTGGCTCGGGTTTATCGGCGTGACCGATGTGCACTCACTGTTTGTGGAAAAAACCATCTTGGGGCCGGAAGTGGATCAGGCGTCTCGCCAGGCAGCCACCGAGCAGGCCCTGGCGCTGGCAGACCGCCTCGCTTGACCACGGGGCGGCGGCAGGCGCCAGCTTGCCGGCGAAGGCGATGTGATTGGCAGCGCCAGGCGTGAGGGCCAATCGCCGGCAGGCAGGTTCCTACACAGGCAGACGCATCAGGCGGACTGCTTTTCTACCCACTTGCCGTAGGCGTCGATAAACGCCTGCAGGAACGGCCTGGTCTTTTCCGAGAGTTTTCCTGCGTCATCAAACACGCTGCCCGCGCCCCCCAGGTACGCTTCCGGTTGCTGCATGCACGGCACATCAAGGAATACCAGCGACTGGCGCAGGTGATGGTTGGCGCCAAAGCCGCCAATCGCTCCGGGCGACACACTGATGACCGCCCCCGGCTTGCCGCCCCAGACACTTTGCCCGTAAGGACGAGACCCTACGTCAATGGCATTCTTCAACGGTGCGGGCACGGAACGGTTGTATTCGGGCGTCACAAACAACACCGCGTCGGATGAGCGTACTTGCTGACGGAAACTACTGTAGGCTGCGGGCGGCGATGCTCCCTCGAGGTCTTCGTTGTAGAGCGGCAAATCGCCAATTTCCACAATGTTCAATTTGAGAGTGGCAGGGGCCAGATCGGCCAGGGCCAGGGCGACCTTGCGGTTGATCGAGTCTTTTCTCAAGCTGCCAACCAGGACGGCAATCGTGTAGACCTTGCTCATGGAGGTTTTCCCGACGTTTGACTAAGGAGCTTGCAGTTATAAAGTCTTCGCGGCAGGTTCACCAGAAGGTTTTGATAATTCCGCAGACGTTTGCCGAGCAGTGACTTGCGTAGGAAGACTCTGAAAATATCAGCGAATAGTATTTTTTTTCCATAGGTAAACTACCCCGCTCCATGACGGTCTACAGAACCGCAAATCGAGTGTTTATCTCCAGAGGTTCTAAACAGATGGCTGCAGTACTTGTCGGACAGTTCCATGCCAGAGACGCGGAAGGACGCGTGTATTCGGTGCATGAGTTCCAGGAATCCAACCCGGTGCAAGGCGACCTGGCTGGCTCGGCGCCTACCACTACCTACAAGCTGGCCATTGGCGATCGTGTAGAGAAACTGGAAGGCGATGAATTCAAATTGATCCAGTCGGGGACCATCATCGTCCGCGAATCGCAAACGACCCTCGCGTCATAAGATCTCGGCTTATCGACCTGCTCAGTCCTGGCCATTGATGGCATTGACTGGGCTAGGTGATCACGGCCGGCGTAGCTGGGTCACTTCAACGCCCTGCTCGCCCTCCACCTGCTTGAGCGTCACCATCAAACGCCCCCGCTCGCCCTCAACCGCATACAGCGAACGCTTGTAGCCCGGCGCGCCGTTAGCGGGATAGGCCACCACCTGCCTGATCAACACGACCTCCAGCACCGCCCCCACCTGCGCATCCACCTGTTCCTGGGAACGGATAAACGCCTCGAGTGCGCGACTTTCCGGCGTGTGTTCATCGTGATTATCGAAGAGATAAGCAGCCACGCACCCCACGGTCACCAGCACCAGGAGTTGCTTGGCCGTTACCCCGAAGAAACGTGAGGGAATAGGCATTCGAGACCAGACCTGTTTTTGTTGTATTGGTCGTTATTGATCAGCGCAGCCATTCTAATCAGGTCGATGACTAATGCCAGATGAATCAGTTGTCGCCGTAGGTAATGTCCTTGTTATCGCCGACCCCGCCCAGCGTGCGGTCCTTGCCGAACGAAAACAGGTCGAACGCCGTGTTGGGCTGCGTCGCCGGGTAGTGGTACTGATAGGCAACGCCCCACGGGTCGGTTAACAACTCGTCACTGACGTAGGGCCCTTTCCACTTGGCGTCCTGCGCAGGTGGCGTGGTCAACGCCTCCAGACCTTCCTCATCGGTGGGGTAGCGACCCGTGTCTTGGTGAAACTGTTCGACCGCCTTGCCCAGCTCGGCCACCTGGGCCTTGGCCGTCGCGATCTCTGCCAGCGTCACATCACCAAACAAGCGCGGCCCCACCGCCAGGGCCAGCAAGCCAATGATGACCAGTACCACCAGCACTGCCCAGCGTGTAAAACCTTGCTGGGGTTGCGGTTTGCCTGTGACTGCGGTGTATCCGGGCATTGGAAGGGCTCCCTGTTGAACCTCGGTTGATACGCTCTTTATATGACCCGCTCGTTGCAGCGCACGCAAGGTGAACGTTAGACGACTCGCATCAAGGCCCGCGCTGTTTTTTTCCCAGCCATTGAATCCCCGCCCCACTGACCCTAGACTCCGGCGATGCGTTTACGTCATATCGAAGTGATTCAGGCCATCTTGCAGACCGGACACCTCGGCACGGCCGCCGAGTGGTTGCAACTCCCCGTGGGCGATGTAGACGCAACGCTCAAGGATGCCGAGCAGCAACTGGGCTTCATGCTGTTTGCCAGTGTGCGCGGGCGTTTGCAAGCGACGCGCGAAACACTCGAACTGCAGGCACACATCAGTCACCTCTATGAGGCGCTGGAGCCGGTGCAACGCCTGGCCAGCCGCTTGAAACTCCATCACGCTCCGGCCTTGCGCGCGCTGTGCACCCCACCGCTGGCCAATCAGCTGTTGCCGCAAAGCATCGCCGTACTGCGCCGGCGCTTCCAGGACACGCCGTGCAACCTGTCGAGCCAGCCGACCCGCGAGATCGTCAGAAGCCTGCTGCTGCACGAAGCCGATGTGGGCCTGAGCCTGCATGACCCGCAACATCCGCAAATCCAGAGCAGCGTGTTGGCCGAGGGCAAGCTGCAATTGCTCGCCCCCCATGGCTGGCTGAAACCCAAACAAAAGTACATCGCCTTGCAGGACCTGGCCGGGCAATCGCTGATCGGGCTTGAAGGGCATGACCCGTTGAGCCGCTTGCTGGACGCCAAGCTGCAGGCCCTGCGCCCGCTGCCGGTGGTGCAGACGCGGGTGCAGACCTACCAGATGATGCGCAGCATGGTGGAAGCCGGCGAAGGCCTGGCGATTGTCGACCCGTTCACCGCGTCCGGTGCACGCGAGGCTGGCCTGGATGCATGCCCGGTGTCGCCGCCGATCATGGTCAGCTTGTACGCGCTGACTCTCAAGGACGCGGAGACGTCACCGGCACTCAATGCGTTGCTGGACATTGTCACGCAGAAGGCCGATAGCCTGCTGGCGAGTTAAACCTGTTCGAGCTCGGTCTTGAACAACCGGTACCAGAAAATCGCCACTTCACGGGTCTGCGGATCGATGCCGCGATAACGCAGCTGATCAATCCCGCCCATGACATAGCCGCAACGCTCATACAGACGACAGGCGCCGAGGTTGTTGTTCTGGGTTTCCAGCATCATGCCCGGCAGGTTTTTCTTGCGACTCCAGAACTGCGCCACGTCCAGCAAGGCCTTGGCCACCCCATGACGGCGCGCAGGCAAGGCCACCGCCAGTTCGTCGACGTGGGCAAAACCGTTCCAATTGGTGCTGACCACGATATGCCCCACCGCACGGTCATCCAGGTACGCCATGAAGATCGCGCTGTCAGGCGCATCGCGAAAACTGGCGAACTCTTCCGGGTCGATGCCATAACACTTGCGGTACGGCAGGATGCGCTCAACGGCCCACTGGTCGACACGTTTGCCCATCTCCGGCACGCCGTAGGCACTGACCTCAAAACTGAAATCATTGCCCCACACGTAGGCATCAAAACCTTCGTCGGCGACCCGTACGCTGAGCCCCGGGTACTTCGGGTTCATTACAGCTTGCATAAACATCCTTTACCCTTTGATGCAATCGACGGTGTAACAACGACCACCGCCGTCGTCTTCGTGTTGCAACCCATGAACATCGGCGACAAAACCGGGAAAACTGCTATCGAACGTCCTCGCGAACGCCAGGTAGTCAATGATCGATCGTGTCGACTCGGTAAAGCGCTCACCCGGCATGATCAACGGAATGCCCGGCGGATAAGGCACCAGCATCACGGCTGCGATGCGACCTGGCAAGGCGTCAATCGACACCGCCTCCACTTCACCCCGGACCAACTGGTCGTAGGCGTCAGCCGGTTTCATCGCGATTTGCGGCAACACCGTGTACATGCGCTTGAGGTGTTTGGCCGTGGCATTGCTGCGATAACAGCCGTGCAACTGGTCACACAGGTCGCGCAAACCGAGGTTCTGATAGCGTGCCGGCCCTTGTTTAAACACCGAGGGCAAGCAACTGGCCAGGCTGACATTGGCGTCGTAATTGCGCTTGAATTCCAGCAGTTCGGTGAGCAAGGTACTCCATTTGCCTTTGGTGATGCCCATGGAAAACAGCACAAGGAAGGAATACAGGCCGGTTTTTTCCACCACCAACCCGCGCTCCCAGAGGAACTTGCTGACCACTGCGGCGGGAATCCCGCAGTCGCTCAAGGCGCCGCCGGCGTTCAGGCCGGGCATCACCAGGGTCACTTTGATCGGGTCAAGCAACACATAGTCTTCGGCCACATCGCCAAATCCGTGCCAGTCATCCTGCGGATGCAACAGCCAGTCCGCGGTGACAACCCGATCGATACCCGCCACCGATGGCGGTTGCCAGATAGAGAACCACCAGTCCTCGGCAGCGATGTGCTGGCGCAGGTTGGCCAGGGCGCGCCGAAAACTCAACGCCTCATCAAACATTTCCTGCAGCAGTGAGCGCCCGGCGGGGCCTTCCATCATCGCCGAGGCCACGTCCAGCGACGCGATGATGCTGTACTGCGGCGAGGTGGAGATATGCATCATGAACGCTTCGTTGAAACGATCACGGTCCAGCTGCCGCGCGCCGCCGTCCTGCACATGAATCATCGAGGCCTGGCTGAAGGCCGCCAGCAGCTTATGGGTTGAGTGCGTGGTAAACACCAGAGGGCTGTCGGGCGTGCGTGAAGTGCCCATGCCGTAACGCCCGGCAAAGAACTCGTGAAACGCCGCGTAGGCGTACCAGGCCTCGTCAAAATGCAACACCTCGACACTGTTGCCCAATTGTTGCTTGATCAGCTCGGCGTTGTAGCACAGGCCGTCATAGGTGGAGTTGGTGACCACCGCCATCTTCACTTTCGGTGGCCGGCCACGCGTCAGAGGGCTGGCTGCAATTTTGGCGCGGATCGACTCGGGGCTGAACTCGCTCAAGGGGATCGGGCCGATGATCCCCAGTTCGTTGCGTTCCGGGCACAGGTACAGCGGGATCGCACCGGTCATGATGATCGAGTGCAGCACCGACTTGTGGCAGTTGCGGTCCACCAGCACCAGGTCGTCACGGCCGACCATGGAGTGCCAGACGATCTTGTTGGCCGTGGAGGTGCCGTTGATCACAAAGAACGTATGATCGGCGCCAAAGTTACGCGCGGCGCGGGCTTCGGCTTCGGCCAAGGGGCCGGTGTGATCGAGCAGCGAGCCGAGTTCCGGCACCGACACAGACAAGTCCGAACGCAGTGTGTTTTCGCCGAAGAACTGATGAAACGCCTGCCCCACCGGGCTTTTACGATACGCCACGCCGCCGCCATGGCCGGGCGTGTGCCAGGAGTAATTGGAGTCAGCGGTGTGTTGCACCAGGGCTTTGAAGAAAGGCGGCAGCAAGCCATCCAGGTAAGTGCGCGCCGCGCGAGCCACTTGTCGCGCCAGAAACGGCACGGTGTCTTCAAACAGATAAAGAATGCCGCGCAACTGGTTGAGCTCACTCATGGCATCGGCGGGCGCGTTTTCCAGAGTGACTTGCTCGCCCAGCGCAAAGATCGGCAGGTTGGGCGCACGCACCCGCGCCAGGCGGATCAGTTCGACCATGTTTTGCAGCAAGTGGGTATTTTCCCCGGCACCTTCGGCGGCAATCAACATACACGCCAACCCGTGATGGGTAGAAGCCACCAGGCGGCCCTCGGCGTAATCCACTGCAGAAAAAATACTGAAGCCTTCTTGTTCCAGCTCGTGGGCGATGCCTCGAACCCGGTCACCGGCAACGGTGTCGGCCTTGATATCACGGTGCACAATCAGAACAGGAAACTTCAGGTCTTTGTACATGAGTGCGGGCAGTCCCCAGGGCTATGTACTCAGGGTAGAAGCTGGAAGCGGATGTGGCGAATGAAGATTTCCAAGGCGCTGCAAATCAACAGTGGGAGCTGGCTTGCCTGCGATGGCGATGGATCAGTCACAGATATGTTGGCTGGCCTACCGCTATCGCAGGCAAGCCAGCTCCCACATTTTTTAACCGTGTTCGACCGAGGCTATTGCTGGGTCAGCTGCGACCACAACGCCGGCGCGCCCGCCGACTTGGCAATCGCTTCCAGCCGCGCCGCGTGCTCGGCCAGATCCTGCTCACTGGCACGGATGATGGTGGTCGGCTTGCGATCAGCCGGCAGGCGGCGGATTTCCGAAGGGCGATTACCTGAGCCCTCTGCCGAGCCGGTGCCGTCGGAGGCGTTACCGGCCAGGGACAGGCTGGTTTGCCCGCCGGTCATGGTCAGGTAAACGTCGGCCAGAATCTCGGAGTCGAGCAAGGCGCCGTGGAGTTCACGGCCGGAGTTGTCGACGCCGTAGCGTTTGCACAAGGCATCCAGGCTGTTGCGCTGGCCCGGGTGACGCTCGCGCGCCATCATCAAGGTGTCGAGGATCGAGCAATGCCGGGAAATATCCGCACGGTCGGTCTGCCCCATCAGGGCAAATTCGTTATTGATGAAGCCGACGTCGAACGCCGCGTTGTGGATGATCAGCTGGGCGCCGTTGATGAATTCGAAAAATTCGTCGGCCACTTCGGCGAAGCGCGGCTTGCCCTTGAGGAACTCGTCGGTGATGCCGTGGACGCCGATCGCGCCCTCGTCACTGTCACGGTCCGGTTGCAGGTAGACGTGGAAGTGACGCCCGGTAAGACGGCGACCCATCAATTCGACACAGCCGATTTCGATGATCCGGTGACCATCGGTCACCGGCATGCCGGTGGTTTCGGTATCGAGTACAACAGATCGGATGGCCATCAGGGTTCAGCTCTCAACGGTGGTATGCAGTGTGGTGTGCGTCAAAGGGCGCGATGTTAACACGTCAGTCGGCTCAGCTCTGTTTGTAGCCGCGCACTTCATCCACACCCCGGTTGGCCAACTGGTCGGCGCGCTCATTGCCGGGGTGACCGATGTGCCCACGCACCCATTTCCAGGTGATGTTATGGCGATTGCATTGCTCATCGAGCAACTGCCAGAGGTCGGCGTTCTTCACCGGTTCCTTGGCCGCGGTTTTCCAGCCGCGCTTTTTCCAGTTGACCATCCACTCGTTGATGCCCTTCATCACGTACTGCGAGTCGGTCACCAACAGCACGTCACAACGGCGCTTGAGCTCTTCCAGGCCACGAATGGCCCCCATCAGCTCCATGCGGTTGTTGGTGGTATTGGCTTCGCCGCCCCACAATTCCTTCTCCACGCCCTTGCACACCAGCAAGGCGCCCCAGCCGCCGGGGCCGGGGTTGCCTTTGCAGGCGCCATCGGTGAAGAGTTCTACGCTATCGGTCATCGGTTGCATCCATCAAAACGGGCTGGCGATCATCGACCGACAGTATCCCGAGGCCGAAAAATTCGGCGGTCATCAAAAAAGAGGTTACGGTTCGCTTTGCTTGCGATTGACCTTGGCCATCGGCATCGGCACCAGCTTGCCCATGGGCTGGCGCTGCACCTGACGCACCGGCCGCAGCCCGACCACGATCTTGCGCGCGACCAATAAATAGAAGCCGCCGCCCGACAATTGCCAGGCGCCCGCCCGGCGCTCCCAGCCCGCCAGACGGCCTTGCCACTTGGCCGACGCAAGCGGCGGACGATAGCACCCGAAGCGGCGTTTCTCCAGCGCAAAGCCCAGCAGGTTCAGCCAGTCGCCCACCCGCGACGGCGAGATGCAGCGTGCCTGGCGCAGGCCATCATGGGCGAACACATGGCGAAGGCCCCAGCTGCTCCAGGGGTTGATGCCGACAATCAGCAAATGGCCCCCCGGGCGCACACTGCTCGCGGCTTCGCGCAACAAACCATGGGGCGACAGGCAAAAATCCAGGCCATGCTGCAACACCACCACGTCGGCGGCGTGCTCGCTCAAAGGCCAGGCCTGCTCCTCGCAGACGATTTCCACACCCGGCAACGGCGCACCGAGGCGCACATTGCGCTGCACCTGCGGCGCACAAGGCGGCGTCTGCGCAGACGGACCGTAATGCACCAGATAGCCACCAAAGAACCGGCCCAGCTCGTCTTCGAGCATGCGCCGTTCTTCATCCAGCAAAAATTGCCCGATCGGCCCGGACAGCCATTCACGGGCTGCGCCGATCAGGGCCAGCCACTCAGGATCGGCCTGGGCGAACGCTTTATCAGTCATTGCATTCTCCAACTCGCCTAGACGTTCTAAGATGCACCAATGTGTTCAGCTTGGCGAATCGAAGAATGATACAGATCAGTGCCCTACCCGCCTTCACCGACAACTACATCTGGTTGTTACAAGACCCGCAAACCCTGCGCTGCGCCGTGGTCGACCCCGGCGATGCCGCGCCGGTGCTGGCCTGGCTCGAACAAAATCCGCAGTGGGCCCTCAGCGACATCCTGATCACCCACCATCACCATGATCATGTCGGCGGCGTCGAGCAACTCAAACGTGTGACAAACGCCAAGGTCTACGGGCCGGCAAACGAGAACATCCCGGCGCGGGACGTCGCGTTGCAGGACAACGACCGTGTCAGCGTACTGGGCCTGGACTTCGACATTTATAGCGTGCCGGGCCATACGCTCGGCCATATCGCCTTTTACCATCAAGGCTTGCTGTTCTGTGGCGACACGCTGTTTGCCGCCGGCTGCGGCCGCCTGTTCGAAGGCACGCCGCAACAGATGTACACCTCGCTGGAACGCCTTGCCGCCCTGCCAGCCGAGACCCTGGTGTACTGCACCCACGAATACACACAAAGTAACCTCAAATTTGCCCAGGCGGTGGAGCCTGACAACGCCGATATTGCCGAACGGGTTGAGCAGGTCAAGCAATTGCGGGCCCACGGCGAGATGACGTTGCCGTCCAACCTCGCCCTGGAAAAACGTACTAACCCTTTTTTGCGTACCGCCGAAACATCCGTTAAACAAAAAGCGGACGAACGGAATGGGCGCGATAACCGCTCTGGGGCCGAGGTGTTTGCTAGCTTGAGGGCGTGGAAAGATAAGTTCTAAGCGGATGCAATCTGATACGGATTTTCTGAATGGTTGACCGGAACCAAAGCGCTTTCTAGAATCGCCCGACATTTTTGCCCGGAACTTACTTCCAGCCAATGTCGTCATCTATTCGTAAATCCATTTCTTCAGACGCATTGACCCGCCTGGCTCAAGCCGTGGCGGTGGCTGTGTCCGCTACTCTGGCGGGCTGCCAATCGACTCATTTCGCTGCACAATCCACCGTGCAACCCAAACCCAATCTTGCCGCCAAGATCAAGCAAAAACCTATTTGGCTCTCAGAGAAGCCCAGCCCCGAAGTGCCCCAGGATGTCTGGGAACGCATGCGACGGGGCTTTCAATTGCAGGACGGCTTGGGCGTCAACCCGCGCATCGAGCAACAGCGTTTGTGGTTCGCCAGCAACCCGTCCTTTTTGGAGAACGCCGGAGAACGCGGCAGCCTCTACATTCATTACATCGTCGAACGCCTTGAAGAACGCAACATGCCCCTGGAGCTGGCGCTGCTGCCAGTGATTGAAAGTGCCTACAACCCAATGGCCTACTCGCGCAGCGATGCAGTCGGCTTGTGGCAGTTCATTCCCTCCACCGGGCGCTACTTCAACCTGCGCCAGACCCGCGCCTACGACGGGCGCCGCGACATCACCGCCTCCACCACCGCCGCCCTGGACTACCTGACACGTCTGCATGACATGTTCAACGGCGACTGGCTGCTGGCCCTGGCGGCGTACAACGCCGGGGAAGGCACGGTCAGCCGGGCCATCGAGCGTAACGAAAAGCTCGGCCTGCCGACCGACTACTGGAACCTGCCCCTGCCCCAGGAAACCAAGGACTACGTGCCCAAGTTCCTGGCATTGTCCCAAGTGGTGCTGGCCCCCGAGGCCTATGGCGTCAACCTGAGCCCGATCGCCAACACCCCGTACTTCGAAGTGGTTGAAGTCAAGCAAAGCATGGACCTGTCACGGGTTGCCGCGCTGGCTGAAATCGACGAAGACGAACTGTTCCAGCTCAACCCGGCCCTGAAACAACGCACCACCCTCGACGGCCCCCAGCACCTGCTGGTGCCGAGCTCCAAGGCGCATCTGCTCACCAGCACGCTTTCGATGATGAAGCCCGAAGAACTGCTGGCCATGCGCCCGAAAAAGCAGGTGTTCGACGAAGTTGAGACCGCGCGCGTGGCCGGGCGCAGCCGCAGCTACAAAGTGCGCAGTGGCGACAACCTCACGCTGATCGCCAAGGCGAACAGGGTCGATGTGCATGACCTGCAGCGCTGGAACAAGCTCAACGGCCAGGCCCTCAAGGTCGGCCAGACCCTGGTGATGCAGGACACGCGCAAGCTGGTGGCCAAGGCTGACAGCAAGAAGCCGGTGCAATACAAGGTCAAAAAAGGCGACTCGCTGTACATCGTCGCCAAGCGCTTCAACGTTGAGATGCAACACCTCAAGCGTTGGAACCCGCGCACCGGCCAGGCACTCAAGCCAGGCCAGATGCTGGTGGTTTCCGGGCCAAGGTAAACCTGCGTAAACGCTGGCCCGTGTGGGAGCTGGCTTGCCTGCGATGCAAACACCTCGGTGCATCAGTTGCACCGAGTTGATGCTATCGCGGGCAAGCCCGCTCCCACATTTGTTCTGCACACTGTTCAATACCTTATCAGCCCCTGACCAGGAGCTTTCCAACAGCCTTTTTCCAGCCGGAACAAGCTGTTACTGTACCGATCATAAAGCCCAAGCCGCCTGGATCGGATCTCTGACTTGAAGCGTCCCCTCCTTCTACTAATAAGTCTGGCCTTGAGCTTTGCGGCGAACGCGACGATTACCGAGAGCCACGGTTATACGCAGTTCGGCACACTCAAGTACCCGGCCAAATTCACCCACTTCGATTGGGTAAACCCTGCAGCGCCAAAAGGCGGGACACTGCGGGTCATGGCATTTGGCACCTTCGATACGCTCAACCCCTACACCTTCAAGGGCTCAAGCCCGGTTTCCACGCCCAATTTCCTGCAATACGGCGTCAATGAGCTGAACGAACCGTTGATGGTCGGCACCGGCCAGTACGCGCCGTCCGGCGACGAACCCACCTCCAGCTACGGGCTGATCGCCCAGTCGGTGGAATACAGCGAAGACCGCAGTTGGGTGGTGTTCAACCTGCGCCCCGAAGCACGTTTCCACGATGGCAAGCCGATCACCGCCTATGACGTGGCGTTTTCCTATCGCACGCTGCTGACCGAAGGCCACCCGCAATACCGCACCAACCTGCAGGAAGTGGCGCGGGTCGATATCCTCAACCGCCATCGCATTCGCTTTGTGTTCAAGCGCGCCGGCAACCCGCTGCTGATCCTGCGCCTGGGCGAGCTGCCGGTATTGCCCCAGCACTACTGGAAAAACCGCGACTTCAAGGCCACGACCTTTGAGCCGCCGTTGGGCAGCGGGCCCTATCGCATCACCAAGGTCACGCCTGGCCGGCAGTTGGTGTTCGAGCGGGTCAAGGATTACTGGGGCAAAGACCTGCCTGTGAACCAGGGTTTCTACAACTACGACAACGTCGAAGTGGAGTTCTACCGCGACAGCGACGTGGCGTTCGAAGCCTTCAAGGCCGGCGAATTCGATATCTATATCGAGCACCAGGCCAAGAACTGGGCCACCGGCTATAACTTCCCGGCGGTCAACCGCGGCGACGTGATCAAGGCGCAGATCGCCCATCAGATCCCGACCCAGAGCCAGGGCCTGTTCATGAACACGCGGCGGCCGACCTTCGCCCAGACCAAGGTGCGCGAGGCCCTGGGGTTGATGTTCGACTTTGAATGGACCAACCGCACCCTGTTCAGCAGCGCCTACAAACGCACCCTGAGTTACTACCCCAACAGCGAGTTTTCCGCGACTGGCGTGCCGGTGGGCCATGAGTGGCTGATGCTCTCGCCGTACCGCGACCAGCTGCCGCCCAACCTGTTTACGCAAGCCTTCAGCCTGCCGCAGACCGACGGTCGCGGCATTCCGCGCGACACCCTGCGCCGCGCCCTGGCGTTGCTGGGCGAAGCCGGCTGGAAGCTGTCGGGACAGCGCCTGCTCAACAGTGACGGGCAACCGCTGCGCTTCGAGATCCTGCTGGTCAACCCGAACCTGGAGCGCATCCTGCAGCCGTATGTCGAGAACCTTATCAGCATCGGCATCGACGCGCGCCTGCGTACCGTTGACCGCGCGCAATACAAACAGCGCCTGGATCAGTTCGACTTCGACATGATCCTGATCACCCTCAACCAGACCTTGAGCCCGGGCCTTGAGCAGTGGCAGTACTTCCACTCCAGCCAGGCCGGTATCAAGGGCAGCAAGAACTACGCCGGCATCGCCAACCCGGTGGTCGACCGCCTGCTGGAACAACTGCTGGCGGCGCAGACCCGCGAAGAACAACTGGCCGCCGGCCGCGCGCTGGACCGGGTGCTGCTGTGGCAGCACTACAGTATTCCCAACTGGTACCTCAACTATCATCGCTTGGCGTACCGCAACCGGTTCGCCTTTGTCACCACGCCGCCTTACAGCCTGGGCCTGAGCGCGTGGTGGCTGAAAGCTTCGGAGAAAGCCCAATGATGAATTTGCGCAACGCATTCCTGAGCGGCCTGTTGCTGTGCAGCGCGGCCAACGCCGCGCCGCAACACGCGTTGACCCTCTACAACGAGCCTCCCAAGTACCCCGCCGACTTCAAGCACTTCGACTACGTAAACCCCGACGCGCCCAAGGGCGGCACCTTTCGCGAATCGAGCATGGGCGGCTTCGACAGCCTCAACCCCTACATCAGCAAGGGCGTTCCCGCAGACAACCTGCCGTTGATCTACGACACCCTGGCCATGCAAAGCCTGGACGAGCCTGTTACTGAATACGGGCTGGTGGCCGGCAAGATCGAAAAGGCCCCCGACAACAGCTGGGTGCGATTCTACCTGCGCCCCGAAGCGCGCTTTCACGATGGGCACCCGATCCGCGCCGAAGACGTCGTCTTCACCTTCCAGACCTTGCTCAAGGACGGCTCGCCGCTCTACCGCACCTACTACGCCGACGTCGATGAAGTGGTGGCCGAAGACCCGCTGCGCGTGCTGTTCAAGTTCAAGCGCACCAACAACCGTGAGTTGCCACTGATCCTCGGCCAGTTGCCGGTATTGCCCAAGCATTTTTGGGCCACCCGTGACTTTGCCAAGGGCAACCTGGAAATACCGCTGGGCAGCGGGCCGTACAAGGTGGCGCAGGTCAAGGCCGGGCGCATGGTTCGCTATGAGCGCGTGAAGGATTACTGGGCCAAGGACCTGCCGGTCACCCAGGGCTTCTACAATTTCGATAACCGCATCACTGACTATTACCGCGACAGCACCGTGGCGCTCGAAGCCTTGAAAGCCGGGCAATTCGACTACTGGCTGGAATTCAGCGCGAAGAACTGGGCCAACGCCTACAACATCCCGGCCGTCACCCAGGGAAGGCTGATCAAGGAAGAAATCCCCAACGGCAACCCCACCGGCATGCAGGGCTTTGTGTTCAACACCCGCAAGCCGATGTTTCAGGATGTGCGGGTGCGCAAGGCGATCAGCCTGCTGCTCGATTTCGAGTGGAGCAACAAACAGCTGTTCAACGGCGCCTACACGCGCACCCGCAGTTACTTTGAAAACTCGGAAATGGCCGCCACCGGCCTGCCGGGCCCGGATGAAACGGCAATCCTGGAGCCGTTTCGCGACAAGCTTCCCGCCGAAGTCTTCACCCAGGCGTTCGAGCCTGCCAAGACCGACGGCAGCGGCATGATCCGCACCCAGCAGCGCGAGGCCTACCAGCTGCTGCAAGAAGCCGGCTGGAAGATCGTCGACGACAAAATGGTCGACACCAACGGCACACCGGTGACCATCGAGTTTCTGCTGACCCAGACCGACTTCGAACGCGTATTGCTGCCGTTCAAACGCAACCTGGCGGACCTGGGCATCAATCTGGTGATCCGCCGCGTTGACGTCTCGCAGTACATCAACCGCCTGCGCTCTCGCGACTTCGACATGCTGGTGGGCAGTTTCCCGCAGTCGACCTCACCGGGTAACGAACAACGCGAATTCTGGGCCTCTTCCAGTGCCGACAAACCCGGCAGCCGCAACTACATGGGCCTCAAGGACCCGGTCATCGACCAACTGGTCGAACAGCTGATCGATGCAGACTCGCGCAAAAGCCTGGTGGCCCACGCCAAAGCCCTCGACCGGGTATTGCAGTTCGGCTACTACGTGATCCCCAACTGGCACATCAAAACCTTCCGCGTGGCCTATTGGGATCACCTGGGCCACCCCAAAGTCCCGCCACGCTACGACGTCGGCATCGCCACCTGGTGGGCCAAACCTGACGTAAAACCAGCCGTTACCCTGGACACAAGCGCCGATCCGGCGAGCGGAGGCGATTAAATGCTGGCTTATATTGTTCGCCGTCTGTTGCTGATCATCCCCACGCTGTTCGGGATTTTGCTGATCAACTTCATCATCATCCAGGCCGCTCCCGGTGGCCCGGTGGAACAGATGATCGCCAAGCTCGAAGGGTTTGAAGGCGCCACCAGCCGTATCGCCGGCGGTGGCGCCGAAGTGTCGGTGGCCGGTTCCAGCTACCGCGGCGCCCAGGGCCTGGACCCGGCGCTGATCAAGGAAATCGAGAAGATGTACGGCTTCGACAAATCGGCGCCGGAACGTTTGTGGATTATGGTCAAGAACTACGCCCGGCTGGATTTCGGCGACAGCTTCTTCCGTGACGCCAAAGTCATCGACCTGATCAAGGAAAAGATGCCGGTGTCCATTTCCCTCGGGTTATGGAGCACGCTGATCATGTACCTGGTGTCGATTCCGCTGGGGATCGCCAAGGCCACGCGCCACGGCAGCCACTTCGACGTGTGGACCAGTTCGGCAATCATCGTCGGTTATGCGATCCCGGCGTTCCTGTTTGCGATCCTGCTGATCGTGGTATTTGCCGGCGGCAGTTACCTGGACTGGTTCCCCTTGCGCGGGCTCACCTCGAACAATTTCGACGAACTGAGCTGGAGCGGCAAGATCCTCGATTACTTCTGGCATTTGGCCCTGCCCGTCACGGCGCTGGTGATCGGCAACTTTGCGACCATGACGCTGCTGACCAAAAACAGCTTCCTCGACGAGATCAACAAACAGTACGTGGTCACCGCCAAGGCCAAGGGCCTGACCCACCACCGCGTGCTCTACGGCCATGTGTTTCGCAACGCGATGCTGTTGGTGATTGCCGGCTTCCCGTCCGCCTTTATCGGCATCTTCTTCACCGGCTCGTTGCTGGTGGAAGTGATCTTCTCCCTCGACGGCCTGGGCCTGATGAGCTTTGAAGCGGCGATCAACCGCGATTACCCGGTGGTGTTCGGCACGCTGTTTATTTTCACCTTGCTGGGGCTGGTGGTGAAACTCATCGGCGACCTCACTTACACCCTGGTCGATCCGCGTATCGACTTTGCCAGCCGGGAGCATTGAGATGAACCTGTCCCCCCTCAATCGCCGTCGGTTCGAGCGTTTCAAGGCCAACAAGCGTGGCTGGTGGTCGCTGTGGCTGTTCCTGATCCTCTTTGTACTGAGCCTGGGCGCAGAGTTGATCGCCAACGACAAGCCCTTGGCCGTGCACTTTGACGGTGACTGGTACTTCCCGGCGCTCAAGCGCTACCCGGAAACCGCCTTTGGCGGCGAATTCCCGCTGGAGGCCAACTACAAGAGCCCGTACATCCAGGAACTGCTCAAGGCCAAGGACGCCTGGACGCTGTGGGCGCCGATCCCGTTCAGCTACCAGAGCATCAACTACGACCTGAAAGTGCCGGCGCCCGCCCCGCCCTCCTCGGTCAACCTGCTGGGCACCGACGACCAGGGCCGCGATGTACTGGCGCGAGTGATCTACGGGTTCCGCGTGTCGGTGCTGTTCGCCCTGACCCTCACCGTGCTCAGCTCGATCATCGGCGTGATCGCCGGCGCCTTGCAGGGGTTCTACGGTGGCTGGGTCGACCTCGCCGGGCAGCGTTTTCTGGAGATCTGGTCCGGCCTGCCGGTGCTGTACCTGTTGATCATCCTCGCCAGTTTTGTGCAGCCCAACTTCTGGTGGCTGCTGGGGATCATGCTGCTGTTTTCGTGGATGAGCCTGGTCGATGTGGTGCGCGCCGAATTCCTGCGCGGGCGCAACCTCGAATACGTGCGCGCAGCCCGCGCGCTGGGCATGCAGAACGGCGCGATCATGTTCCGGCACATCCTGCCCAATGCCATGGTCTCGACCATGACCTTCATGCCGTTCATCCTCACCGGCGCCATCGGCACCCTCACCGCGCTGGATTTTCTCGGCTTCGGCCTGCCAGCCGGCTCGCCGTCGCTGGGCGAACTGGTGGCCCAGGGCAAATCCAACCTGCAAGCGCCGTGGCTGGGCATCAGTGCCTTTGCCGTGCTGGCGATCATGTTGAGTTTGCTGGTGTTTATCGGCGAGTCCGCTCGCGATGCCTTCGACCCGAGGAAATGAGATGAATCAGGACAATCTGATCGAAGTCCGCGACCTCTGTGTCGAGTTCGTCACCGGCGACCATCACCACCGGGTGGTCAATAACGTCAATTTCGATATCAAACGCGGCGAAACCCTTGCCCTGGTCGGCGAAAGCGGCTCGGGCAAATCGGTCACCGCCCACTCGATCCTGCGCCTGCTGCCCTACCCGCTGGCCCGCCACCCGGCCGGCACCATCACCTATTCCGGGCAAGACCTGCTGACGCTCAAAGAAAAAACCATCCGGCATATTCGCGGCAACCGTATTGCGATGATCTTCCAGGAGCCGATGACCTCGTTGAACCCGCTGCATTCGATTGAAAAGCAGATCAACGAAGTGCTCGGCCTGCACAAGGGGCTCACTGGCAAGGTCGCCACCCGGCGCACCCTGGAACTGCTTGAGCTGGTGGGCATTCCCGAGCCGCACAAGCGCCTCAAGGCCTTGCCTCACGAGCTGTCCGGCGGCCAGCGGCAGCGGGTGATGATCGCGATGGCCCTGGCCAACGAGCCGGAGTTGTTGATCGCGGATGAACCGACCACGGCCCTCGACGTGACGGTGCAGTTGAAGATTCTTGAGTTGCTCAAGGAGTTGCAGGCGCGCCTTGGCATGGCGTTGTTGCTGATCAGCCATGACTTGAACCTGGTGCGGCGCATCGCCCACCGCGTGTGCGTGATGCAGAAGGGTTGCATCGTCGAGCAGGCTGACTGCGAGACGCTGTTCCAGTCGCCCCAGCATCCTTACACCCAGGAGTTGCTGGCGGCGGAACCCAGTGGCGGGCCTGCGGCCAACGAAGTCGGGCCGCCCTTGCTGGAAGTTGATGACCTGAAGGTGTGGTTTCCGATCAAAAAAGGTTTTTTGCGTAACACCGTGGATTACGTCAAGGCGGTGGACGGTATCAATTTCAGCCTGCCTCAGGGTCAGACCCTGGGCATCGTCGGTGAGAGCGGCTCGGGCAAATCCACCTTGGGCCTGGCGATCCTGCGTTTGATCGCCAGCAAAGGCGGAATTCGTTTTGAGGGCCAGCAGCTGGACCGGCTGACTCAGCAGCAGGTGCGCCCGTTGCGGCGGGAAATGCAGGTGGTGTTTCAGGACCCGTTTGGCAGCTTGAGCCCGAGGATGAGCGTCAGCGAGATTGTTGGCGAGGGGTTGCGGATTCACAAGATGGGCACAGCTGTTGAGCAGGAAGCCGCGATTATTGCGGCGCTGCGTGAGGTTGGGCTGGATCCGGAGTCGCGGCACCGTTATCCGCATGAGTTTTCCGGGGGGCAGCGGCAGCGGATTGCCATTGCCCGTGCGCTGGTGCTCAAGCCGCGCCTGATTTTGCTGGATGAGCCGACGTCGGCGCTGGACCGTACGGTGCAGCGGCAGGTGGTGGAGTTGTTGCGCAGTTTGCAGGCCAAGTACAACCTCACCTATCTGTTTATCAGCCATGACTTGGCGGTGGTGAAGGCCTTGAGTCACCAGTTGATGGTGGTCAAGCATGGGCAGGTGGTGGAACAGGGGGAGGCTTCGGCGATTTTTGCTGAGCCGCAGCATGTTTATACGCGGCAGTTGTTGGAGGCGGCGTTTTTGGTGCCTGCTGGGATCTCGGGGTGACGGGGTGTATATCCGTTACGGGGTGATGGCTGAGGTTGGTTTCGCCCTTACGGCGAGTCACTTTTGAAAAGAGCCCAAAAGTAACCAAAAGGCTCTTGCCCCACCACTCGG
>NZ_VMSH01000022.1:29515-47028 GCF_007713445.1 Pseudomonas sp. RGB | reverse complement strand
ATAACCAGTTGATGCCATCGCAGGCAAGCCAGCTCCCACATTTGATTGAGTTCAGCTTTCAAGATCAGGTCGGCTGTCAGGCCGCCTCGGCTCCGCTTCTACCACTCAGGTCGGCTTTTGATCTTGATCTGCTTTTGATCTCAGGCACACCGAAGCCTAAGCGAGGTGCCGAGTGGTGGGGCAAGAGCCCTTTGGTCACTTTGGGGCTTTTCCAACGTGACCCGCCGTAAGGGCGCAACCCATACCCGACACCTCACAAATTACGACTATGCCGATAGTCGCTCACAGCCTCATACACCGCCTTACGCAACCGATTAATCCCCCCAATCGGCCGGTGCGCCTCCAGCCCAAACCACGGATTAAACGACTGGTTGTCACAAGCAAGATTCAACGCCGGCGTATCAAAATCCTGCGCCTCAACCCGCACGGTCGCCACGGTCTCATACGGCGCATCGCTCTCCTTCCATTCAATGCTGGTGTCTTCAATCGGCATGAATTTCTGCGGATTCTGCCGCTGAACCTGCAACACAAAACACGCCGGTACACGGTCGGTCGACAGCTGCTGGCTCAAGGCACTGCGCAGAAAGTTCGGCAGGTCCTGGTTCTGCTTGGGCAACACATACTCAGGGCAACTGAGCGGGTCAGGCGCTACGCGAAACTTGGCATTGGCTGCGCCGAACTTATAGGGCGACACCGAAAAGTAAGTCGTCTGCGTCGGGCTGGCCGGGGCAGGCGATAGTGTGGCCAGCGCGATAAACAAATGGCGCACCTGCCAGCTGCGCGGGTCTGCCTTGGGAAAGAACGCCAGGACCTTCTTGCCGTCGGCCTGGGCGCCGATGTTTTGCGCGTACTCCGCCACATCGCTGACAAAGAAATTCGGATGGCTGAACATCACGAAATCCTGTTCGGTGCGCGCCTGCTGATCCGCCATCAACTGTTTGCCCGGAACATCCAGCAACTTGATCGCCATGCCCCGCGCATCGCGGATGCTGTCGAATTGCGGATAAGCATTGCCATTGGACAGGCGCATCAGCGCCTGCCAGGTTTTGCCCGGCTCGGCGAACACCCCTTGGCGCAATGCCGGGTCAAGATCCGCCACTACGCTGACTTGCGCCTTCACGCAGCCGTGAGCCTTGGCATGCGCATCGCGCAGGTAGCGCGTGCCTTCGCGGTGCTGATCGACGATGCGCACGGCCGTCTGAATGATGCCCTGGGTCATGGCCGCTTCACCGGGCGGGATCTGCTCGTCCGGCGACACCGGGCCGCTGTGCTGCCAGGCAAACCAAGCGGCAGCGATCAGCCAGCCCAGCAGCCCCAGGCCCACCAGCCATAACAGGGTTTTACCCAGAAACGCGCCGAGGCGCAGCCACAGACGTGCGAGCATCGAAGATTCCTTGTAGTCAGATCGGATATTCATGGCAACTGTTGCTCCAGCGGGCCGCCCAGTACTTTGAGGTATTCCAGCAGCGCCCAGCGTTCCTGCGGTTGCAGGCCGCGGCCGATCACGCCATTGCCACGTTGGCCGGCGCGAAACTCGTGGCCGCTGTTGTGATTGCCGGTAATTTTGGTATCGAACAGGAAGCCATTCTTGAACGCCTGCGTTTCAAAGCCCAGGTGGCGCGGGTCGTAGGCGAACGTGCCTTTATAGAAAGTGGTGCTGCGCTCGTCCTGAGGCGAGAGCAATTGGTAGATCGTCGGCACCGAGCCGTTATGCAGGAAGGGCGGCGTGGCCCACACGCCGGCCAGTGGCCGCGCTTTGTAGGCGCGCACCTCGCGCACACCGATAGGCAGGCCGAAACCGTCCAGGCCTGGCCGCTCGGCCGGGGTCACGCCGGCGGCGCGGTAGGCGTGGTCTTCGACAAAGGCGGTGACGTAGGCCAGGCCTTGCGCCACCGACATATTGTGCAGGTCCAGCGGCGCGGTCGGCGTGGGGTGCAGTTCGACGTTGAGCCTGGCCAGTTCCGCCGGGTCCCATTGCAGTGCGCTGAGGTCGTAGCGCTGGTCGGCGATGTTGCTGGCGGTGCCAGGGTCGGTGCCGATGTATTCAACGGGGAGCATTTTCAACTGCTGCACCGGGCGGCCATTGACCTGGCTGACGGCGGGCACATGGCAACCGGCGCAGTTCTCGGCGAACAACGCGCGGCCCTGGGCGGCGAGGGGGTTGTCGATGGCGCCGAACAGGTCTTCCGGCCAAGTGGGCGGCTTGAGGCGTTGCAGGGTTTCTTCGATCAGGTTGAGGTCACGCACGCGCACGCTGGAAGGGTAGCGTGCTTCGCCTTGAAGGGGCTGACCGGCGCTGTCGAAGAAGTCCAGTGTCGCACCGACGCCGAGGGCTTCGCCGATGTTGCGCGCCATCGGTTGCTGGGCCGAACCGTTCCATTGCACCCAGTCGAAGGTCCAGATATCCCACAGGTGCGGGTAGTCCACCGGAGCATTGGCCACGCGGTAATTGTTCGGCGAGATAGCGTCGCCAAAGCTGGCATTGGCGATGCGGCCAAACGCGTCGGTACGGCCCGGGCCTTCTTCGGTGGGGTAGAGGCCGCGGTGGGTGTCATTCCAGGCGACTTTGAGGAACTGGTTGAGTGACCGTTTGAAGTCCTGACGCAGCTGGCCATGTTCGGCGTCGTATCGATCCCCCAGAACCTGGCGGGCAAAGCGCTCGAATTTCCATGGGTTGTAATAGGTGGCGGCCAGGCTGGCCACCAGTGCCTGGCCGAAGCTGCCGCCGCGCAAGGTGGGCACGCTGGAGGGCAGCACGTGCTGGGCCGAGCCGCCATCAATGCGCAGAGCCTGGCCTTTGAAGTGCAGCTCGCCGGTGTGGCAGGCGGCGCAGGTGATATCCAGGTATTCAACCTTGCTGCCGGCATTCTGATGGCGGGCAAAACCGACTGGCAGGTTGCCGGGGTTCTGCGCGGTGGGGACCTGCTTGGGGTCGACCAGAAAACCAAAGCGCGCCAGGTACTCGGGCGTGGCAAAACGCTGTTCGGAGAACGGCAGCTCCAGGGCGGTGAACCAGTCGTAGTGCAGGCCTTTCACTTGAGTGCCCTGAGGCGTGAAGTAGTAGGTCTGGCGATCGGCGGCACTCCATTGATCCTGGTAGCGCACCTGCTGCACGGGCACGTAGTCGGGCAGCTTGGGGTTGATGGTGTAATAGAGCACGACGGCCAGCAGCAGGCCGAGTGCAAGCAATATCAGAAGCAAAACACGGGAAAAAATGCGCAAGATAACTATCCTTGTCGAGTTGTCGCGTTGTTATGCCACTACGCCATAGGTGCGGCAAGTGGCCATGAGCCTGGTTGCAGGCAGTCCCGCGATCCGTCGCGGGCCTCCATCATGAATGAAAATGCTTTTAAACACGTGAACTTATCGGAAGTTTCCTGCTCACATGCCGGTAGCCATTGGTCGTGGCCGCCTGATAAGCTCGCGACTTTACTCGAATGCCCTTTTGGCGCACGAACAAGGAAATAGCATGAAACAGCATCGGTTGGCGGCGGCGGTGGCCCTGGTTAGCCTGGTACTTGCGGGTTGTGATTCGCAGACCAGCGTAGAGCTGAAAACCCCGGCGCAGAAAGCTTCCTACGGTATCGGCCTGAACATGGGCAAAAGTCTTGCCCAGGAAGGCATGGATGACCTGGACTCCAAAGCGGTAGCCCAAGGCATCGAAGATGCCGTCGGCAAGAAAGAACAGAAGCTGAAAGACGACGAACTGGTTGAAGCGTTTGCCGCACTGCAGAAGCGTGCAGAAGAACGTATGACCAAAATGAGCGAAGAGTCGGCAGCCGCCGGCAAGAAATTCCTCGAAGAAAACGCCAAGAAAGACGGCGTAGTGACCACTGCTTCCGGTCTGCAGTACAAGATCGTGAAGAAGGCCGACGGCGCTCAGCCTAAGCCGACCGACGTGGTGACTGTTCACTACACCGGCAAGCTCACCAACGGCACGACCTTTGACAGCTCCGTTGATCGCGGTAGCCCGATTGACCTGCCGGTCAGCGGCGTGATCCCGGGTTGGGTCGAAGGCCTGCAACTGATGCACGTTGGCGAGAAGGTCGAGTTATACATCCCGTCTGACCTGGCCTACGGCGCTCAGAGCCCGAGCCCGGCGATTCCAGCCAACTCCGTGCTGGTATTCGACCTGGAACTGCTGGGCATCAAGGACCCAGCCAAGGCTGAAGCCCCTGACGCACCTGCTGCTCCAGCCGCCAAGAAGTAATCGGCGCCTGAACAGACAACGCCCCGTTTCGACGGGGCGTTGTCGTATCTGGGGCCCGGCAAATCCGCGTGATTCACACCCGACGTAAATTCAAACGAACCCCTGCAAACTGAAACAGTCTGATATAAGACTCGAGCACGGGTAGCCGCACATCAACGCCAAGTCAATGAAATCTTGGGTTTTTTTTATGTGCGCAAAAAACGCCCGATCTGACTGCAAGCCTTGTAGTCCGTGGCTTTCAGCCGATAAAACAGGCTCTGTTCACAAGGTTATCCACAATTTGTGTGGATAACCTTTTATGTCGCCTGGAACTGGAGTGACAGATGAAACCACCGTTCAATTTCACCCGTTTCCTGCCCATGGCCGCGCGTCTGCTTGGCCGTGGGCGTTTGCCAACCCTGCTGTTTGCGGTGGCCGCAAAAGGCTCAAGCCAGGGCAACCGCCTGGGTAAGCTCAAGGATGATCTCAAATTGCTTCAGGCCCTGTGCCAGGCCTACTGGCGCGGCGAATACCGGGCAATTAGCCCCAAGGCGCTGATTTCGGTGGTGGCGGGCTTGATGTACTTCCTCAGTCCGATTGACGCGATCCCGGACTTTATCCCGGTATTTGGCATGCTCGATGACATCGCGGTGCTGGCATGGGTCATGAAGACCCTGGACGGAGAACTGAGCGCCTTTCGCGCCTGGCGTGAGGCCCAGCGCCCGGAAAAGCTCGCAGTGGTTGAGCGCTTGCCTGCGACGCCTGCGCTGCTGGCTGAGGAAAACCCGCAAAAAAACTGATCACACGGCTATCCCCCTGCGACCTTTGTGGCTGTTAGGATTACACTCCTAAGGAAAGAGCTTACTTAGTGAGTGTTGTTATCCTACGGGGCAGTCATGGATATTCAGATAATTTCACGCAATGGCGAACCCGAGTACGCGGTGTTGCCATGGGACCAGTACCAGGCGCTACTAAAAGCCGCCGGTCAGCAACAACCAGCACTCCCTCCTTCTTCTGACGCTCAGGTCGCTCCCGATCAGGCTTTGCGCCCGCTCGCGGACCTGCGCGGCCTGCGTGAAACCCGGGGGCTGGCCATCGAAACCCTGGCCCGCACCGTGGGTATCAGCCCCTCGTATCTCGGATTGATTGAAAGTGGTGAACGCCAGCCGGATGCCGCCATTCGCCGCAGCCTGGCCTGGGAATTGGGCGTTGCAGGTTGGAGGGATGAATCTTGAGCCTACGTATCAGCCGTCAACACTGGGATGGACTACTCAACGAACTGGATCAGGCGCGCCGCCAGCGTCACCTGCTGACCTACCGCGCGCTGCTGGAGCGTCTGCAATTTCCCACGCCGGCCATGCAGACCCTGGCCGCCGCCCTTGAGCACCTGGCCGCGCTGGACGCCAAGGCCGAGCAGCCATTGCGCAGCTCACTGGTGATCAGCCAGGGTGCCAGTCGCCTGCCGCGTACCGGTTTCTTCGAATGCGTGGAGCGCCTGGGGCGTTTCAGCGGGCCGTCCGATGGCGTGGCCGCCGCCTCCTGGCACGCCTCGGAAGTAGTGCGCGTGTTCGAATACGATTACCCGGAGTCTGCCGAGGCTTAAAGCGCCTGGGCCAGCATGTCCATGCTGTCGATCACATGAATGCTGTAGCCCGCCACATCCTTGGCGTGGTGCTTGGCCTGCGAGGCCAGCTCCGCCAACTGGCTGGCATCAAGTTGCCCACAGGCCTGTGGATATAAGTGAACCACGCCGATCGACAGTGACAGCAAGGCGAACTCCTGACGCGCGCCCTGGCGGTTCAATGCCACAAAGCAGCCGGCGTCGAGGTGTTCGGCGCGGTAGAAGCGTCGGCACTGGGTGTGAAAGTCATCCAGCAACTGGTTGAGGCGCTTGCGCCAATCCTGTGGGCCCAGCACCAGCAAAAAATCATCGCCGCCGATATGCCCGACAAAGTCGCGGCTGGGGTCAACCCGGTCGTTGAGGCATTGCGCCAGGCACAGCAAGACCTCATCCCCGCGCCCGTAGCCGTAGATATCGTTGAACGGCTTGAAGCTGTCGATATCCACGTAGCAGATCACTGACTCTCTTTGTTGCTGCAACAGCCGTGTCAGGCATTGCTGGATCGGCACGTTGCCCGGCAGCAGCGTCAGCGGGTTGGCGTAACGCGCCTGCTGGATTTTCAGCTCGGTGATCAGCTTGAGCACATCGATCACCCGCCCCAGGCCCAGGTAATCGCCATTGAGCGTGATGATGAAATCCTCTTCAATTCGTTGCCGTGCGCGGCTGGTCAGCAGGCGGCTGACTTGCTGCAGCGATTGGCTCAACTCAACCGCCAAAAAGTCATCGCTCATCAAACGGCTGATGGGCTTGCGTGCGAACAGATCGGTGGCGAAGGGCTTGAGCAGTGCGTCCGATAACGAATGCCGGTGCACGATGCCGACCGGGTGGCCACGCCCGTCCAGTACCGCCAGCGAATTGAGATTGGCCTGGCGGCGGAACGACTCCAGCACCTGGGCGGTGGCCGTGTCCTGATCCACCGCCGGTTGCTCGTTCAGCAGGGCACTGAGGTCGCTGCCTTCTTCGCTCAGGGCGAGGTTGGCGTTGTCCTGCTTGGGCAGCATCAGGCGTGCTTCCTGGGGCGGCTGTTCCTGCGGGCGGCAGAGCAGGTAGCCCTGGACCAGGTCCACGCCCATCTCGGTCAACACCGCCAATTCTTCGGGTAACTCAATACCTTCGGCAATGACCTGTGCCCGCGACGCCCTGGCGATTTGCAGGATGGAACCGACGAACTCACGCTTGAGCGCGTCCTGATGGATGCCGTCGATAAAATGCCGGTCAATCTTCACGTAGTCCGGGCGCAGCTCCGACCACAACCGCAGGCTGGAATAGCCGGCGCCCAGGTCATCCAGGGCGATGGCGAAGCCCATGTCGCGGTAATGGTGCAGTGCGGTTTGCAGCAGATCGAAGTCGTCGGTAGGGGTCTGCTCGGTGAGTTCGATCACCACTAGGCTTGGGGGAATGCCGACGTCGCGCAGCAGTTGCAAGGTGCGCCCCGGTTGATGCGCGGTCTCCATCAAGGATTCCGGCGAGATATTCAGGAACAGCTTGCCTGGCATTTTCTGTTCGCTGAACCGTCGACACGCGCTTTCGCGGCAGGCCATTTCCAGTTCACTGAGGCGCCCGATATGCCTGGCCACGGAAAACAGCGCGACCGGGGAGTGCAATGGACTATTGGAGGGGCCACGGCTGAGGGCTTCGTAGCCGAGGATGCGCCGTTCGGACGGGCAAATGATCGGTTGGAACAGGCTGTGCAAACTGCCTTGAGCCAGGATAGAGCCCAATGCATTCAGCTGTTCGGTCATGGTCATGGCGATCTCGATCGAAAAAAAAGGACCGCGGGCTTGGCGCCTGCGGTCCTTCATTTCACGACAGAATGATGTATATATGATGACACTCCGAGGAGCGTTCACATTAAACTGCCATCATTTACTGCTTGGCCACCTGCTTGCTGATCTTCAGGTAGTCGAGCAGGATCCGGCCTGTTTCAGACAGGTAGGCGTCGTCTTCCGGCTTGGTTTTTTCCGGCTCGGTCGGCAGCGCATCTTCATCTTCTTTCTTCAGTTCCTTGAGCGGGTCTTCGCCTTTGGCCTTGCGGCGGGCGTTTTCCAGTACCAGTTGCTGATTTTCGATGCTGGTGTGCTGCGCACGGCGATCGGCTTCGTTGAGGCTGACGGTTTTCTCTTCCATCAGCTTCTTGGCCAGGGCCAGTTTGTCGCGGATGAACACAAACTCGGCATCCTTGGCGGAGCGCGCGTCATGGTCAGCCTTCAACTGCGTCAGGAACGGTTTGAACGGGTCCGACGCTGGCTTGATCGCAGGGCGGATGGTGTCCCACGGCATGGCTTCAGGCAGTGCGCTCTCGCCGATTTCCTTGGTGTCGATGATCGACGGGAAGTCGACATCCGGCAGCACGCCCTGATGCTGGGTGCTCTGCCCGGAAACCCGGTAGAACTTGGCCAGGGTCAGTTTCAGTTCGCCATGGTTGAGCGGCTGAATGGTCTGCACGGTGCCTTTACCGAAGGTCTGGCCGCCGATGATCAGCGCACGGTGGTAGTCCTGCATCGCGCCGGCGAAAATCTCCGAGGCCGAAGCCGAGAGACGGTTGACCAGCAGCGCCATCGGCCCTTTGTAGAAGGCACCCGGGTTCTCGTCTTCAAGCACGTCGACACGGCCGTCAGCGTTGCGTACCAACACGGTCGGGCCTTTGTCGATAAACAGGCTGGTCAGCTCGGTGGCTTCCTGCAGGGAGCCGCCGCCGTTGTTGCGCAGATCGATCACTACGCCGTCGACTTTGTCCTTCTGCAGCTCGGTCAGGATTTTCTTCACGTCGCGGGTGGTGGACTTGTAGTCCGGATCACCGGCACGGAACGCTTTGAAGTCCAGGTAGAAGGCCGGTATCACAATCACGCCGAGCTTGTAATCCTTGCCATCCTGCTTGAGGTTGAGGATCTGCTTCTGCACGGCCTGGTCTTCAAGCTTCACCGCTTCACGGGTGATGGACACGATCTTGCTGGTCTGGTCGTTCGGCGCATTGGTGTGCGGAATCACTTCCAGGCGCACCACGCTGCCTTTCGGCCCGCGGATCAGCTTGACCACTTCGTCCAGACGCCAGCCGACCACGTCGACCATCTCTTTGTCGGCCTGGGCCACGCCGATGATCTTGTCGGCCGGAGCAACCTGCTTGGTCTTGTCTGCCGGACCTGCCGGCACCAGACGCACGATTTTGACCTGGTCATTGTCGCTTTGCAGGACGGCACCGATGCCCTCCAGCGACAGACTCATGTTGATATCAAAGTTTTCCGCGTTATCTGGCGACAGATAATTGGTGTGCGGGTCGTAGGACATTGCGAAGGTGTTGATGTAGGCCTGGAAGATATCTTCGGCACGGGTCTGGTCCAGACGTGCCAGCTGATTCTTGTAGCGCTTGGTCAACAGCTCTTGAATGGCCTTGGGCTCTTTGCCGGCGATCTTCAAGCGCAGCACTTCGTCCTTGACGCGTTTGCGCCACAGGTCGTCAAGGGCGGCGCTGCTGGTCAGCCAAGGCGCGTCCTTGCGATCCACCAGAAGGGTTTCCTTCTGGGTGAAGTCGAGCTTGTCGACGCCTTTGTCCAGCTCAGCCAGGGCGAAGTCCAGACGCGCTTTTACGCGGTCCAGGTAACGCTTGTAGATGGTGAAGCCGGGCTGCAGGTCGCCGCTTTTGAGGAAGTCGTCGAACTGGGTCTTCCACTTGTCGAACTCAGCGATATCGCTGGCCAGGAAGTAGCTGCGCGACGGATCCAGCAGCTTGAGGTAGCTGTCGTAGATGATCACCGAGCGGGCGTCGTCCAGCGGCGGCTTGCTGTAGTGATGACGCTTGAGCAACTCGACGACGTTAAGGCTTGCAATCACCTCATCGCGATCAGGCTGAAGGTTGTCCCAGCTGTTGGCTGCGAACGTATTGGTCGACATCGACGCGAAGCCGAGACCAATGAAAAAAGCGAGGGCGGTGCTGGGGAACAGATGCTTCATGCTGATTCGACGCGGGGGCAATTGATAACGCATATTAGGCCGTCTTTGAGGGAGCCGGTTCCATATGATCCGGTCGCATAATGCAAAAAGCCCGGCGCTACAGCTACGGGCTCAGTCCAGACTCACTATGGAGGCACTGTGAAAGCATTGCAAGGCGTTGAAGGTCATGTGGAGTGGCTGACAGAACCCAGCCCTACCTGCGATGTAGGCCAAGTTCGCATTCGTGTGGCGGCTGCGGGCCTTAATCGCGCCGATTTATTACAGCGCGCCGGGCTCTATCCGCCGCCGCCTGGCGCCAGCCACGTGCTGGGTCTTGAGTGCTCCGGGGTCATCAGTGAGGTCGGGCCGGGGTCGTCCTGGAAGGTCGGTGACCGCGTCTGCGCATTGCTCGCCGGGGGCGGCATGGCCGAAGAAGTGGTGGTGGACGCGCGCCACGTCCTGCCGGTGCCGGAAGGCTTGTCGCTGACCGAAGCGGCGGCATTGCCTGAGGTGTACAGCACCGCGTGGCTGAATCTGTTCCAGCTGGCGGGCCTCAAGCCCGGTGAAAAAGTCTTGCTGCATGCTGGCGCCAGTGGCGTGGGTTCGGCGGCGATCCAGCTGTGCAAGGCGTTTGGCAGCCCGTGCTGGGTCAGCGTCGGCTCGGCGCAGCGCCTGGCGTACTGCGAAGCACTCGGTGCCCAGGGCGGCGTGGTACGTACTGACGGCATTGAAGGGCTAAGCGATTTCGGGCCGTTCGATGTGATCCTTGACCCGGTGGGTGGCAACTACGCCGCGCTGGACCTCAAGCTGCTGGCCCTGGACGGCCGTTGGGTATTGATCGGCTTGATGGGCGGGCGCGATGCGCAGCTCGACCTGGCGCAGGTGCTGGGCAAGCGCATTCAGTTGCTCGGCTCGACCCTGCGCAGCCGCAGCGATCAGTTCAAGGCAGACTTGTTCAGCGATTTGAGCCAGCATGTATGGCCGCTGTTTGCCGAGGAACGCCTGAGCCCGCAACTGGCCAAGACCTTCCCGATCAAGGATGCCGAGGCGGCGTTTGCTGAGTTGGCGAGCAACCAGATTTCCGGGAAATTGGTGTTGGTGATTGACGAGACGTTGGCCTGATCTCAAGTTGAAATGCAGTGAGTGTGGGAGCTGGCTTGCCTGCGATAGCGGTGCCTCAGTGAAGAATGTTTCATCTGGTACACCGCTATCGCAGGCAAGCCAGCTCCCACCGTTGATTGCATTTCAATTAAATAGAGTCACACCCAGTGATGAATCGGCCAACCGGCCTTTTGCGCATGCTCACGCAACACCGGATCCGGATTCACCACCTGCGGGTGATCCACTTTCAGCAGCAACGGCAAATCATTGCGTGAATCCGAGTAGAAATACGCGCCGTCCAATGTCTCGCCTTCCTGCTCCAGCCATTCCAGCAACCGCGTGATCTTGCCTTCACGGTACGTCAGCACGCCCACGGTATGGCCGCTGTACACGCCATGGCTGACATCCAGGTCGATGCCCAGCACTTCATCAATACCGATACGTGCCGCAATGGGTTTGACCAAGTGAGTGCCCGACGCGGAAATCACCAGAATCCGGTCGCCATTCGCGCGGTGGCGGGCGATGGTCTTGGTGGCGTCGCTGTAGATCAGCGGCTCGATGACGTCCTCGACCCAAGGCTCTACCAGGTGCTCGATCTCTTCCGGCGTGCGGCCGATCATTGGCTCCAGGCTGAAGTCCATGAAGTCTTCCATGCGCAGCTTGCCCTGGCCGTAGGCGTCCATCAGTTCGTTGTTCTTGCGCATGAATGACTCAGGGTCGACCCAGCCCAGGCGGCCCATCTGCTCGCTCCACAGCGTGGCGCAGTCGCCGTGGATCAAGGTGTCGTCCAAATCAAAAATTACCAATGCCATCCGTCATGCTCTCTGAAATAAATCGTGGCGTCAGGCTACTTCACACAACGCACTGGGGTCGATGGAAAGTGCCAGGCGCTGGCCATCCGGGTGCAAGTCGTCGGCGGAACGGTTGAGCACATCCACCACCAATTCCACGCCGCGCGCCTCGATGCGGTAGCGAATCACGTTGCCCAGCAGGCTGTGGCTGCGCACCAGTGCGTCGAGTTCGCCGCTGCGGCTCAGTTCGATGGCCTCCGGGCGAATCGCAATGCGCCCACTGATTGGGCGTTGCAGCAATTGGCTGGCCTTGTCGGCGTCGAGCAGGTTGTAGTTGCCGATGAAACCGGCGGCGAACACATCCACCGGCGCGGTGTAGAGCGTCTCGGCATCGCCGCTCTGCACGATCTTGCCCTGGTTCATCAGGAAGATGCGGTCGGACATGGTCAGCGCTTCTTCTTGGTCATGGGTGACGAAAATCGTGGTCAGCCCCAATTCGCGCTGGATCTGGCGGATCTGCTCGCGCAGGTGCTTGCGGATCCGCGCGTCCAGCGCCGACAGCGGCTCATCGAGCAGCAACAGGCGTGGGCGGGTCACCAGCGAGCGGGCGAGGGCCACGCGCTGGCACTGGCCACCGGACATCTGATGCGGGTAGCGGCCAGCGAGCTCCTTGAGCTCCACCAGTTGCAACACTTCCTGCACGCGCTTGTGGCTGTCGTCGGCGTTGACCTTTTGCATGCGCAGGCCGAAGGCAACGTTCTGCTCCACGGTCATGTTGGGGAACAGCGCATAGCTTTGAAACACCATGCCGATGTGGCGTTTCTGCGGGCTGAGGGGAACGATGTCCTGGCCATCCAGCAGAATTTTGCCGCTGTCCACCGACGTGAGGCCGGCGATGCAACGCAGCAAGGTCGACTTGCCGCAACCGGACGGCCCGAGCAGGGTGACGAATTCGCCCTTGGCGATCTCGCAGTTGATGTCACTGAACACCGGGGTGCCGGCGTAGCCTTTTTGCAGGTGTTGGACGCTGACGAAGCTCATTGGCTTTTGTCCTTGTTCAAGATATTGGCGGCCCAGGTCAGCACCAGCACAAAGAAGAAATAGGAAATGACGACGGCACTGGTGAAGTGGCCGCTGCTGTTGCGCATGTTGTTGAGGTACACCTGCAGGGTTTCGTAGCGGGTGCCCACCAGGATGTTGGCGAACACGAACTCACCGAACAGGAACGAGAACGACAGCAGCAGCGCCACCATCAAGCCCTTGCGCAGGTTCGGCAGCACCACCAGGATTGCCGCCTGCCAAGTGCTCGCGCCGAGCAATTGCGAGGCGTCCATCAGGTCGCGCAGGTTGATCGCTTGCAGGTTGTTGGTGATCGCGCGGTACATGAACGGCAGGGCCACGGTGAAGTAGCAGCCGATCAGAATCCACGGCGTGCCCACCATCGCCAGCGGCCCGGAACCGTAGAGTTGCAGCAGGCCCACCGACGACACCACTGGCGGCACCGCGAAGGGCAGCAGGATGAGGATGTTCATCAGCGCATCGAGCCGAGGGAAGTGGTAATGCACCACGAACAGCAGCGGCAGAATCAGCACCACCGACAGGATCAGCGCACCCACGCACACCAGCAGCGATTGGCCAAAGGCGGCCAGAAAGCGTGGGTCGCTCCACAGTTGCACATACCATTTCACCGTGAAGCCGGCGGGCAGGATCGTCGCTGACCAACTGCTGGCAATCGAGTAGACAAAGGTGCCCACCAGCGGCAACACCAAAATCGCAAACAACAGGTACACCACTACGCGATGGTAGAGGGAGGCCGAGCCGGCTTCAGCGCGAGACATGGTAGCTCCTCTTGAGCAGCAGTTGATGAACCACGGTGACCACGGTCATCAGCGCCACCAGCACCACGGCCAGGGCACTGGCCATGTTCGGGTCCAGGGAAATATCACCGGAGACCATCGCCGCAATGCGAATCGGCAGCACGTTGAAGTTGCCGGTGGTCAGCGCGTACACCGTGGCATAGGCGCCGAGCGCATTGGCCAGCAGGATCACGAAAGTGCCGAGCAGCGCAGGGGTCAGCACCGGCAAGCCGATGTGTCGCCAGAACTGCCAGCCGCTGGCGCCCAGCAGCGAGGCCGACTCGCGCCAGTCTTCACGCAACGCATCGAAGGCCGGGTAGAGCAGCAGCACGCCCAATGGAATCTGAAAGTAGGTGTACAGAATGATCAGGCCGGTTTTGGAATACAGGTTGAAGTCCTGAATGATCCCGGCCTGCTTGAGCATGATCGTGATGCTGCCGTTGAAGCCCAGCAGGATGATGAAGGCGAAGGCCAGCGGCACGCCGGCAAAGTTGCTGGTCATGTTGGCGAAGGCGGTGACGAAATTGCGCAACGGCCCATCGACGCGGCGCAACGAATAGCTGCCGAGCACCGAGATGATGATGCCGAACACGCTGGAGTAGAAGCTGATCTCCAGGCTGTACTGGATGGCTTGCAGGTAGAACTTCGAACTGAAGATCTTGATGAAGTTGGCCACGCCCCAGCCGGACTCCTCCGATTGCAGGCTGTTGATCAACACCCACACCAGCGGGGCGATTTCAAACACGATAAAGAACAGCGCAAAGGGCACCAGGCACAGGATCGCCAGCCATTTGCCACGGGTTAGGGAATTCACTTCAACAGCTCCCGGCATACAGGTTTGTCGTGGGGCACACCGAGCAGTTCGCAGACAGTGCCGCACAGTTCGGTTTGCTTGGGGGTAGCGGCAGGGTCGAAGTTGAAGGCCGAGCCCAGCACGAACAGCGGCACTTCACGCTCCTCGGGCAGCAGGCCGTTGTGCGAGCGATCGTTGTTCATGCCGTGGTCGGCGGTCACCAGCACCTGGTAGCCGGCGTCGAGCCAGCCTTGCAGGTAATCGGCGAGGATGATGTCGGCCGAGCGTGCGCTGTTGCGGTATTGCGAGGTATCGAGGCCATGCTTGTGGCCGGCGTCATCGATGTTCATCGGGTGCACCACGAGGAAGTTCGGCGCGTGTTTGCGGCGCAGGCTTTCGGCGTCGGCGAACAGGTGCGAATCCGGGTAATGGTCATTCCAGTAGAAGTGCCCGTGCTGGATCGCCAGCGCCGTGTCGTCGGTATGGCGATCACGCGCGGCAATAAAGGGCGTGCGGTTATACAACTCGCTGACCCAGTGGTAAGCCGCCGCCGCTGTGGTGAGGCCGGCGTCGGTGGCGTAATGGAAAATGCTGCGCTGGTTGGACAGGCGCGAGACATGGTTGTGGACGATGCCGCTGTCGATCGGGGGCACGCCGGTGAGGATGCATTCATACAACGGCCGGGACAGCGCCGGCAGTTCACAGTCCAGTTTGTAAAGCGCTGCGCGTCCTGCGCCGATATAGGCCTGGAGATGCCCCATGGCATGTCGGGCAACCTCGTAGTTCAGGCCGTCGAGCACCACAAGGATGACGTTGTGCTTCATAGGGGCTGGGGCTCCGCGACGGATTAATCTTGGCTCGGTTTTCTTGGAGGAACCGGGTAAAAATGTGGGAGCGGGCTTGCTCGCGAAAGCAGTGTGTCAGGCAGCACTGCTTTCACTGAACCACCGCTTTCGCGAGCAAGCCCGCTCCCACGCAAGCCCGCTTCCACATTGGATCTCCAGTGGAGAGCCAATGTGGGTTGAAGCCTTACTGCATATTGATGATGACTTCTTCCTGCCACTTCTGCGGCAGTGCCTTGGAGGTCTTCTCCCAAGCGTCGGCATCCTTGATCGGCGTGACTTTCTTGTATTGCTCGTTCGGCAGCAGCTTGGCCTGCACGTCAGCCGGCAAGGTCAAGTGCTCGGCACGGATCGGACGGGCGTTGCCGCGCGCCAGGTTGGTCTGGCCGGCGTCGCTGAAGATGTACTCACGGGTCAGCTTGGCGGCGTTCGGGTGCTTGGCGTATTTGTTGATGATGGTGGTGTAGCCGGAAATCACCGAGCCGTCCGATGGGATCAGCACCACGTAGTCATCCGGGTTGGCCATCTTGGCTTTGTAGCTCAGGCCGTTGAAGTCCCAGACCACGCCCACTTCGACTTCGCCTTTTTCCATGGTGGCGATGGTCGGGTTGGCCAGCGACAGGCGGCCTTGCTTGGCGATGTCGGCAAACATCAGCAGCGCAGGCTGGATGTTCTTCTCGTCGCCACCGTTGGCCAGGGCTGCCGCGAGCACGCCGTTGGCGGCCTGGGCGGCGGTGCTCACGTCACCGATGGAAACCTTGTATTTGCCGGTTTTCAAGTCAGCCCAGCTTGTTGGAGCTTCGGAGCCGTGCAGCAGCTTTTTATTAACGATAAAGGCGATGGTGCCGGTGTAGGCCAGGGCCCAGTTGCCGTCTTTATCTTTTGCCCAGTCCGGCACTTGCGCCCAGGTGCTCGGCTTGTACGGTTGGGCCACGCCCTGTTTCACCGCAATCGGGCCGAAGGCGGCGCCGACGTCACCGATATCGGCGCTGGCGTTGTCTTTCTCGGCGGCGAACTTGGCGATTTCCTGGGCCGAGCTCATGTCGGTGTCGATGTGCTTGAGGCCGTAGGTCTTGGCCAGGTCTTCCCAAGTGCCTTTCCAGTTGGCCCAGTCATCGGGCATGCCGACGCTGTTGACGGCGCCTTCGGCTTTCGCGGCGGCTTCCAGAGTCTTTAGATCGGTATCAGCAGCCATGGCGGCGGTGCACATGGCAATGGTCGAGCCTAACAGTGATGCCAGGAAAAGCTTTTTCATCCGAAGCTCCTTTGGGCGTTTTCAACGCGGCGTTTTTATGAACGTTTGCGGTGGTGTTGGTCTAGGTCAGAGCAATACCTGAGCCAATCTAGGCTCGGTGCATGACAGTTTCATGTCGATGTCGTTTTTAAATCGCTTTTATCGCGCAGTGCAGGCTTAGCGTAGACCATGCTCAAGTGCCCGCAGGACCTGGACTTGGCCGATGTATTGCAGGGTGTGGTGCAGGGCGCGGACAGGGACTGTCATCTGTCGGTCATCTGTAATGCCTAGGCTGGCAAGCAGAAGCAAAAGCCCATTTACGGAGCGGTATGTGCACCTGAACGGTGCTGGTCTAGTCCAGATAGGTAACGTTGATGCGTGATGAGGCAATCAAGGCGGTGACATCCATCGGCCTGGCGCTGCAAGAGCAGATCGACCACGGTCTGTTGCCGCCTGCGAGTAAATTGCCCGCCGAGCGCAAGCTCAGCGAGTTGTTTGGTACCACTCGCATTACCGTGCGTGAAGCCTTGTTACAGCTGGAAGCCCAAGGGCAGATTTACCGTGAGGAGCGCCGTGGCTGGTTTGTCTCGCCGCCACGGCTGGCCTACAACCTGATGCAACGCAGCCACTTCCACGCGATGGTTGGGGATCAGGGCCGGGTGGCGTCCACCGAAGTGATTTCTGCGCGGCTGCAACCGGCGTCGGCGGCGGTGTGTGCGTGGTTGCAGTTGCCGGCGCTGTCGAGTGTGATCCAGATCTGCCGAGGCCGGCGGATTGATGGGCGCCTGGTGTTGTATGTGGAGCACTACCTGAACCCACAGTATTTTCCGGGGATTCTGGCGTGTGATCTGAATCAGTCGATGACCGAACTGTATGCGCGCAAGTACGACCTGCACTATGGCCGTGTGCGCTTTGAAATCGTGCCGACGTCACTGCCAGTGGAAGCCGCCGCCGCGTTGCGCGTGTCGGTGGGCAGCCCGGGGTTGCGCATTGCTCGGGTCAACTATGACCAGCACCAGCGGTTGATCGACTGCGACCTGGAGTTCTGGCGCCATGATGCGATTCATGTAGGTGTGGATGTGGTGTAACCCGGTGGCTGGCAGGTTGGGTGTGGCGAGCAGGCTTGCCCTGCGTTGGGCTGCGAAGCAGGCCCACAGGC
>NZ_VMSH01000022.1:0-29420 GCF_007713445.1 Pseudomonas sp. RGB | reverse complement strand
GTGGGTTGGGTGTGGCGAGCAGGCTTGCCCTGCGTTGGGCTGCGAAGCAGGCCCACAGCCTGTAAAGGGGATTTGCCTGAAAGAAACGTGGTGGTTTTATTGGGGCTGCTTCGCAGCCCAACGCGGGGCAAGCCCGCTCGCCACACAAGCCCGCTTGCCACGACACGAACGCTGTCAGTCAGGCGTCAGCGTCTTGATCACCTGATCCACATTGGTTTCCAACTCCGCCACCGGGTCGGTACCGTCGACGTTCAACACCAATAGCTGCGCACCGGATGCCGTCACTGCTGCTTTCACCGCTTCGCTCGGTTGACGATGGTGCAGCACCACGGCCACGTCGCTGTCTTTCAAACTGGCGGTTAACCCCTGTAGCGCTTCGGGTGTCCAGTCCGCGTCCGGCCGTGCATCGGTGCTGACCACTTCTAGGTTCAAACTGCTGACCAGGTACGCAAAGTGATCGCTCAGGCTGACCACGCTCAGGTTATCGGCCTGCGCCAGTCGCGCTTCGCTGTCGGCGTTGAGTTTGAGCAGGCGTTGCTTGAGGGCGGCGAGGTTGGCATCAATCGTCGGTTTGGCATTCGGCGCCAGCCGGCTCAGGTCGGCGGCCATCACATCGGCCATGCGCCCCATATTGTTGCTTGACTGCCAGGGCTGGCTGTTCAGCCCGTCGGTGCTGCCTGGTTGCACGGCAATGCCCGGCAGGCCGCCGTCCACCGGGCGCGCAGCGTCGATTTCGACGATGCGGATATTGCTGCGCCGCGCCACCGGATACAGCGGGTCGTCCGGCCACAACGAGCGCAGGCCGATGGCGGCGTCGGCGTCCAGTGCCAGGCTATTCAACGCGGGTGCGCCACGGCCGGTGAAATAAGACACTTGCCGCGAGCCGGGCAAATTGGCGGGGGCGGCGCGTTCCAGTTTCACCCCGGTGCCTTTGAGCAGCACCTCGGCCAAGCCGTAAGTGATGGGCAACGAGGCCAGGACTTTGACCGGCTTCTTTGCTTTGGTCAGGGCGGCATGGCCGAGACCTTGGTTGACTTTGAAGTCGTTGGGATTAAAACCATCGACGGCGGCCAGCGCCGAAGTGCCGACCAAACAAGCGATGGCCAAGGCCAGTGGGCGAAAAAAAGGGCGCATTATCCAAGATTCCCTTTGAGGCTGGGCACGGTGCCGCGCGCGATGGTGGCGAAGGCGAAGGCGATACCGGCGACCAGAATGATCGCGGCGCCGGACGGGATAGGCAGGTCGAAGATGATCGGCAGCAGGATGCCGCACAGCGTGCTTACGGTGGCGATCACGACCGACACCCAGAAAAAACCTTTGAGCGACTGGCTCAGCAGGCGCGCCGCCGCGGCTGGAATCACCAGCAGGGCGCCCACCAGGATCGCGCCGATGACCTTGACCGCCGCCACGGTGATCAGCGTCACCAGAATCACGAACAGGTAGTCCAGGGTCTTCACCGCCACGCCGCGCACGGCAGCCAGTTGCGGGTTGAAGCTGGCCAGCATGATGCGGTTGTACAGCGGCAACGCCAGCGCCATCACCAGCGAACCCACCACGGCCAGTACCAGCAAATCATTGCCGTTGACCGTCAGCACCGAACCAAACAGCACGTTTTCCAGAATGTGCACGTTGATCTTGCCCGCCAGAATCAGCAACAGGCTCGCGCCCAACGCCAGCGACACGGAGAGGAACACGCCGATCAAGGTGTCCGGCGCCAGGCCGGTGCGGTTGCGCAGGTAATTGAGCAGGATGCCGAACAGCAGGCAGTAGCCGAACAGTGCGCCATACGGCCCGGTATAGGGTTCACCTAACAGAATGCCCACGGCCACGCCGGTCAGCGCGGCATGCCCGACCGCTTCGGAGAAAAACGCAAAACGCTTGACCACCACCAGCGTGCCCAGGCCACCCAGTACCGGGCCGATCAGCAAGCCGGCGAGCAAGGCATTGACCACAAACCCATAGGCCAGCGCTTGCGGCAGATAGCCGGAAGAGGCCCAGCCCTGGACCATCAGACGAAACGCTTCATAACTCATGGTGCCGGGCTCCGTGGGTGAGTGGAGAACAGGGTCAGCAGGCGATCGGGCGTCAGTGCCGCTTTCGGCGCGGCGTCGAACAGCACGCGACGGTTCAGGCCAGTCACACGGTCGGCCAAGCGGCCCACGGCTTCGAGGTCGTGCTCGATCCACAGCACGGTGATTCCGGCCAGGCGCCAGTCATTCAGCAAGCGTTCAAAGACCTGGATACCGGCTTCATCGAGCGCCGACATCGGTTCATCCAGCACCAGCAGGTGTGGAGCCGGAATCAGGCCCTGGGCCAGCAACACACGCTGACGCTCGCCGCCCGACAACGCGCCCATGCGGCGTTTACGTTTGTCCTGCATGCCCACCCGCTCCAGTGCCTCGCCGATTGCCCCGGCGTAGTGCCTGGACAGACCGAGAAACGCCGGGCGCCGTTGACACATGGCGGCCATGAAATCGTCGACGGTCATCGGCAAGCCACGGTCGAACTCCAGCGCCTGGGGGACATACCCGATGGTGCCGGGCGTGGCCTGCCAGTGCAGGCGCAAGTGGCCCTGATGCGGCATTTGCCCCAGCAGGGTCTTGATCAGCGAGCTTTTACCGCCGCCGTTCGGGCCCACCAAAGCATGGATGCTGCCCGGTTCTACCTGGAAGCTCACACCGTCAAGAATGGTCGTGCGGCCCAGGGTCAGCGACACCGAGTCGAACTCGATTGTCGGGCCAATGCTGGCCACCTTGAGTTGCTCCGCCGCCGTCATGCCCCGGACTCCTGAATCGCCCGCACCACGGTGTTGAGGTTGCCGGTCATTTCCACTTCGTACTTCTCAGGCGTGTATTGGCCATAGGAAATATGCGACAGCGGGTAAAGTTTCACGCCGGATTCGCGCTGGATGGTCTCGACATAGGTGGACGGGAAATCCATCTCCGAGAAGATCACCTTCACATCCAGCGCGCGCAGTTCGTCGATGGTCTTTTTCAACTGGCTGGGGCTTGGTTCGATGCCGTGGGCGGGCTCGACCACAGCCGTGACTTCCAGGCCGAATTCGCGCAGCAGGTAGTCGTAGGCCGCATGCACGGTGGCCACGCGCAGGTCGGGGTTGGGCGCGCTGGTCAGCTTGGCCAGGGCGTCGGCGCGCATCTGGCGCAGGCGCTTGCCGTAGGCGCGGGCGTTCTGGGTATAGGTCCTGGCGTTGTCCGGGTCGAGTTTGCCCAGCTCGCGGGCGATGTTGTTGACCTGGGCAATGGATGCGCTGATCGACAGGAAGGTGTGCGGGTTGACCACCTTGCCTGCACCGCGCGCGGCATTGCCGGTGGCAGCCAGCAGTGGCACGTTGGCGTTGGCCTCGATCACCGGGATGCCCGGGCGCTCGCTGGTGGCGATCATGCGGTCGGCGAAATCGTCATGGCCGACGCCGTTGAGCACGATCACGTCGAGGGTGCCGATGCGCTTGATGTCCTCGGCGCGCGGCTCGTAGGCATGCGGGTTGAAACCGGCCGGAATCAACGGCACCACCTCGGCCTTGTCGCCGACGATGTTGGTCACGTAGCTGTAATAAGGGTGCAGGGTGATGCCGATTCGCAGGCGTTTGGCCGCCTCGGCGTTCGCCAAAGGCGCCAGCAGCAAGCTGAACAGGCTGACCAGCAACAGGCGCAACAGGGGAGATGAAATAGACATGGGCACTCGGTCTTCTCGGGTCAGTGACGGTGCTGGCGCGTGACGCCGGCATCGAATTGCGCGACCACCTGCTGCCAGCCGGCCGCGATCAGCGCCTGGTCAGAGAGGTCGGAAGGGGCGGCGAGGTTGGCCTTGCGGTTGAGCCAGATATCCGGCTCGGTGCCGTGCACGCGTATCAGCAGCGAGCCGCTGGTGCCGGGCGTCTGGCTCACGCCCAAGTAGGCCGAAGGCTCCAGCAATTGCCAGCGATGGTCGCCACGGCTGACCGAACTGGCGTCCTGGGCAAACGGCGCAAACCCTTCTTCGGCCAATTGTTCAGGCGTCGGCAGGGCGCCTTGCTCCTGTTGCAGCAACTGGATTTCATCCAGGGTCACCCGCAGGTCGGCGTAGATGCCTTGCTCGGAGGCACTGAGGTCGCGGCGGGCGTCCAGCTGGTGGCTGGGCAGCGCTGCAACTTCCTGGGTTTCACCGTGCAGGGCGATCACTGAGCCTGCCACCGCAAGGATGATCAGGCACAGCAATAGCACGTAGAGGGTTTCGTGGCCGGCACCGGCGGGGCGTACAACCTGTGTGGTGCTCATTGAGGTTGGATATCCGCTTGGTCGATTTCCACCACGTGACCGGGGCCGGCATCAAACAGCACATAGAACTCGGCCGATGGCTTCTTGAAGGTCAGGGTCGAGTCTTGGCCGAGCTTGCCGGGCAGCAGGATGGTTTCGTCGTAGCCGATCACGTCCAGGGTCACGCCCGGGGCGCCGCTGCCGTCGGAGAAACCGCCGGTGCACTGGATCTGCTCGCCGGGGATTTCCTTGCATTCGCACATCGGGTTGTGGGCGAAGGCGGTGGTACTGACGCCGGCGCACAGCAACAGCGCTGCACCGGCGCGGGTCAGGCGCATCAACGTCATGGTTTGACTCCTTGCTTGTTCAGCCAGGCAATAGTGGCAGGCGAGGCCTGGCTCAGCGGAATGGAACCCTGGTGCATCGTGCCGTCCCAGCCTTCCATGGTGATCCACAGTTCGGCGTCGGCCGGCGTGCGTTCCGGCACCGGCAGGGCGGCGCCCATGCGGTACGGCGTGCCGAAGAAGATCACTCCGGCGGCGCGCAGGCTGCGCGGCTTGCCGATACGCAGGTAAGTGGCCTTGACCTGCTCGGCGCAGGTGTCGCACAGGGCGGCGTTGAAGAACTTCATCGGGCCGGCCGGGTCCGGGCGCGGGCCTTCATTGCGGAATTCGGCGAGTTTCAGGCTCCAAGGCCCGACCTGCACGTCACCGACCACTCGTTCACCAATGCCGGTGTCGCCGCGAAACAACGCGGCATCGGCAAAGTACTTGGGCATGAACCCCAGCGGCACCAGCAACAGCAGGATGTTGATATGGAACCGCCATTTCAGCCAAAAGGCGCGCAGCGGCGAAGGCGGTGTTGCAGCACTGACCTTGCTCATTATTTGGCCTCCGAGGTTTCAGCCTGCAGGGCTGGAGCGGCAGCAGGCGCACGTTGGGTCTTGGCTTCGCGCTTGAGCGCATTGAGGGTCGCCAGCGCGGTGCGTTTGGTCCAGATCAGCAGGCCGCTCAACACCATCATGCTCAGCACCAGGCCGAAGAACGCCCAGATCAGCTTGATCCACAGCCCGCCAAAGTCGCCGGTGTGCAGCGGGCGCATGGATTCGGTGACGAACTCCAGCGTCGAGCGATCGGAGAGCAGGTGCGACACCGCGATTTCACCGCTGTAGGGGTTGAGTTGAGCGGTCTGGAACATCAACGGGTACCAGCCGCGCCCGCCGATTTGCAGGTGGCTGTAGGCGTTGAGCGGCAGGAACACGAATGTGGCGTCCAGCCCTGGAATGCGCTGGGTGGCGATTTCGATGGCTTCGTCCAGCGCGATCATCGGTGCCGGCACGCCGGGCGCAGACATCGGCACTTTCTCGCGGGCAATCACTGGGACGATCGGTTCGCTGGAGATGGAAATCTGGTTGTCGCCCAAAATCGCCTGGATCAAGAACCAGGTGCCGGTGATGGAAATCACCGCGATAAACCAGATCGACCAGATACCGCTGAGGCGGTGGAAGTCGCCCCAGAAGATTCGCGCGCCGTGGCGGATGCGCAGGGTTGGGCGCAGAAACCCTTTCCAGAAGCGCTTGTAGACGACCAGCCCGGTTACCAGCGACGCCAGCAACGGCAGGCCGAGCGCCGAAACCAGGTACCAGCCCCAGCTAAAGCCGTTGGTGAACGGTACGAGCCACCAGCCATGCAGAGCGCGGGTAAATTGCTTGAAATCGAACGACGGGCTGATGCCTTGGATCGCCCCGGTGTACGGGTTGACGTAGACCTCCACGGAACGCCCGTCCGGGTAGCTGAGGTCGACACTCAGCGCAAAGTGCGTTTCGTCCGGACGGATGATCGATTGCACGATCACCTGGGGTTCTTCGCGCTTGATGGCGGCGATCACCTGGTCAAAGCTCAGCATTTGGGCATCATCCGACGGCTTGCTCGCGCGGATATCCGGGTTGGCCAGCCAGACGATTTCCTGGCTGACCACCGCCAGGGTGCCGGTGACGCAGACGATCAGTACAAAAAACCAGATGGGCAATGCCAGCCAGCTGTGTACGAGAAACCAGAGTTTTGAGCGTGACTTCTTCGACATGTGAATGCGGGTCTTGATCGGAGAGGGGCGAAGGAGGCCCGGAAAAGGCCGGTCGTAGCTTTTGCTGACGCGACGGGCTGTATCTAAGTTAAGACGGATGAGGCCTGGAAATCCCTAACCCGGATATGAAAGAAAATGTTTCAGGTTTCCATTCAAAGCGCTGACAGGGCCTTCATCGAACACGAAACATGTTCCAAGCCATCACCCGGTCGCCATTGATAGGGCCCAAGGGCTGCGTAGGATGGATTTATACCGTTGAGCCCGCCTCCAGAAACGTGAGCCCTGAGAAAAATGACTGCCAGAACCCTCTACGACAAACACATCGATTCCCACACGGTGTGCCCCCTGGATGACCAGGGCCATGTCCTGCTTTACATAGACCGCCAGGTGATCAACGAATACACCAGCCCCCAGGCCTTCAGCGGCCTGCGCGATGCCGGGCGTGAGGTGTGGCGCCCCGCCACGGCGCTGGCGGTGGTCGACCATGTAAACCCCACCACGCCCAAGCGCATCGCGGCGATGCCCGACGCCGGCGGGGCGCGGCAAGTTTCGTACCTGGCCGAAAACTGCCGCGATTTCGGCATCGAGCTGCTGGATATCCTCGACAAACGTCAAGGCATCGAACACGTGATTGCCCCAGAGCAGGGCTTCATCCTGCCGGGCATGGTGATCGCCGCCGGCGACAGCCACACCACCACCTACGGTGCGCTCGGGGCGTTCGGTTTTGGCATCGGCACTTCGGAAATCGAACACCTGCTGGCCTCGCAGACGCTGGTCTACAAACGCCTGAAAAGCATGCGCGTGACGGTTGAAGGCGACCTGGCGTCAGGCCTCACGTCCAAGGACGTCATCATGGCCTTGATCGGCAAGATCGGCGCATCCGGTGCCACCGGCTACGCTATCGAATTTCGCGGTTCCACCATCGACGCGTTGAGCGTCGAGGCACGCATGACCATCTGCAACATGGCGGTCGAAGCCGGTGCGCGCGGCGCCTTCATGGCGCCGGACGAAAAAGTCTTCAGCTACCTCAAGGGCAAACCCCGTGCGCCCAAGGGCGAGTTATGGGAGCAGGCGCTGGTGGGCTGGCGCCAACTGCATTCGGACGCCGACGCCGTGTTCGACCAGGAAGTGCACCTGGATGCCAACACCCTGGAACCCATGGTCACCTGGGGCACCAGCCCCGACCAGGCTGCGCCGATTGGCGCCCGCGTGCCCGACCCGCAGGACGTCAGCGACCTGATCCTGCGCCAGGACATGCGCCGCGCCCTCAACTACATGGGCCTGGAAGCTGGCATGCCGCTGAGCGACATCGTCATCAGCCATGCGTTTATCGGCTCCTGCACCAATGCCCGCATCGAAGACCTGCGCGACGCTGCCAGCGTGGTGCGCGGCAAACACGTGGCCGAGCACGTACGGGCGATGATCGTGCCCGGCTCCACCGAGGTGCGCGACCAGGCCGAAGCCGAAGGGTTGGCGGCGATCTTTATCGACGCCGGCTTCGAGTGGCGCCAGTCCGGCTGCTCGATGTGCCTGGCGATGAACGACGATGTGCTGGCCCCTGGCGACCGCTGTGCCTCCAGCACCAACCGCAACTTTGAAGGCCGCCAGGGCGCCGGCGCGCGCACGCACCTGATGAGCCCGGCAATGGTCGCCGCTGCCGCGATCACCGGCCGCCTCACTGATATTCGCCACTTTGGAGACCGTGCATGAGCCTGCAACCTTTTACTGTGGTCACCGGCAAGGCCGCGCCGATGCTGGCGGCCAATATCGACACCGACGTGATCATGCCCAAACAGTTTCTCAAAGGCATCGACCGCAGCGGCCTGGACCGGGGGCTGTTCTTCGATCTGCGCTTTCTGGCTTCCGGCGAGCCCAACCCCGCGTTCGTGTTGAACCAGCCGGGCTGGCAGGGCGCATGCTTCATGGTCGTCGGGCCCAACTTCGGCTGCGGGTCCAGCCGCGAGCACGCGGTGTGGGGCTTGAAACAAATGGGCATTCGCGCGCTGATCGGCAGCAGTTTTGCCGGGATCTTTTATGACAACTGCCAGCGCAACGGGGTGTTGCTGATCACCCTGGACGAAGCGCTGCTGCACACACTCGCACAGGCTGTCAGCCAGGCAGACCAGGCGCAGATCAGTGTCGACCTGGAGGCTCAGCAGATTCGTCTGGCGGATGGCCAGGTCATTGCGTTCCAGATCGACACCTTGCGCAAGACCGCACTGCGGCTGGGCCTGGATGCCATTGGCAGCACGTTGCAACGCAGTGAACACATCAAAGCATTTGAACGCGAGCATTTGGCTGCCAACCCTTGGCTCAGTTGATAAACACGTAGTTATATAAGTAGCCAACACAGCGCCCTCTTTAATAAGAGGGCGTTTTTGTGTGCTATTTACTTTTCAAATAACAGTCATTAAATGCCGGCTTCGCCCATTATTACGGGGGGTGTGGCCAGTTGAAAGAATAATCCCGGAAAAACCACAAGGGTATTGGGTTGACACCCCGCAGACCATCGGCTTAAGTGGGGGCTGGCTTGGAAAGTCAGCACATTATAAGAAAGGGAAGTTAATACTATGACCGTTGAGTTAGTGAGTGGTTATGTCTCTTGGGTGTCGGTGATCACGTTAATAACCTGATTGCGCGCGCTCGCCTGTAAACGATTGTCTTTGTTGCAGATATTTATGTTGTTCCGGTCCAGGAATGGCAGGCATTTATCTGCCCTTAACATAAGTTAAAACACAGAGAGTACATACTCATGTCGATTTTTGATCAGGCCACCCATCGCTCGGTTCAATGGCAAGATTGGCGCTGGCAGCAAAAGAACGCCCTGCGTGATGAACCCGCCTTGCGCATTGCCTGCGGGGGGTGGAGTGAGGAAATAACGGCGCATATCGAGCACAACTTGCAAGACCGCAAGATGCAGATCACGCCTTATTACATTGATCTGATCAAGCGCTCACTCACCAGCGGCGCGATAACCGACCATCCGCTGTGGCGCCAGGTAGTGCCGTACTGGAGCGAGCAGGTGGCGGGCGATTACGACGGAACGTCGGAGAACTGGGAACTCGGGCATGAGATGAAAACGCCCATTTGCCAGCACAAGTACGACAACCGCGTGATCCTGCGCATGACCAACACCTGCAATGCCTATTGCCAGTTCTGCTTTGAGGCACTGCGCACCTTGCAGGTCGGCACGGACAAGCCCAACGCCAGCACCGACTCATTCAAGGATTCGGTGGCGTACATCCGCAGCAACCCGGCAATTGAAGAGGTGATCCTCAGCGGCGGAGACCCGTTGATGCTGGCCGACCGCAGGCTGGAAGAAAACCTCGCGGCGTTGCGTTCGATCCGCGACGACCTGCTGATTCGAATCCATTCACGGGCGTTGAGTTTCAACCCGTTCCGGGTAACCGATGAATTGGTGGCCATGCTCGAGAAGTACAACGTCAATGCATTTGGGGTGCACGTTTGCCACCCGCTTGAACTGACGACTGATTTTGCGGCGGCGGTTAAACGTATTCAGAGTGCCGTGCCGATAGTGTTCTCCAACATGCCATTGTTGCGCGGCGTCAATGATGATGAAGCCACCTTGCATAAACTCTTTATTGATCTTTATCGTCTGGGCGTAAAGCCGTATTACTTGTATCACTTCATGCCGTTTTCGCCGGGGGCGTCCGAATATAAAGCCTCGATCAGCCAGGCGATCGCTATTATGGATCGTCTCAAACGGCGCGTGTCGAACATTGCCCTGCCCGAATATGTACTGCCGCACGCACAAGGCAAGTTTACGGTGCCGTTGCTGGACTTTGAAAAGCCTGAAGACTTGCCGCATTTTGAAGTGCACGACGGGCAGCGCCATTATCGTTTCCGTAATTGGGAAGGGCACTGGTGCAGTTGGCAGGATGCCTGAATCAACTCACGGAAGAGGCAACGATGGTCATGAAGCAAGATGCGGTTCTTTTTATTGATGTCGATGACAGTGCCACGGTGCGTTACAACTACCGCGAGCCGCACTTTGCGGTCGCCCGCGCACAAGGCCTGGCCTGTTTAACCGCCGGGGTCGCGGGGCGTCATCACCTGCAGCGGCTGCGCGACGACAGTGATGAAGTGTTCCTGCTCGACGCCTTAAGCGAACAATCGATTCTGGACCTGGTGGGCCGGCTGGACGGGCGCTACCAGATTCGCGCGATTTTCTGCCAGGCCGGGCACCCGTCTGCATTGGGCGAAGTGGGCTGCATCGTTGCAAACACCTGCAAGCGCCTGGGGCTGGTGCACAGCAGTGCCGAGGCGATTGCAGCGTGCAATAACAAGTACCTGATGCGCAGCGTGCTGCAAAAACATGGGCTGCGCTCGGTGCCGTTTGCGCTGTGCAATAACGAACAGGCGCTTCAAGCCGGCGCCGAGCGGGTGGGCTATCCGCTCATTGCCAAACCGCCTTTTGGCGGTGCGTCGGCCTTTATCAAGAAGTGCTCCAACTGGGCGCAGTTGCGCAGCCATTACGCGCAGTTCGTGAGCGGCCACGGCGCGGCGGCTTACGCGGATTTCTACGGTTGCGCGCACCGTTTGCCGGCAGTCGACGGGCAGGCACGCGAGTACATTCCGGGGCGTAGCATCCTGCTCGAAGGCTACATCCCGGGCATTGAAGGCAGCGTGGAGTGCGTGGTTGTCGGCGAGCGCATCCACGCGCTGCTGATCAACGAGAAACTCATGCTGACCGAGCGCAGCGGCACCGTGTTGGAGAACCTGCTGATTTCTCCGCCGACCTCTTTCACGACCGAGCAGTGCGAGCAGATCCGCACGTACGCCACGGCATGCCTGCGCGCGGTCGGGCTGACCAACGCGGTGGTGCATTTTGAATTTCGCATGACCGATCAAGGCCCCGTGGTTATTGAGATCAACCCGCGCGTGGGCGGGCTGTATGTCAACGCGGCGTTCCGAGACCTGGCCGCGATCAATCCGTACCAGCTGTATCTGTCGCTGCTGCTGGGCGAACCGGGCGTTAACGCGCAACTGGAGGCCGGCGCGCACAAAGTCGCCAACGGCAACCAGCACTACGCGATGCTGGCGATTTACCCGGAGCACAGTGGCCGCTTCAAGGGGATCGAGGGTGTGCAGTTTCTCGATCATCACGCCGCGGTGCTGGAGTACGCGCAACTGGACGCCGGCCACTGCCTCGACGCCGATATCGAGGAGCACTATTTGCTCAAGTGCTGGGCCAAGGTCGACGGTGCCGCCGACGCCCACGCCGTGCATGACGCGATCAGGCACAACCTGCACGTGGTCATCGAGGATAAGGTTTAGCGCTATGGACATCCCACAGATCTCTGCGCATTTGCGCGACCATCACTACTGCCATCGCCGCGACTATGGCGCGTTGATCGGCGTTGATCCCGGGCAGGAGCAGAGCTTTCGTGCCTACTGGGCCAACCTGGTGCGGGACGAGGCATTCAAGGCATACACCCACCGCGAGCGCCGCATCCTGCGCTATCGTTTATTGCCTTCGCGGCAGTTGCAGCTCGACCGCAACACCGCGTTTACGTCGCCGGTCACCTACGCCGTCAATTATCGGCAGGGCGTGAACCATTTGAGCTATTGCGAGGACGGTTTTATCGAGCACCCGCTGATGCAGAAGCTGTTGGCCACCGACCTTGCAGTGATTGCCCCGCACTTGGGCGAGCAGGCGTATACGATCGATATTCACCAGTTCCGCGTTCGCGCGGATGGGCAATCGAGCAGTCCGACGACCTCGGGGATTCACCAGGATGGCCTGGACTGGGTGTTCATGCACTTCATTGGCCAGAGCAACACGGTGCCGGTGGTTTCGGAGGTATTTACCTCGCCGGCCGAGCAAAGCCGGGTGTTTAACCTGGCGATGGAGGCGTTTCTGGAAACCATCGTGATCAACGATCGTGGGCTCTACCATCGCGCCAGCGATGTGCGGCCCCATGCCGATGCGGCGCCGGCCTGGCGCGACGTGCTGCTGGTGAGCCTGCGCGGCGTGCCGACCGACCAAGAGGCGCAACCTGCATGAGCCATGATCCGCAGCTGACCCTGTCGACCCGCAATGCCCGCTTGATCATCTTTGCCCGCGGCGTGTCGGATTTTGGCGCGTTCCTCAACCTGGTGGCGCTGTCCACTTACGTTTACTGGCTCAGCCAGAGCGTAGTGTTTGTCAGTGTGTTTCTGGCGTGCCGTGTCACCGGCGGGATTGTCGCCAGCCTGTTCGGCATTCCGTTTTTTCGGCGTTTTCCCGGACGCAGCACACTGGCCGGGCTGGACCTGGCCAGGGCATTGCTGCTGTTGCCGCTGCTGGTGCTGATACCGGCGCATCAGCTGCACGTGCTGCCCTTTATCGCGTTTGGCATCGGCTTGTGCAACTCGCTGTTTGCCATTGGCCTGAACAGCCAGCTGCCCACCTGGGTCGCGCTTGAGCAGCGGGTGAGCACCAATGCGTGGATCACGTCGGCGGCGGCGACCGGCGCGGTGTTCGGCAGCCTGCTCTCCGGGCTGTTGATTGCTACGGGAGGCTTCGAGGCGGTGTTTGCCGTCAACATTGGCACCTACGTTTTGGCGGCCTGCCTGATCCTGCCGTTGCGCGCGTTGTTCTCGGTCGCCGTTGCCGTGCACCGCGGGCTCGCGGCTGAATGGCGCGAGCTGACCCAAGGCCTGCGCGGTGCGCCCGTGCTGGCGGCGATGTTGCTGATCAGCATGCTCGACACCCTCGGCAGCGCTGCGCATAACGTCGGCTGGCCGGTGTTGTCGCAGTACATTTCGCCGGACACGGCCAAGACCGTCATGGGTTATCTGCTGGCGGTGTGGGCGTGCGGCAAGTTTGTCGGTGCGCGCGTTGCCAGTGCGCTGTTGAAGGGCCGTGGCACTCAGGCCATGGAGCGCCTGTTCATGCTGGGCGTGGCGCTGATGTCCAGTGGCTTTATCCTGACCTTTCAGCAAACCGAGCTGTGGCTGGCGCTGCTGTTGGTGGTGTGGGCCGGGCTGGGCGATGGTGTGTCCGAGGTCGCGTTGGTCTCACGCGCGCAAAGCGAACCGGATAGCCTGCGCTTGCCGCTGTTCAGCCTGTTGACGCTGATTCAGATGGCCGGCTTCGGGGTGGGCATGCTGGTGGTGGGGCCGTTCTACCTGACGTGGACGCCGGCCCAGGTGATCGTGTTGTTCCATGGCCTGCCGCTGACCGCGTTGCTGGTCATGACGGTGTGGCTGGGTTACAGCGCCCACCGGAGCGTCAGATCGACAAGCCCTTGAAGTGCTCCTGCAAAAACTCCACGCAGGCTCTTAATTTTCCGGAGTAGGCCAGCCGTGTCGGGTACACCGCCCACACGTTGGCACTCTGGGTGCAGTCGTGCAGCACCTGCACCAGCTTGCCTTGTTCCAGCAGTGGCTTCACGTCCCACATCGAGCGCAACAATACGCCGCGCCCGTCCAGCGCCCATTGCAACACGATCTCGCCGTTGTTGGAGGACAGCGGCCCGCGCACGCGCACGCTTTCGGCGGCGCCATCGCGCTCCAGGTTCCAGATGCCGAAGGCGTTGTCGCGCTCCTTGAGCACCAGGCAGTCGTGCTGCTCCAGGTCACTCAACTGCTGCGGTGTGCCGCGCCGCTTGAGGTAGGACGGCGCGGCGCACAGCACGCGGCGATTGCTCACCAGACGTCGGCCGATATGCTGGCCGGGGATGTCATCGCCTACGCGAATTTCCAGGTCAAAGCCCTCGCTGACGATATCCACCACGCGGTCGAACAGGTCCAGGCGGATTTCCAGATCCGGGTATTGCTCGGCCAACAAGGACAGGGCCGGCGCCACATGGTTACGACCAAAACCGAAGCTGCTGCACAGGTGCAGGTGGCCGCGCGGGCTGTCGTGGGCGTCAGACAGCTCATCGGCCAGTTGCTGGAAATCTTCGAGGATGCGCACGGCCCAGCGCTGCACCCGCTCGCCGTCTTCGGTCAAGGCGATGCGGCGGCTGGTACGGTGCAGCAGGCGCGTGGCCAAGGTGGTTTCGAGGATCTGGATGCGCTTGCTGACGTACGCAGGCGACAGCCCCAGTTCATCGGCGGCGGCAGCAAAGCCTGCCTTGCGGATCACGGTCAGGAACACCCGCAGGTCTTCGGGTAGGGGCACGGTATCTTTCTTATGGGTCATCAGAAACAGACGTGGCGGCATGAGCCGCCAGAATAGCACCGGATCGGCGCGCCTTCCGGCACGCCCAGGCGTTATTGCTTATTCGGCAGCGATCTTCGCCTGTGCCGCCTGGGCAGCCCGCGCATGGCGGCCGCGCTTGAGGGCGATGGGCGCCATTTTTTCGCGATCCAGCTCACCTTCCCACGCTGCCACCACCAGGGCTGCGACGGCGTTGCCGATGATATTGGTCAGCGAGCGGCATTCGGCCATGAAGCGGTCAACGCCCAGGATCAGCACCATCGCCGCCACCGGCACCGTCGGCACCACCGCCAGGCTGGCGGCCAATGCCACGAAGCCGGCGCCGACCACGGCACCGGCGCCCTTGGAGGTGAGCATGGCCACCGCCAGCAAGGTCAGTTGTTGTTCCAGCGGCAGGGGTGTATTGGTCGCCTGGGCCAGGAACAGCACGGCCAGGGTCATATAGATGTTGGTGCCGTCGAGGTTGAAGGTGTAGCCGGTAGGCACCACGATGCCCACCACGCCTTTGGAGGCACCCAGGCTTTCAAGTTTCTGGATCAGTTGCGGCAGCGCCGATTCCGACGAGCTGGTGCCGAGTACGATCAACAGCTCCGACTTGATATAGCCCATCAGTTTGAAAATGCTGAAGCCTGCGTAACGCGCGATGCCGCCCAGCACCACTGCGACAAAGAAAAACGCGGTGAGGTAGAAGGTGCCGACCAGCTTCAGCAGCGGCAGCAGCGAGCCCACGCCGTACTTGCCGATGGTGAAGGCAATGGCGCCGAAGGCGCCGATCGGGGCGACGCGGCTGATCATGCAGACGATGCGGAAAAACACCTCGCTGGCCTGGTTGATCACTCCAACCAGCGGTCGTGCCTTTTCGCCGACCATCACCAGGCCCAGGCCGAACAAGACGGAAATAAACAGTACCGGCAGGATCTCGCCCTTGGCGAAAGCATCGAAAAACGTGCCCGGGATAACGTTCAGCAGAAAACCGGTGACGCCTTCACCGTGCTGCGCCTGGCCGACGAAACCGGCGATGGCCGAACCGTCCAGGGTCTTCACATCGATGTTGAAGCCCACGCCGGGGTGCAGCAGGTGAGCAGAGAGAATGCCGATCAGCAGGGCAATGCTGGAGACGATTTCAAAGTACAACAGCGCCTTGCCGCCGACCCGACCGACCTGTTTCACATCGTGCATGCTGGTGATGCCGGAGACCACCGTGCAGAAGATGATCGGGCCGATGATCATCTTGATCAGCTTGATAAACCCGTCGCCCAAGGGCTTGAGGTCGATGCCGACTTGCGGCCATTGATGGCCGATCAACACACCCAGTGCAATAGCGATGAGCACCTGCACATACAGGGTTCCCAGCAGTTTTTTGATTGTCATTGTTATTATCTCAATCGTTTTTTGGGCAAGCAGAACCCGTCGCAGGCCATCAGCAGCCTGCGAGGCGGGTCTTTCAGGTCACGGAGCTACAGCGTTCAGAGCTGGTTCAGCGAAGGAAGGTCAGGACTTCGCCGAGCAATAATTCAGGCACTTCTTCGGCAATGTAATGGCCGGCCGGCAGGGCCTTGCCACGCACGTCGGTGGCGACTTTCTGCCATTCCTTGAGCGGCTCGAAACAGCGGCCGACGGTGCCTTCGGCGCCCCACATCACCAGCAAGGGCAGGTTCAGGTGATGGCCGGCGTCGATATCCGCCTGGTCGTGTTCAAGGTCGATGCCGGCGGCGGCACGGTAGTCTTCGCAGATGCCACGCGCAGTGCCCGGCAGTTGCAGGCAACGCAGGTATTCGGCGAGGGCTTCTTCGGTAAACGGTTTGAGGCCCGCGCTGCGGCTGCCGATGACGCTGCGCAGGTAGAGCTCGGGGTTGGACTCGATGAAGGTTTCCGGGAGCGGCGCCGGGCGTATCAGGAAGAACCAATGCCAGTAGGCGCGGGCAAACGCTTCGTTGGTCTGGGCATACATGGCCAGCGTCGGCGCGATATCCAGCAGCACCATGCGCTGCACGGCGTCGGGATGGTCGAGTGCCAGGCGATGCGCGACGCGGGCGCCTCGGTCGTGGGCGAGTACCGAGAACTGCGCGAAGCCCAGCGCCTGCATCAGTTCAACGCCGTCGCGGGCCATTTCGCGTTTTGAGTAGTGTGTGTGCTGGTCATTGGCCGGCGGCTTGCTGCTGTCGCCATAACCGCGCAGGTCGGCAGCCACCACGGTGAAATGCTCGGCCAGTTGCTCGGCAACTTTGTGCCAGATGACGTGGATTTGCGGGTGCCCGTGCAGCAGGAGCAGACCGGGACCTGTACCGCCTTTGCGGTAGCTGATGTCCACGCCATTGACGTGGCACTGGTCTTTTTGGAATCCGGCGAACATGGAATGACTCCTTGTGATGATTGCCTGCATCCTGGAATCACGCGGCGTGCGGGGCAAGGGGGAAAGCGTGGAGGGGTTGTTCATGAAGTGTGTAGGAGCCTCAACCGTTCAAACACTGAGGACTCCTGTGGGAGCTGGCTTGCCTGCGATGCAGACACCTCGGTATGCCTGTCACACCGCGGCGATGCCATCGCAGGCAAGCCAGCTCCCACATTGAGCAAGTCTGCAGGTCAGGAGGGGGGCGTCGGTTCCAGCAACTGGGCGCCCGGCCCGCGCTCGCCGAGCTGGTCATCCTGGTTACGCAGCGGGCACGCCTCCAGCGACAAACACCCACAGCCGATACACCCGCTGAGCTTGTCGCGCAGCAGCAACAATTTGTTGATGCGAGCGTCCAGGTCCTCTCGCCACAGCGCCGACAAGCGTTCCCAGTCTTCAGTGGTGGGCGTGCGCCCATCCGGCAAGGTTTGCAGCGCCTCGCCAATCGTCGCCAGCGGAATGCCCAAACGCTGGGCGATCTTGATGACCACCACCCGGCGCAACACATCCCGTGGGTAGCGCCGTTGGTTGCCGGCATTGCGCTGGCTCTTGATCAGTCCCTTGGACTCATAAAAATGCAGGGCCGTGACCGCCACGCCACTGCGGGCGGCCAACTGGCCGACGGTGAGTGCTTTGTTGAGCATGAAAACTCCGAAACAATGCTTGACCTTGACTTAACTAGAGGTTTTACCCTGCGTGGCATCGAATCGCAAGATTTTGCCTACACCGAAAGGGGAGTGTTCATGCAGGTATCAGAGAAGAATCGCAGCTTCACTCAATTGATCGAATTTCAGATCGAGCCCCGGCAGCAACGCGCGCTGGTGGCGGCCTTGTCCACCCAAAGCGAGCGCCTGGCCCAGGGCCATGGCGGCTTTATCAATGCGAGTGTGCAGGTCAGCGACGACGGCCGGCGGGTGCTCAACTACCTGCAATGGCGCTCGCGCGAGGAGGGCGAGGCAGCCTTCAAATGCTTTGAGCATGGCGAGGAAGATTTCTGGACGCTGATCCGCGCCCACCAGGCCACGGCGGTGACCTTCGACTCGTTCCAGGTACTGCGCAGCTTTGAGCGCAGCCATGACAACGCGTTGCACTGTCGCCTAAATGGATAGGTGCAACATGCGCTCGCCTTGCACGTTTTCACCGGGCCTGCGCTTGTTTACCGCCAGCTCACCGATCCTGATCAGGCGTGTGCGCGTGACGTTGCGGCTCAGGCCCAGCAGGTTGGCGGTGTGCACCTGGTTGTAATGGCTGAAGCGGTACGCGGCGCGCAATAACGCGTCCTCGACCTTCTCATGCAGGGCGCCGGCCTGTTCCTCGAAGAGCTTTTGAAAGGCGCGGGCCAGCAGGGCTTCGGCGCTGTTGTCGGTACCGTGCTGGCTGTCGTCCTGGCGCTCGATGCGCATGTTCGACAAGCGCAAATCATCGCGCTCGATCACGCCGTTGCGGCAGATCAGCAGGGTGTGGTGAATCACGTTCTCCAGCTCGCGAATATTGCCCGGCCAGCTGTAGCTTTTGAGTTTGTGCTCGGCCTCGCGGCTGATGGTGATCGGGCCGTAACCCAGGCGCTGGCTGTAGGCTTCGATGAAGTGCCGGGTCAGCGGCAGGATGTCGCCGGGGCGCTCGCGCAATGGGCTGAGTTCCAGGCTGACCACGTCGAGGCGGTAGTAGAGGTCTTCGCGGAAATGCCCGGCGTTGATGGCCTTTTCCAGTTGCACGTTGGTGGCGGCCAGTACACGCACATCAATAGGAATGCTCTTGCGTGAGCCCAGGCGCACCACTTCGCGCTCCTGCAACACGCGCAGCAACTTGACCTGGATCGCCATCGGCAAGTCGCCGATCTCATCGAGGAACAAAGTGCCGCCGTCGGCCTCCTCGAACCAGCCGGCCTTGGCGCTGAGGGCGCCGGTAAACGCGCCTTTTTCATGGCCGAACAATTCGGCTTCCACCAGCGACTCGGAGAATGCGCCACAGTTGACCGCCACGAATGGCCGGTTGCGGCGCGCGCTCAGGTTATGGATGTGGCGTGCCACCAGCTCTTTACCGGTGCCGGTCTCGCCGATGATCAGCACGCTCGCTTCGCTGGGTGCCACTTGCTGGATGTGGTCGAGCAGCGCCTGGGATTTGGGGTCTTCGAAGACCTGGGCCGTGGCGCGGATCGAGGTCGCAAGGGCGGGCGAGGGCGGTAAGGTTAAAAGCTGCATGGGCACCTCTCTTAGGAATAGAACGTGGGAATCGGCAGGGACTGGTTCAACGCCCAGTCCCCCAGCTCGTGAAGTTTGTAGTCCACCGGGTCGTGCAAGGTTTGTGTGCGCAGGTTGCGCCAGTGGCGGTCCAGGCGCAGTGAGGCGTGGGTGGAGCGCGCGCCGGTGACTTCAAACAGGCGGCTGCACAGCTCCAGGCCCTGGCGGGTGGCGGCAACCTTGGCGGTGGCAATCGCGATGGCCAGTTGGCCGCGTTCGTGCTCGCTGAGCTTGGCGCCTTTGGCCCAGGCCTGGTTGAGCAGATCGGTGGCGCGCTCGACCAGCAGGCGCACGCCTTCCAGCGCCACCCAGAACTCGCCGTAGTGGTGCAGCACGTAAGGGTCCTGGCGCACGTCGTCGGCCGAGGATTTGTGCCACGAACGGGTTTCGGTCAGGGTGTAATTGCGCGCTTCTTCAAACGCGCCTTCGGCAATCCCGAGAAACATGTGCGTGAACGTCAGTTGCGCGATCAGCGGGCGCAGGCAGGCGAAGGGCGTGCTCAGTGGGCCTGGATCGAGGAGCAGTTCCGATTCTTCAACACGCACCCGTTCAAAGCTGGCGCTGCCGCTGTCGGTCTGGCGCTGGCCGATGTTGTTCCAGTCATTGTGCAAGGTGATGCCGCTGCGCCCGCTGGGGATGGCCGCGATCAACAGTTTGCCGCCGGCACTTTCATCCACCGCCGAGGCGATGAGCATTTCCGAGTCGCTGGCGCCGGAGCAGAAGCTTTTTTTACCCGAGAATTCGCGCCAGCCGCCGAAATCCTTGACCACCGTGCGGGTGTCCAGCGGGTTGAGGGCATTGCCCCAGAACCAGTTTTTGCGCGCGGTCTGTTCGAACCAGGGTTGCCATTGGTCCGGGCGTGCAAACAGGCGCACGGTGGCGAGCATCAGGTGGTGGAAGCCAAAGACATGGGCGATGGAGCTGTCGACCTTGGCGAATTCGCGCACGATGCCCAGGGTTTCGCTCCAGCGCGCGCCGAGGCCGCCGTACTGCGTGGGTATGCTCAGGGCCAGCAGGCCGCTGTGGCGCAGGGCGTCACGTTCGGCTTTCGGGGTGCCGCCACGCTCGTCGCGCTCGACGGCCGTGAGGGCGAATTCGGCGGCCAGCAGTTTGGCGGTTTGCAGCGGCGATGGCAGGACGCTGTGGGGGTTGGCTGTCACGGGGTTTCCTCAATTGGCTCAGAAGCCGTGCGCTGTAGGTCTGGCAATGCAGCTCAAGTGTGGGCGCTGGCTTGTCGAGTCGTCGCACCGCTGCGATGGCATCAACCGGGGTTCACTGAAACACCGATTCGCCTGTATCGCGGGCAAGCCCGGCTCCCACAGAAAAGCAGTTGCCCTATCAGGCCGATTTCAGCGTGCTCAGGCCTTTGTTTTGGGCAGCACATCATTGGCAATCATTTCGCCAAAAGGGCCGGTGAGGTTGGTGATGCCGCGCCCGGCGAGGCTGGCGTAGGGTTCCGGCAACAGCGGGAACACCAGCTCAGCAAAACGGTAGGCCTCTTCCAGGTGCGGGTAGCCGGAGAAAATGAAGCTCTCGATGCCCAGGTCGGCGTATTCCTTGATGCGCTCGGCCACCTGCTGCGGGTTACCGACCAGTGCCGTACCGGCACCGCCTCGGACCAGGCCGACGCCGGCCCACAGGTTGGGGGCGATTTCCAGGTTGTCGCGGCGCCCATCGTGCAAGGCGGCCATGCGGCGCTGCCCTTCGGAGTCAAAGCGCGAGAAAGATTTTTGCGCGGCGGCGATGGTTTCGTCGCTGATGTGCTCGATCAGTTTGTCGGCGGCTTTCCAGGCGTCTTCTTCGGTTTCGCGCACGATCACGTGCAGGCGAATGCCGAACTTCACGGTGCGCCCGTGGCGTGCGGCGCGTTCACGCACATCCGCGAGTTTTTCCGCGACGGCGGCAGGCGGCTCGCCCCAGGTCAGGTACACGTCCACCTGTTCGGCGGCCAGGTCGTGGGCCGCGTCTGAAGAACCGCCGAAGTACAGTGGCGGATAGGGCTTCTGCACCGGTGGGTAAAGGGCCTTGGCATTCTGTACGCGCAGGTGTTTGCCTTCGAAATCCACCGATTCGCCCTGCAACACACGGCGCCAGATCTGCAGGAATTCGTCGGAGACTTCGTAGCGTTCGCTGTGGTCAAGGAAACTGCCGTCGCCGCGGTTTTCGTCGGGGTCGCCGCCAGTCACCACATTGATCAGCAAGCGGCCGTTGGACAGCCGATCCAGCGTGGCGGCCATGCGCGCCGAGACGGTGGGCGAGATGATGCCCGGACGAATTGCCACCAGATACCGCAGGCGTTCGGTCAACGGCACCAGCGCCGAGGCGATGACCCAGGAGTCTTCGCACGAACGGCCGGTAGGAATCAGCACGCCGTAGTAGCCCAGGTTGTCAGCCGCTTGCGCCACTTGTTTCAAATAATTGAGGGTGACCGGGCGTGCACCTTGGGTGGTGCCCAGGTAGTGACCGTCGCCATGCGTCGGCAGAAACCAGAAAACATCCATGACAAATCCTTAAGCGATTTTCAGCAGAGAGGGGGAGTGCGCGGCAAACAAAGGTGCTGCGCGTTCTGCGGCAAGGCGTATGCGGCCCTTCAAGGGCTCGCTGGTTATCTGGTAGTCGGTGAAGTCGGCTTCGGTGGCATACACACCGATCGGCAAAGTCAGTGCCTGGAAGAAGCTGAACAGCGGGCGCAACTGATGATCGAGCACCAGCGCGTGGCGTTCGCTGCCGCCGGTGGCAGCGAGCAATACCGGCGTGTTGATCAGCGAGTTGAGGCCGACCAGATCGAACAAGTGCTTGAGCAGGCCGGGGTAGGAGCCGCGGTACACCGGTGCGGCGACGATCAGCAGGTCGGCCTGTTCGATGGCCAACAGTTGCGATTCAACCTCGCCCGGCAGTTCGTCACGCGACAAGGCGCCGCCCAATGGCCGGGCGATGTCGCCCAGTTCGATCAGCGTGGTCTGGATCGGCAGCAACGTCGCCAGCTCGGCCAACACGGCCTGGGTCAGCACCAGGGTGCGCGAGGGGCGCCAGGTTCCGCCGGAGAGGGCAACGACATTCAGGGGACGGGTCATGAACAGTTCCTTTATCAACAGGGGTACATAGCGGGTGCAGTGGAGCGTGTTGAGCAAGAGCTGTACCAACGGCTGGAAGCCTTGATTGGCGCGGGCTTCAGGCTTACTGCTGAACAGTGAAGCTGTTGGCTGACTGGTGTTTTGTTGAATGACTGTTGCTGGTGCAACAGTTGCGTGGCGAACAGTGTTGATTCGATATGGGGCTATTTATAGAGAGTTACGTTTATTCCGTAAATGAACGTATTTCCATATTTATAGATCTTAAATGAATATGCATGGCTGGCTATCGCAGGTGTCTGAACGGTTGATAGCGACTATCACGGCGGGTGATTTTTCACCGTGCAGGGGCGGGAGTAGCCTGTGTTCATTGACTCGAAACCTCCTTCGCAGGGCCTCCACCATGAACCATTTTCTGGCTGTTTCCTTACTCGTTGTCAGCGCCGTCCTTGCTGGCTGTGCGACTCATCCATCACCTGAATCACGCCCTTACACGGCTGAAGAAACCAAGCAATTGGCCCTGGAAGCGCTGAGCCGTCGCGGCTTGTCGTTTGATGAATACCAACAGCAGCGCGCCGCACTGACCGCCCAGCCACAGAAGCCGTTCGGCTTTGATCACCAAGGCGAAATGAACGCCGAACGCAGCGTGGTCCTGCATGGTCGTCCCAGTTGAGCCGGCGCTCAGCAGCAAAAAGCCCGAGGATTCTCCTAAGGAACCTCGGGCTTTTTGTTTGCCATTGGGCTACTTCAGCCTGTTAAGCTGAATTTCAGGAGCGTTCCTACGCACATTTGCATAAAGTTGTTCTTCTTTAATGGCATTCGATCGGTTAAACCTGACGACCTCTGTTCCGGTTGATGCCCCTGAGACGTTGCTCTCGGGAACACGCTCTGCGAGTCTTAAACGTCATGAATAAACGTCCGTTGTATTTCGACTACGCCGCCACCACGCCGGTGGATGAGCGGGTCATCCAGGTGATGGTCGAGTGTCTGGGCTTCAATGCCAATTTCGGTAACCCTGCGTCCAGTTCCCATGCGTACGGCCAGGCGGCCCGGCAAACGGTTGAACAGGCGCGGCGCCAGGTCGCCGAGCTGGTAGGTGCCAGCCCTGAGCAGATCGTCTGGACCTCCGGTGCGACTGAATCCAACAACCTCGCGATCAAAGGCGTGGCCCAGGCGCGCGGCGTCGCGGGCGGGCACATCATTACCAGCCAGATCGAACACAAGGCCACACTGGACACCGCGCGGCAGCTGCAGGAAGCCGGGGTGGCCGTCACTTATCTGGTGCCGGACGCCGACGGGCTGATCAGCGCCACCGCGGTGAGTGAAGCGTTACGTGACGACACCTTTCTGGTGTCGCTGATGCTGGTCAATAACGAATTGGGCACCTTGAACGACATCCCTGCCATCGGCGCACGGGTGCGTGAGCACGGCGCGCTGTTGCATGTGGATGCCGCGCAAGGTGCCGGCAAAGTCGCGATCGACCTGGCTGAATGGCCGGTGGATTTGATGTCGTTTTCTGCGCACAAGCTGTACGGCCCCAAGGGCATCGGCGCGTTGTATGTGGGCCCGCGAGCGCAGCAAAAGGTGTTGGCGCAGATTCACGGCGGTGGTCACGAAGGCGGCCTGCGCTCCGGCACCCTGGCGACACATCAGATTGCGGGCATGGGCACCGCGTTTGCCTTGGCGGCGCAATCCTTTGCCGAGGAAAAGGCCAGCATCGTCGCCTTGCGTCAGCGCCTGCTCGACCAGTTGGAAACAGTGGCGGGCGTGCGCCTCAACGGCAGCGCCACGCAGCGCATTCCCCATACGCTCAGCCTGACGTTCAGTGAAGGTGAGTTCAATTCCGCCGCACTCAGTGCCGGCATGGCGTTCTCGGCGACCTCGGCGTGTAATTCCGCGAGCAACGCGCCGTCCCACGTGCTTCTGGCCCTGGGCCATGACGCGCGCAGCGCTGGTCGTACCATTCGCCTGAGCCTGGGCCGGTTTACCACCGAACAGGACATCGATCAGGCCGTGCAGTTGATCAAAGCCGCACTCGCCAGTGCCCCGGCGTTCTGGGCGGTCTGATTTTTCATTCGCAACACATAACAATTATTAGTGGTTAGCAGGAGACACAATGAGTACGCAGCCTTTGACCCATGGAACGGTTCCCCAGCGCCTGGCGCACACCCGTGAACTGATGCGCCGCGAGGGCATCCACGCCCTGTTGGTACCGTCGGCCGACCCGCACTTGTCCGAGTACTTGCCGGGCTACTGGCAGGGGCGGCAATGGCTGTCGGGGTTTCATGGTTCGGTGGGCACGCTGATTGTCACTGCTGATTTCGCCGGTGTCTGGGCCGATAGCCGTTACTGGGAACAGGCGACCAAGGAACTCAAGGGCAGCGGTATCGAGCTGGTGAAGTTGCAGCCCGGCCAACCCGGCCCGCTGGAATGGCTGGCCGAGCAAACCCCCGAAGGTGGTGTGGTGGCGGTGGATGGCGCGGTCATGGCCGTGGCCTCGGCGCGTACCCTGGGCGGCAAGCTGACAGAGCGCGGCGCGCGCCTGCGTACCGATATCGATGTGCTCAACGAAGTCTGGCAGGACCGCCCGGCATTGCCGAACCAGCCGATCTATCAACACCTGCCGCCGCAGGCGACAGTCAGCCGTGGCGAGAAGCTCGCCGCGCTGCGTGCCAGCCTGAAAGAGAAGGGTGCCGACTGGCACTTCATCGCCACCCTGGATGACATCGCCTGGCTGTTCAACCTGCGTGGCGGCGATGTGTCGTTCAACCCGGTGTTTGTGTCGTTTGCCTTGATCAATCAGCAGCAGGCCACCTTGTTTGTGGCGCTGAGCAAGGTCGATGCCGAGTTACGCGCGGTGCTGGAGCACGAGGGTGTGACCCTGCGCGACTACAACGAAGTGGCGGATGCACTGCGCGCTGTGCCGTCGGGCGCGAGCTTGCATGTTGACCCGGCGCGGGTGACGGCCGGTTTGCTGGAAAACCTCGATGCCGGCGTCAGGCTGGTCGAAGGGCTGAACCCGACCACTCTGGCCAAGTCGCGCAAGAGCCTGGCGGACGCCGAGCATATCCGCCAAGCCATGGAGCAGGACGGCGCGGCGTTGTGCGAATTCTTCGCCTGGCTGGACAGTGCGCTGGGCCGTGAGCGCATTACCGAACTGACTATTGATGAACACCTGACGGCGGCGCGTACCCGTCGCCCCGGTTATGTGTCGTTGAGTTTCAACACCATCGCGGCCTTCAACGCCAATGGCGCGATGCCGCACTACCACGCCACTGAAGAAGAACACGCGCTGATCGAGGGCGATGGCTTGCTGCTGATCGATTCGGGCGGCCAGTACCTGGGCGGCACCACGGACATCACGCGGATGGTGCCGATCGGCACGCCGAGCGAAGAGCAGAAGCGTGACTGCACGCGGGTGCTCAAGGGCGTGATTGCCTTGTCGCGTGCGCAGTTTCCCAAGGGCATTCTGTCGCCGCTGCTGGACGCCATTGCGCGTGCGCCGATCTGGGCCGAAGGCGTGGACTACGGCCACGGCACGGGTCACGGTGTAGGCTATTTCCTGAATGTGCATGAGGGCCCGCAAGTGATTGCCTACCAGGCCGCCACTGCACCGCAAACGGCGATGCAGCCGGGGATGATTACCTCGATTGAGCCGGGCACTTATCGCCCAGGCCGTTGGGGCGTGCGCATCGAGAACCTGGTGTTGAACCGTGAAGCGGGCGAGACCGAGTTCGGTGAGTTTCTCAAGTTCGAAACCCTGACCCTGTGCCCGATCGACACCCGTTGCCTGGTGCCGTCGCTGCTGACGGCGGACGAGCGCGAGTGGTTCAACGCCTACCACACCGAGGTGCGCGAGCGGCTTAGCCCGCTGCTCAGCGGCGCTGCGCTGGAATGGTTGCAGGTGCGTACAGCGGCTATTTGATCGGTTGCAGTTCGGGCGCCTGGGCCAGGGCGTCGGCCATATAGTCGACGAACGCCTTGACCCGGGCCGACTGGCGGCGATTGGGCGCCGAGACCGCGTAGATGGGCAGTGACGGCGGGGTGTAGTCCTGCAACACCGATACTGGCCGACGCGGCCAGGTTGATCGATGCGGGCAAGCTCAAGCCGATCATGGACCCGCATCAATTCGACCTGCTGACGGCAAATGCCGCTTACAATTTGCTCGCAAGCGGCGCTCGGGGGCGATTGGTGATAGCGATTAGCTGAGGGCTTCGCGCACAAATTCCAGACGGTCCTGACCGAAGAACAGCTGGTTGCCTACAAACATGCTGGGCGCACCAAACACGCCGCGCTGAACGGCCTGTTCCGTGTTGTCCTTGAGGGCGGCTTTCACGCTTTCATCATTGGCCAGGGCCAGCACTTCTTCCGGATTGAAACCGGCTTCGGTCAACACCGCGGCCACGACAGCGGGGTCGCCCATATTCCGACCTTCGACCCAGAGGGCGTGGAACAGGCAGTCGATGAAGCCTTGGAAGCGCTCGGGTTGGTGACGCTGCATGCCGGTCACTGCGCGCATCAGCATCAGGGTATTGATGGGGAAGTGCGGGTTGAACTTGAGCGTCACGTTGTAGCGTTGGGCATACCGCGCCAGGTCATTAAACATGTACCGGCCCTTGGCCGGGACGCTGATGGGGGATGCATTGCCGGTGGCTTTGAACACGCCTCCGAGCAACATCGGCTGGTACACCAGGGTCGCGCCAGTTGCGGCGCACAGGGCAGGCAGTTGAGTGTAGGCCAGGTACGTGGCGGGACTGCCGAGGTCAAAGAAGAATTCCAGGGTTTTACTCATGGTCGATGCTCGCTGCTTATTGTTGTGGAGGCGTGCTTACCAGGGTTCATTCCAGGGGCGCAGGTCCAGTTCGAAGGTCCAGGCGTCGCGTGGCTGGCTGTGCAGGTACCAATAGTTGTCGGCGATGTGTTCGGGGTTGAGGATGCCGTCCTGATCCTTCAGGGCGTATTTTTGCGGGAAGTTGTCGCGAATGAAGTCGGTGTCGATGGCGCCGTCGACCACTACGTGGGCCACATGGATGTTCCTGGGGCCCAGCTCTCGCGCCATGCTTTGTGCGAGTGCGCGGATGCCATGCTTGGCGCCGGCAAACGCAGCGAAACCCGCAGCGCCGCGCAAGCCTGCGGTAGCGCCGGTGAACAGGATGGTCCCGCGGTTGCGGGTGACCATGCGCTTGGCCACTTCACGCGCATTCAGGAAGCCGGAGAAGCAGGCCATCTCCCAGATCTTGAAGTACTTGCGCGCGGTTTCTTCAAGGATGCTGCAAGGCACGTTGGCGCCGATATTGAAGACGAACGCTTCGATCGGGCCCAACTCGCTTTCGATCTGTTCGATCAGCGCGATGACCTCGTCTTCCTTGCGTGCATCGCAGGCAAAGCCGTGGGCTTGGCCACCGGCCGCCTGGATGCTGTCGACCAAGGGCTGCAGTTTGTCTGCGCTGCGGCGGGTGACGCAGGCCACGTAGCCTTCGCGCGCGAAGCGCTTGGCAATGGCGCCGCCGGTGGCATCACCGGCACCCACTACCAATACGATTTTGTTGTTTTCTGTCATGGGAACTCCGTTGCTCGATAGTCGAGCAGGAGTGTAGCCGCAGCGTCGCAAAGGGCCGGGTCGAGATCAGGTTTTCAGAAAAGAGGAGCAGTCGGATGAAGACTGCTCGGGTGCTCACTTACAGATGACGATCATGCTGCGACTGGTGTAGCCGGCAGGGTTGAGGCCGAAGGGGTAGTCTCCAGGCTCCTCGGAGTTGTCACCGGACTTGGCGATAACCCGGTAGCCCTTGGCTCCGCATGAATTGGCTGCGCTGGTGTAGCACTGGTCCCAGGAGGAGGACAGCCCCGAACAGTTGATATGCAGCCCTTTTTTGCCCCGTTTCACTTCTGTCTTGGTGGTCGCAGCACAGCCCGCAATGCCCACGACCATGAACAGTATCAATATTCTTTTCATCACTATCCTTAATAGCCGCTTCGCAAAAAGGCTCGATGCAGGCTTCACTCGCTCTCGATTGTAGCGTTCAGCTGTCCTTGTCGAAATTCTCCATGAAAGACATTCATTTACGGCCTAAACATGGCCTAAATAAGCGGCAAATACCAGAGCTACCTTAGATAGCGGTCAATCGGCCGGCACCAGCGGTTTGGATTCATTGCGCATCGTCAGCGTAGCGCCTACAGAGGCCAGGATAATGCAGGTGATGGCCAGCCACTGTGCCAGCGACAAGTGCTCTTGCAGGAAGAACAGCCCGGAAAGCGCGCCGAATGCAGGCTCGATGCTCATCAGGGTGCCGAAGGTGCGGGCAGGAAGGCGGGTGAGTGCGACCATTTCCAGGGTATAGGGCAGGGCCGTGGACAAGATGGCGACAGCCAGGGCGACGGGGATCAGTGCTGGGGTCAGCAGCGCGGCGCCTGCGTGGACGATGCCAATCGGCGCGACAAATAAGGCAGCAATCATTACGCCGAGTGCTGCGGTCTGGACGCCATTGTCGTTGCCGGCCTTTTGGCCGAACAGAATATAGAGCGCCCAGCAGACACCCGCGCCGAGGGCATAGGCTGCGCCCGTCAGATCGATACCGCTGCTGGCTTCGCCTATGGGTATGAGCAGTAGAAGGCCGGCGATCGCGAGGCCGATCCATAGAAAGTCCACCGCCCGGCGCGAAGCGTAGATCGCAACGGCGAGCGGGCCTGTGAATTCCAGCGCTACAGCGATGCCCAGGGGCACTGTGCGCAAGGACATATAGAAGAGGAAATTCATGCCACCCAGCGCCATGCCATAAATGACAACGGTACGCAGGGACTTGGCCGTGAGCTTGGCGCGCCATGGGCGTAATAGAAGCAGCATGATCACACTGGCAAATATCAGCCGCAGGGTGGTCGTGCCCTGGGCGCCGACAATGGGAAACATGCTTTTGGCCAGCGAGGCGCCGGACTGGATGGACGCCATGGCTATTAATAGCAGGCCGACCGGGAACAACGCCGATGCCAGGCTGCGGGGTGGGGTGGTCATTGGGGGTGTTTGTCCAAAGTCGTGGTGGAGAGGCAGGGGGCATATGATGCTCAACTGGTGAGCTTTGAGCAATATATTGCTCAGTTGCTGGATTTTGGCCCTCTATATAGAAGGTGTCGTTAGGTTTTCGGGCAGTTTGATAGAAAATCCAAATTAAGGGTTGACGGCAGATTCTGGAAGTCTATAATTCGCCCCACTTCCGGCG